>DATHAK010000219.1:0-2116 GCA_035296685.1 Blastococcus sp.
CTGGTTCGCCGCCGCCTCGCTGCTATGCGGCCTCGCGCAGACCACCGGCCAGCTGGTCGCGGCGCGGGCCCTGCAGGGCGTCGGCGGCGCGCTGCTGACGCCGGGCAGCCTGGCGCTGATCCAGGCCTCGTTCCGGCCGGAGGACCGGGCGCGGGCAATCGGGCTGTGGTCGTCGCTGGCGGGCATCGCCGGGCTGGTCGGCCCGTTCCTCGGCGGCGTCATGGTCGACATGGTCAGCTGGCGGTTGGTCTTCCTGCTCAACGTGCCGCTGGCCGTCGTCATCGTCGCGGTCTCGGGGCGGCACGTGCCTGAGAGCAGGGACCCCGCTCACCACGGCCGGTTCGACTACCTCGGGGCGGCGCTCGGCGCGGTCGCGCTCGGGGGGGTGACGTACGCGCTGATCGCTGCCGGGGAGGACCCGGTTGGGGCCGACGTCCTGGCCTCCGCTGCCCTCGGGGTCGCCGCCGGGATTGCCTTCGTCGTCCGGGAGCACCGGGCGGCCGACCCGATGCTGCCGCCTGTCCTCTTCCGCGACCGCCAGTTCACCGGCGCCAACCTCGCGACGTTCCTCGTGTACGGGGCGCTCGGCGGCAGCGGTCTGTTCCTGGTCCTTCAGCTGCAGACGGTGCTCGGGTACGACGCGACCGCGGCCGGCGCGGCGATGCTGCCCTCGATCCTGCTCCTCACCCTCCTGTCCCCGCGGATGGGCGCGCTCGCCAGCCGCATCGGTCCGCGACTGCCGATGACCGTCGGGCCGCTGTTGATCGCGGCCGGGACGCTGCTGCTGGCCTTCGTCGACGGCAGCAGCCCCTACGTCGTCGAGATCCTCCCGGGCACCGTGCTGCAGGGCCTCGGCCTCGCCGTGACGGTCGCCCCGCTTACGGCGACGGTGCTCGGCGCAGCGCCGGACGCCCTGGTCGGCATCGCCAGCGGGGTCAACAACGCGGTGGCCCGTGCCGCGCAGCTGCTGGCCGTGGCCGCGCTGCCGGTGGCGGTCGGGCTCTCCGGCGACGACTACACCGAGCCGCTCGCGTTCACCGCCGGCTACCGGATGGCCATGATGGTGTGCGCGGTGCTGTTCGCGCTGGGCGGCGCGGTGTCCTGGCTGACCATCCGCAACGACGTCCTGAGAGCGTGATCGTTCCCGCTGCGTGGGACGTCACGTTGCACTTGTCGATCGGTTTGATGGAGATTGGGTCCGTGGCGGCGACGACGGTGCTCCTGGTGGGACGCATCCACGTCGACCTGCTGCGCGTCTGCACCGCCACCTGTCCGGGCTGCTGACTCCCCGCGCCTGACCGCGCGCCCCTCGTTCTGCCGCTGCTGCGCCTCCGTGCGCGCGGCACTTCGGACCCGGAGTTCCACTTCCCGTGAAGACCCTCGTATTGCTCGCCCTCGTCGGGCTGGGCGCCCAGCTCGTCGACGGCAGCCTCGGCATGGCCTACGGCGTGACGTCGACAACGCTGCTGCTCGCCGTCGGCACGAACCCGGCCGCCGCCTCGGCCACGGTCCACTTCGCCGAAATCGGCACCAGCCTGATGTCCGGCCTCGCGCACTGGAGGTTCGGCAACGTCGACTGGAAGGTCGTCGCCCGGATCGGCGTGCCCGGCGCCGTCGGGGCCTTCGTCGGCGCCAACGTGCTGGCCGGCCTGTCGACAGCGGTCGCCGCCCCCGTGATGTCGGTCATCCTGGTGACCCTGGGCACCTACATCCTCGTGCGCTTCACGCTGCGCGGCATCGACCGACGGAACCTGGGCAAGCCGATGCGCAAGCGCTTCCTCGGCCCGCTCGGACTGCTGGCCGGCTTCGTCGACGCGACGGGCGGGGGCGGCTGGGGTCCGGTCGGCACCCCGGCGATCCTGGCGAGCGGCCGGATGGAGCCGCGCAAGGTGATCGGCTCGATCGACACGAGCGAGTTCCTGGTTGCCGTCGCGGCCAGCCTCGGCTTCCTCGTCGCGCTCGGCTCCCAGGGCATCGACCCGCTGTGGGCGGTCGGCCTGCTCGCCGGCGGCCTGGTGGCGGCGCCCCTCGCCGCGTGGCTCGTACGGCACGTGCCGCCCCGGCTGCTCGGTTCCCTGGTCGGCGGGATGATCGTGCTGACCAACACCCGCACGCT
>DATHAK010000220.1:0-65084 GCA_035296685.1 Blastococcus sp.
GAGCACTGCGTCGACGATCCGGCCCACGAGGAGGAGACCCTAGGCGGCCCCCGAGCGGGCGGCGACGACATGTCCCCGGCCGGTCAGCCGAGGCTGAGGACGCGGGACTCCCAGGGACGCAGCAGCTCGACCAGCCGGTACGGGGTCCGGCTGAGGTTGCAGACGACGACGAGCACCCGGTCGTCCAGCGTGCGGGTGAACGCGTAGACGTCGTCGTGCTCGGGGAGGAGCATCGCGAAGTCGCCGAGGGCGACCACGGGGTCGTCGTGCCGCAGCGCGATCAGGCGCCGGTAGTGGGCGAGCACCGAGTCGGGGTCGCCGCGCTGCGCCTCGGCGTTCCACTCGACGTGGTCCGGGTTGACCGGCAGCCACGGCGTCCCTGTGGTGAACCCGGCGTTCGGGGAGGCGTCCCACTGCACGGGGGTACGGGCGTTGTCCCGGCTCATCCGCCGCATCGCCGCCAGCACCCGTGCGGGGTCCTCGCCGGCGACCATCGCCGTCCCGAAGTGGTTGACCGACTCGATGTCGCGGAAGTCGTCGACGCCGGCGAACGGGTAGTTGGCCATGCCGAGCTCCTGGCCCTGGTAGACGTACGGCGTCCCCCGGTGCAGGTGCAGCAGCGTGGCCAGGCAGGTCGCCGAGTCGCGCCGGTAGCGGGGTGAGTCGTCGCCGAAGCGGGAGACCGCGCGCGGCTGGTCGTGGTTGTCCCAGTAGAGGGAGTTCCAGCCGACGTCGGCCAGCCCGGCCTGCCAGCGCCCGAACGACGCCTTGAGGTCGCGCATCCGGAGCGGACGCACGTCCCACTTCGACGTCGCGTGGTCGAGCCCCACGTGCTCGAACTGGAACACCATGTCGACCTCGGCACGCGCCGGGTCCGTGAACAGCCGCGCCTGGTCGACCGTCACCCCCGGCATCTCGCCGACCAGGAGCAGGTCCTCCGGATGGCCGGCGAACACCTCGCCGTGCATCTCCTGCAGGAACTCGTGGATCCGCGGGCCGCAGAACACGTGCGGCGTCGCGTCGCCGAAGGGCAGGTTCGGCAGCGGCGGTCCGTCGGGCAGCGAGCCGTCGTCCCCGACCGCCTTGGAGATCATGTTGATGACGTCCATGCGGAAGCCGTCGACCCCGCGGTCGAGCCACCACCGCATCATCGCGTAGACGGCCTGCCGGACCTGCGGGTTCTCCCAGTTCAGGTCCGGCTGCTTGCGGTCGAACAGGTGCAGGTAGTACTCCCCGCTCGCTTCGTCGAGCTCCCACGTTGAGCCGGAGAAGAAGGAGTGCCAGTTGGTCGGCTCGGCACCCGGTGCCCCGGCGTCCATCCCGTAGCGCGGCGGGCGCCACCAGTACCAGTCCCGCTTGGGACTCGTGCGCGACGCCTTGCTCTCCAGGAACCACGGGTGCTCGTCGCTGGTGTGGTTGACCACCAGGTCCATCACCAGCTTCATCCCGCGCGCGTGCAGCGCCGCGATCAGCTCGTCGAGCTGCTCGATCGAGCCGAACAGCGGGTCGACACCCTGGTAGTCGCTGATGTCGTAGCCGTTGTCGGCCTGCGGCGACGGGTAGACCGGCGACAGCCAGAGGACGTCGACGCCCAAGTCGGCCAGGTGGTCGAGGCGCTGCAGCACGCCGCCCAGGTCGCCGACGCCGTCGCCGTCGGAGTCCATGAACGAGCGCGGATAGATCTGGTAGACCACGGCGCTGGTCCACCACGGCGCCGACCCGGGGGTCAGGACGGCGCCCAGGTGTGGTGCACGGCCTCGACGTTGTTGCCGTCGGGGTCACGGAAGAAGACGCCGTAGTAGCCCGGGTGGTACTCGGGCCAGATCCGCGGCTCGTGCAGGATCTCGGTTCCCGACTCCCGGGCCGCGGCGAAGACCGCGTCCACGGCCTCTCGGGACGGCGCGGTGAGCGCCAGATGCACCGGACGGTCTCCCGCGCCCTCCATCGGCCCGAACCACAGCTTCGGGAAGCCGTCGGGGCCGGAGAGCCCGACGACGCTGCCCTCCGGACGGTCGAAGCGCATGGCCTCGCGCACTCCGCAGGCGGCGAACACCCGCGTGTAGAAGCTCACGGCGGCGTCGACGTCCGTGACCTGCAGGGACAGGTGGTCGAGCATGGCGCGACCGTAGCCACCGGCCCGGGGTCGCGGCGACCGGTGCGACCCGGCGCCCTCGCGCGGGCGCTGCTTGGATGGAGCGGCGTCGTCCTGATGCAGGCGCCGGGAACGCCCCGGTGCAGGAGGGAGAACCGTGGCCGAGCTGAGCCGACCGGACGTCGAGCCCCCGACTGGGCCTGCGCCGGACGACCTGGTGATCGAGGACCTCGTCGTCGGCGACGGTCCCGAGGCGACCCCGGGTTCACTGGTCAGCGCGCACTACGTCGGTGTCACCCACTCCGGTGGGGAGCAGTTCGACGCCTCGTGGGACCGCGGGGATCCGCTGGAGTTCCGGCTCGGCGTCGGCATGGTGATCCAGGGCTGGGACGAGGGCATCGCCGGGATGAAGGTCGGTGGCCGCCGCCGGCTCACCATCCCGTCGCACAAGGCCTACGGCGAGCGCGGTGCCGGCGGCGTCATCCAGCCCGGCGAGACGCTGGTCTTCGTCGTCGACCTCGTCGGCGTGAGATAGCAACACTGCGACCCTCCGGGCCGCACCGGGGGTTGAGGCGCGCACCCAGGGGGCACGGGTGCCGCCATGACACAGCCGGCGCCGACCACGGAGCACGCCCTCGCCCGTGAGGCCCGGCAGGCCGACGCCGCCCGGCGCGGCGACAGCGAGGAGGCCGGGGGCGAGTCGACCGGCACGGTGATCGTCGCCGGGCTGGCCAACCTCGCGATCGCCGTCGCCAAGCTCATCGGCGGCCTGATCAGCCACTCGTCGGCGATGCTGTCGGAGGCGGCCCACTCGGTCGCCGACACCGTCACCGAGGTCTTCCTGTTCGTCGCCCTCAAGCGGGGCAACCGCCCGCCGGACGCCAAGCACCCGTTCGGCTACGGCCGGGAGACCTACTTCTGGGCGTTCCTCGCCTCGCTCGCCACGTTCGGCCTCGGCGCCGGCTTCTCGATCTGGCAGGGCGTCACGACCATCGTCGAGGGCGAGGAGCAGGGCGACCCACTCGTCTCCTACATCGTGCTGGCCGTCTCCTTCGTGCTCGAGGGCGTGTCCTGGCTGAAGGCGGTGCGCCAGGTTCGAGGCGCCGCCCGCAAGTGGGACGTCACGCCCAAGGAGTACCTCTCCGGGACGACCGACACCACGGTCAAGGCCGTCACGTTCGAGGACACCGCCGCACTGATCGGCCTGGTCCTCGCCGCGGTCGGCCTGTTCCTGGAGCAGGTGACGGGCGACCCGGTGTGGGACGGCCTTGCGGCCGTCGTCATCGGCGTCCTGCTGGTCGTCGTCGCCTACGTCCTGGCCCGGGCGAACGTGTCGCTGCTCATCGGGCAGTCGGCGTCGCCCCGCCTCCAGGCGGAGCTGAAGACCGAGATCGCCGCCCTGGACCACGTCGTGGACGTGCCCTTCCTGCTCACCTCGGTGATCGGGCCGGCCCAGCTGCTCGTGGCCGCGAAGGTCGACTTCGACGACGAGGTGTCCGCCGCCGACATCGAGCGGGTGGCCGACGAGGCCGAGCGCCGCCTGGTGGCACGCCACGAGGGCGTCCGCTACGTCTTCCTCGACCCGACGGCCGGCGACGGACGGGCGCGGGCGCAGGCGCACCCCCTGCCCCACGAGGAGGCAGGGAATGCTTGAGAGGACAACGAAGTTGGGGCAGGCATGCAGGTAGAGGTCTGGTCCGACGTCGTGTGTCCGTGGTGCTACATCGGCAAGCGCCGCCTGGAGGCGGCCCTCGAGCAGTTCCCGCACCGCGACCAGGTCGAGGTCGTCTGGCGGTCGTTCCAGCTCGACCCGTCGATCCCGGAGGGCGAGACGCACCCGACGCTGCCCGCGCTGGCCGCCAAGTACGGCACCAGCGTCGAGGCGATGAGGGCCAACATGGCCCGCGTCGAGGAGCTCGCGGCGGCCGAGGGACTCGAGTACCACCTGGCCGACGGCGTCAGCGGCAACACCCTGCGCGCCCACGAGCTGCTGCACCTGGCCGCCGAGCGCGGGCAGGGCGGCGAGCTCAAGGAGCGGCTGCTGCACGCCCACTTCGAGGAGGGGCGCTCGGTCTTCGACGTCGACTCCCTCGTGGCGCTGGGCGCCGAGGTCGGGCTCGACGAGACCGAGGCCCGCGAGGCGCTGGCCGACCGGCGCTACCTCGCCGCCGTCCGCCAGGACGGCGCCACGGCGCAGGCCCTCGGCGCGACCGGCGTCCCCTTCTTCGTCGTCGACCGGAAGTACGGCGCGGCGGGTGCCCAGCCGGCCGAGCTGCTCCTGCAGATCCTCGAGCGCGCCTGGGCCGACGCGCACCCGCTGGTCACCGTCCCGGCCGCCGACGGGTGCGACGACGGCAGCTGCGCCGTCTGATTCAGCCCAGCAGTTCGGCCGCCGCCCGCAGCGCCTGCTCGGCGTCGGCGTCCAGCTCGCGGACGACGTCCGCGGCCGAGCGCTCCCTCGTCACCAGCCCGACGGCCTCGCCGGCGTAGACCGGGCCGAAACGCGGATCACCGGTCCGCCGGCCTTCGGCGACCAGCCCGCGGGCCTCGGCGTCGTCCACCAGTTCGGTCTCGCGGCCGTGCCAGGCCCGGCTGAAGTCGTTGACCAGCGCCCGTCCGGGCCAGCGCTCGGGCCACGCGATGCCCTCGCCGACGTCGAACGCGCGGGTCAGCACCGTCTCGTCGCCCGAGGCCGCCCGGACGCGCTCCCGCGCGGCGGGCTTGTTCAGCCCCTCGGTGCAGGACAGGAAGGCGGTGCCGACCCACACGCCGGCGGCGCCGGCGACCAGCGCCGCGGCCATCGCGCGGCCGGTGGCGATCCCGCCGGCGGCCAGCACCGGCCGGTCGGTGAGGGGCAGGACCTCCTGCAGGAGCGGCAGCGTCGCCCGCTGCCCGGTGTGACCGCCCGCCTCGGTGCCCTGGGCGACGATCACGTCGACCCCCGCGTCCACGACCCGGGCGGCGTCGGCGACGGTGTTCACCTGCGCGGCCACCGCGACCCCCGCGTCGTGCAGCGGCCCGACGTAGGGCGCCGGGTCGCCGAACGAGACCGACACCAGGCCGGGCCTGGCCGCCAGGGTGGCCTCGAACAGGTCGGGGCGGGTCTCGAGCACCCAGATCATCAGGCCGACCCCGAACAGCACGTCCGCCTCGGCGGGGATCGCGCACTGCTCGGTCAGGAACTCGGCCGTCGCGGAGCCGCTGATCCCGATCATCCCGAGGCCGCCGCCCTCCGACACCGCGCGGGCGAGCGCCCCACCGGCCACGCCCGCCATGGGCGCGCCGATGATCGGGGTGGACAGCTCGAGCCAGCGGGTCAGCGGTGTCGTGATCACGCCGTCATCCTGCCCCGTGGCCCCGTCCAGGGCACCGCCCCCGAGCGTGCGAAGGGCGGGGAGGGCGGGGTCCTGTCGGGGTCCTCCTACTCGTCCGCCTCCGTCCGGCCGGAGGCGAGCTCGTCCTCGCCGGTGGCGGCCGGATCGTCCTCGGCCGACGCGAGGTCCTCACCCTGGCCGTAGGCGCCGGGGTCGGCCTGCAGCGTGCGCGGGTCGTTGAGCGGGTCCGGGACGTCGGGGTCGGTCACGGTCATCCCGCCCGCATGCCCCACCGGCCGGGTCCTGAACCTCTGGCAAACGCGTAACCCATGTGTTACGCATATCAGATGGACGCGCTGGCGGCTCTCGCGGACCCGACGCGGCGGCAGCTCCTGGCCCTGCTGGCCGGCGGAGAGCAGGCGGCCGGCGAGCTGGCCGGGCGGTTCCCGGTCAGCCGCCCGGCGATCAGCCGGCACCTGCGGGTGCTGCGCGAGGCCGGCCTGGTCACCGCGCGCGGAGAGGGGAAGCGCCGCCTCTACGCCCTGGACCCACGCCCGCTGCGCGAGCTCGACGACTGGCTCGAGCCCTACCGCGACCTCTGGGCGCAGCGGCTCGACGCGCTGGACACCGAGATCGCCCGCGGTCGGCGGGCACGGACGAGCGGAGACCCGACATGACCGAGGACCTCGAGACCCGGCGCGGCGTCGTCACCACCGAGGCCGACGGCCGGCAGCGGCTCGAGTTCCGGCGGTCCTGGCCCGACCCCATCGAGGACGTCTGGGCCGCGCTCACCGAGCCCGACCGCCTCGCCCGCTGGATCGGCCGGTACGACGGCACGCGCGGCACCGGAGGCACCGGCACGTTCGTCATGACGCAGGAGGACGGCGACCACGCCGGCCAGGCCATGACGATCCTGGAGTGCGACCCGCCCCGGCGGCTGGTGGTCGAGTGGGAGCCGTCGGAGCTGGGCGTCTGGCGCGTCGATCTCGACCTGTGGGTGGAGGACGGGCGGACCTGGCTGCGCTTCGTCCAACTGTTCCCGGCGGACGCCGACGTCACCGACTTCGCCCTGGGCTGGCACTGGTACCTGGACAAGCTCGACACCCAGATCAGCGGCCGCCCGGAGCCTGGGGAGTGGGACGCCTTCCTCGCCGAGGTCGGCCCCGCCTACGGGCGTTCTGCGTGAGTCAGCGTCCGGGTCGGCCCAGCACGGCCATCGCGGCGGAGCCCGCCAGCCCGGAGACCACGATCGGCGTCTCGACGGGGTCGAAGCCCTTCGGCGTCAGCAGCCTCCGGTTGAAGCGCTCCGACAGGTAGCCGCCGATCATAGACGTGCCGAGGAGCCGCAGCATCTTCCGGGCGCGCTCGTCGGGCCCCGCAGCCAGGCGCGCGACCGCGTAGACCTGCGAGGCGAGCATGTACGACGGCGCGCTGTAGGAGGTGCCGAACCACAGCGAGTCCCGCGCGACGTGCTGCGGACTGCCGGTCATGAAGGGGACGTCGAAGTGGCGACGTCTGCGCAGGGCGACCACCTGGCCGACGAGGCCGGAGGCGAGCTGGATCGCGGAGGCGGCGAGGAGAGCCGAGCGGGAGGCCATGCCGTCGCACCGTAGGACCGCCGTCCCGGCTGTGGGGGTGTTCCGCTCGCTCCCGGAGTCCTGCAGGACCCGAGGAGCGTGAGGAACACCCCGAGAGCGGCCGGGCGTCAGGCGGACGCGCGCACCTGCACCGGGCCGGGACCGGTCCACGGCCCCAGCGAGCCCAGCAGGCGGTCGCGCCCGGCCAGCCGCGGCCTGGCCTGGATCGGGTAGACGTCGTAGGAGCCGTCGAGTTCCCGGGCGGCGTGGACGGCGAAGTTCGGGTCGTCCTGGGCCTCGCGGGCGATCGCGACCAGGTCCGCCGCCCCGCCGGCGACGACCGCCTCGGCCTGCCGGGCGTCGACGATCAGGCCGGCCGCCATCGTGGCGATGTCCGCCTCCGCGCGGATCCGGGCGGCGAAGGGCACCTGGTAGCCATAGCCGATCGGGTGCTCCCAGCCGCCGCCGAGCCCGCCGCCCGAGGTGTCGACGACGTCGACCCCGAGTGCCTTCAGCTCGCGGGCGAAGGCGACCGTGTCCTCCACGGTGACCCCGTCGCGGGACGCGTCGACCGACGAGACCCGCACGAACAGCGGCCTGTCCTCCGGCCACGCGGCGCGCACGGCCTCGACGACCTCGAGCGGGAAGCGCATCCGCGCCTCGCGGGAACCGCCGTAGGCGTCCTCGCGGCGATTGGTCAGCGGGGAGAGGAACTGGTTGAGCAGGTAGCCGTGCGCCGCGTGCACCTCGACGACGTCGAAGCCGGCGGCCACCGACCGGCGGGTGGCGGCGACGAACGCCTCGCGCACCCCGGCCAGCTCGTCCGCGGTCAGGGCGTGCGGCGTGGGCCAGCCCGGGCCGACCGGCACGGCGCTGGCGGACACGGTCGGCCACGGCGCCTCGCCCGGCCGCGCGTTCTCCCGAGTCACCGGGCCGTTCCCGTCCCAGGGGCGCAGGCTGCTGGCCTTGGCGCCCGCGTGCGCGAGCTGGATCCCGGCCAGGGAGCCCTCGGCGTGCAGGAAGTCCACCACCCGCGCCTGGCCCGGAACGTGCTCGTCGGACCACAGGCCGACGTCGCCGTGGCTGATCCGGCCCTCGGGCGTCACCCCGGTCGCCTCCACGACGACCAGACCGAAGCCGCCGAGAGCGAACCGACCCAGGTGGACCAGGTGGTAGTCGCCGACGAAGCCGTCGGTCACCGAGTACTGGCACATCGGCGCGACGACCAGGCGGTTCGGCAGCGTCACGCCGCGCAGGGTCAGGGGGTCGAAGAGAGCGGAGGAGGTCACGGACGGTCGCCAACGCCGAGATCGATCCCCGTCTTCCGAGCTGAGAAAGCAGACGTCCTAGACGTAACATGGCTCACGGTTACAGGCGAGTGTCCCGCCGGTAGCCTGACCGGACCCGGGCCGTGGCCAGCGTCGTCCACGTCCGGGTCCCACGCACCACTGCCGGTGCACCACCCAGCCCCGGCTACCCAGAGGATGGAGACGCCGTGACTTCAGTTGCCACCCCCGGTCTCGACAACGCCCCCACCACCCACGCCCGTCTGCTGGCCTGGGTGCGGGAGATGGCCGAGCTGACGACGCCGGACCGGGTGGTGTGGGTCGACGGCAGTGACGAGGAGTGGGAACGGCTCACCGGGAAGCTGGTGGACGCCGGCACGTTCACGCGGCTCCAGGCGAAGCCGAACTCCTTCTGGTGCGCCTCCGACCCGAGCGACGTCGCACGCGTCGAGGACCGCACGTTCATCTGCTCGGTCGACGAGGCCGACGCGGGGCCCACCAACAACTGGATGGACCCGCGCGAGATGAAGTCGCTCATGACCGAGCTGTACCGGGGGTGCATGCGCGGCCGGACGATGTACGTCATCCCGTTCTGCATGGGCCCGGTCGAGGCCGAGAGCCCCATGTTCGGCGTCGAGATCACCGACTCCGAGTACGTCGTCGTCTCCATGCGAGTGATGGCGCGGATCGGCACGCACATCCTCGAGGCGATGGGCTCCGACCGGCCGTTCGTGCCGGCCATGCACTCCCTCGGCGCCCCGCTCGACGAGGGCCAGCAGGACGTCCCGTGGCCCTGCAGCGACACCAAGTACATCGTCCACTTCCCCGAGGAGCGGATGATCTGGTCCTACGGCTCGGGCTACGGCGGCAACGCCCTGCTGGGCAAGAAGTGCTACTCGCTGCGCATCGCGTCGGTCATGGCCCGCGACGAGGGCTGGCTCGCCGAGCACATGCTGATCCTCAAGCTGACCAGCCCGCAGCAGAAGACCTACTACGTGGCCGCCGCCTTCCCGAGCGCCTGCGGCAAGACCAACCTGGCCATGCTCGAGCCGACCATCCCCGGCTGGAAGGTCGAGACCCTCGGCGACGACATCGCCTGGATGCGCTTCGGCGAGGACGGCCGCCTCTACGCCCTGAACCCCGAGTACGGCCTGTTCGGCGTCGCTCCCGGCACGGGCTGGGACACCAACCCGAACGCCATGCGCACCATCGACAAGGGCAACTCGGTCTTCACCAACGTCGCGCTCACCGACGACGGCGACATCTGGTGGGAGGGGATGACCGACGAGCCGCCGGCCCACCTCACCGACTGGAAGGGCCGCGACTGGACGCCGGAGAGCGAGGAGCCCTCCAGCCACCCGAACAGCCGCTTCTGCACCCCGATCACCCAGTGCCCGATCCTCGCGCCCGAGTACGACGACCCGAAGGGCGTGCCGATCTCGGCGATCCTCTTCGGCGGCCGCCGGAAGACCACGATCCCGCTGGTCACCGAGGCCCGGGACTGGAACCACGGCGTGTTCATGGGCGCGACGCTCTCCTCGGAGACCACCGCCGCGGCCACGGGTGCCGTCGGCGTCGTCCGCCGCGACCCCTTCGCGATGCTGCCGTTCATCGGCTACAACGCCGGCGACTACTTCGGTCACTGGGTCGAGACCGGCAAGATGCACGACGCCACCAAGCTGCCGCGGATCTTCTACGTGAACTGGTTCCGCCGCGACGAGGACGGCGGCTTCCTGTGGCCGGGCTTCGGCGAGAACAGCCGTGTCCTCAAGTGGGTCGTGGAGCGCCTCGAGGGCACCGCTGCCGCCGTCGAGACCCCCGTCGGTCACGTGCCCACCTCGGACGCCCTGGACATGTCCGGCCTCGACATGACCTCCGAGCAGATCGAGAAGGCGCTCGCCGTCAAGCCCGAGGAGTGGCGCGAGGAGATTCCGCAGATCACCGAGTGGTTCGAAAAGTTCGGCGACAAGCTGCCCAGCACCATGTGGGACGAGCTGGAGATCCTCAAGAGCCGGCTGGCCTGACACCCGGACATCCGAAGGCCCGGATCCCCCGCGCGGGGGTCCGGGCCTTCGTCGTACCTGTGACGCGCGGTCCCTCCAGGGGGCCACGAAGGTCCACGTTGAGTAGCGTGTCGGTGCCCCACGCGTTTCGACCGGAGGCTCCCCGCTCGTGGCCAACCCGTACCTGCAGGTGCTGCGGACGCCGCACGCCCTGCCGATGGTGCTGGCTGCGTTCATCGGGCGGCTGCCGCTGTCGATGGTCGGGCTGGGCTGCGTGCTGCTCGTCGCCTCGGAGACCGGGTCCTACGGGCTCGGCGGGGCGGTCGCCGCCGCCGGGGCGGTCACCACCGCTCTGGCCGGGCCGGTGCTGGGCCGCTGGGCCGACAGCCACGGACAGCGCCGCGTGCTCCTGCCGGTGCTCGCGGTCTTCGTCGCCTCCGGCCTGACGTTCCTGTTCGCGGTCAAGGGCAACTGGCCGCTCGTCGTCGTCTTCGCCTCCGCGGGGCTCGCCGGCGCGTGCATCCCGCCCGTGTCGTCGATGATCCGGGTCCGCTGGACGCATCTCCTGCGCGGCAGCCACCGCCTGCCGACGGCGCTGGCCATGGAGTCGGTGGTCGACGAGTTCGTCTTCATCGTCGGCCCGGTGCTCGTCACCTTCCTGTCCACGACCGGCCACGCCACCAGCGGCGTGGTCACCGCCTTCACGCTCGCGGCCGTCGGCAGCCTGCTGTTCGCCGCGCAGGGGAGGACCGAGCCGCCACCCGCGCCGCACGAGCACCGCAACGGGCCGTCGGCGATGCGCACGCCGGGCCTGCGCGTCCTGTTCGTCGTGGGGGCCGCTGTCGGCTGCATCCTCGGGGCCTTCGAGATCGCCCTCGTCGCCTTCGCGGACGAGATGGGCGCCAAGTCCCTGTCCGGCGTGCTGATCGCGGGCCTGGCGGTCGGCTCCATGGCCAGCGGGATCGGCTGGGGGACCGTGCACTGGCGCATGCCGCTGCGTCACCGGCTCGTCGGCGTGCTCGTGCTGCTCACCGTGCTGAGCATCCCGCTGACGCTGGTGCACGACGTCTGGCTGATGATGCCGTTCGTCGTCCTGGCCGGGATCTCCCTCTCGCCCTCGCTGATCAGCTCCTTCACCCTCGCCGAGCTGCTCGTGCCCCGGGCCGCGGTGACCGAGGCGTTCACCTGGATCGGCACCGCGCTGGGCCTCGGCGTCGCCGTCGGCGCCTCGACGGCGGGGAAGATCGTCGACGTGTACGGCGCGAACGCGTCGTTCCTCGTCGCGATCGTCGCCGCCGGGATCGCCGCCGTCGTGGTGGGTCTGTGCCAGCGGCTGCTCCACGTGCCGGCCGAGCACGCCACCGTCCCGGCCCTCGCCCGCTGATCTCCGGTCCCCGCGGCTGTCATGCTCCAGGCGTGACCCGACCGCGCCCCGCTGCCGGTGGGGGGCGCCGGCTGGGCGTGGCGCCCGAGCGGCTCGGCCGCTGGCTGGACGGGGTGGCCGACCGGCACGGCGTGTTCACCGACGTGCGGCTCGACGCCGGCGCCCTGCACGTGACCTGCGCCGACACCACCACGGTGACCCTGCGGGCGCCGTTCGAGTGGTCGCCGGGGCCGGCGCTGCTGACGACGTTCACCGCGGCCGCCCGCGAGCCGCACCGCGCCGCCGTCCTGCTCGTGCGCCGCGGCCGCTGGGCGGTGGGCGTGTTCGACGGGTCGGAGCTGGTCGTCTCCAAGGTCGACGCCCGGCAGGTGCAGGGGCGGACAGCGGCCGGCGGGTGGTCGCAGCAGCGCTTCGCCCGCCGGCGCGGCAATCAGACCGACGCCGTCGTCGCCCATGCCGTCGAGACGGCCGTCCGGGTGCTGCTGCCGCACGCCGGCTCGGTGGCCGCGCTGTTCACCGGCGGTGACCGGGGGCTGGTGGACGACGTCCTCGCCGACGCGCGCCTGCTCCCGCTCGCCGGGCGTCGCCGCGAGCCGCACCTCGACGTGGGGGAGCCGATGAAGGCGGTCCTGCTCGAGACGCCGGGGCAGTTCCGTGCGGTGGACGTCCACATCGTCGAGCCCGGCGACCGCCCCTGACCAGCTTTCTGTACCGAAGGCCGGGCGCGGTACCGCAGCTTTCGGTACAGAAAGCTCGGTGATGGTTCGCCGCAGGCGGCGTAACGTCCTGCGACCGTGTCTTCTCCCGCGGCCCCGGAGACCACCGATCCCGTCCTCGCCGCCGAACGGGCCCACCTCGCGCGGGCGGCCGACTGCCTGACCGAGATGCGCACCGCGGCCTCCGCCGTCGCCGACGCCGGAGTCGACGCCTGGGCCTCCGAGCGCCTCGGTGCCGCCCGCGCCGCGCGGCTCCGCTCGCTGGCCGCCGATCCCGGCGTGCCGCCCTTCTTCGGGCGCACGGACAGCGCGACGGAGAGCTTCCACATCGGACGCCGGCACGTGCGCGACGAGTCGGGCGACCCCGTGGTCATCGACTGGCGGGCGCCGATGAGCCGCCCGTTCTACCGGGCCAGCGCCGCCGATCCCCAGGGACTCCTGCGCCGACGCCGCTTCGGGTTCTCCGGCGGCGAGCTCACCGGGTACGAGGACGAGCTGCTCGGCGCGGGCGACGAGCAGAAGAGCGAGTTCCTGCGCGGGGAGATCGAGCGCCCGCGGAGCGGTCCCATGCGCGACATCGTCGCCACCATCCAGCCCGAGCAGGACGACATCGTGCGGGCGCCCCTCACCGAGTCGATCTGCGTCCAGGGCGCGCCCGGCACCGGCAAGACGGCGGTCGGGCTGCACCGGGCGGCCTATCTGCTGTACACGCACGGCGGCCAGCTGGCCCGTTCCGGCGTCCTGGTCGTGGGGCCCAACCGGGCCTTCCTCCGCTACATCGAGCAGGTGCTGCCCACGCTCGGCGAGGCCGACGTCGACCAGACCACGGTCGCGGAGCTCACCGCACGTGTCCCGGTGCGCGCGGTGGACCCGGCCGAGGTCGCCGTCCTCAAGGGGGACGCGCGCATGGCCGAGGTGCTGCGCCGGGCGCTGTGGGGCGAGATCGCGAAGCCGGTCGACTCCGTGCAGGTGCCGCTGGCCGGCCGCCGCTACCGGGTGCCGGTGGAGCGGCTCAAGCGGTACGTCGACGACCTGCGCCGCCGCTCCCGCGCCGACGACGACCAGCAGCTGCTGCACTACGCGGCCGGACGGGAGGGGCTGGCGATGCTGCTGGCCGCGGACGCACGGCGGCAGAAGGAGGAGGCCGGGGGCAGCCCCACGGACGCCGAGACGCGGCGCGCCGCCCGCTCAGAGGAGGTCCGCTCCTTCTGCGACGAGGTGTGGCCCGCCCGCGACGCCGCCGGGCTGCTCTGCGCGCTCTGGGGGGACGGCGACCGGCTGGCACGGGCCGCGCGCGGCATCCTGGACGAGGCCGATCAGGCGCTGCTGCGCTGGCCGGTGCCCCCGCGGTCGGTCCGCACCGCCCCGTGGACCGACGCCGACGCCGTGCTGGTCGACGAGCTCGCCGGCCTGCTCGAGCGCACCCCCGGCTACGGGCACGTCGTGGTGGACGAGGCCCAGGACCTCTCGCCGATGCAGTGCCGCGCGGTCGCCCGCAGGCTGGCGGCCGGCTCGCTCACCGTGCTCGGCGACCTCGCGCAGGCCACTAGCCCGTGGTCGCCGTCGGACTGGCAGGCGACGCTGGCCGGCCTGGGCCGCCCGGGCACGGTCGTCCGGCCGCTGACCCGGGGCTACCGGGTGCCCGGCGAGGTGCTCGATTTCGCCAACCGGCTGCTGCCGGTGATCGCGCCCGGGCTGCCCCCGGCGACCGCGGTGCGGTCGGACCCCGGTGCGCTGACCGTCCGGTCGGTCCGCGCCCTGGGCGGGCCGCTCGCGAAGGTGGTGGGGGAGTTGCTCGCGGTGCCGGGCTCCATCGGCGTGCTGTGCGCCGACTCCGCGGTGCCGGAGGTGGTCGGCGTGCTGGCCGACGCCGGGGTCCCGGCCGCCGCGCTGGCCGACGACGGCGAGGAGGCCGCCGCGGTGGCCGTCGTCCCGGCGTCGCTGGCCAAGGGGCTGGAGTTCGACGCGGTCGTGGTCGTCGATCCGGCGGCGATCGCGGCGGCCGAGCCGCGGGGGCTGCACCGGCTCTACGTCGTCCTCACCCGGGCGGTGAGCACCCTCGTGGTCCTGCACCACGACGACCTCCCCGCCGCCCTGACCGGGGAGCCGCTGGAGGGCGTGGGGCACGTGTGACCGGAGGTCCGGGCGGGGGTTGCACCCCGGGGACGGCCCGGCGCGGTCGGTTGTGAGGCGGTGCGTTCTCTGTTTCGGTGATGCGCGCTTTCGGGGAGGAGGGCCATGAGTACACGCATCCGCACGATCCGCACGCTGTGCACGCTGGCCCTCAGCATCGTGCTCGCCGGTGCCCTCCTCGCCGGTCTCCTGCTGCCCTGGGTGGGCGGTCCGGTCCTGCTGGCCTCGCAGTCGAGCGGCCTGCTCGGCGAACCGCCGGCCGAGCTGAGCGACGAGCCACCCGCGGGCAACACCATCATGCTGGCCGGCAACGGTGAGCTGATCACCTCCTTCTACCAGGAGAACCGGGCCCCGGTGACCGGCGACCAGATCGCCGACGTGATGAAGCACGCCATGGTCGCGATCGAGGACGCGCGCTTCTACGAGCACGCCGGGCTCGACGTGCAGGGCACGGTGCGCGCCCTCGTCACCAACCTGGCCTCGGGCCAGGTGATGGAGGGCGGCTCGACGCTCACCCAGCAGCTGGTCAAGCAGACCCTGCTGCAGGCGGCGGACACCCCCGAGGAACGCGACGCCGCCACCGAGGAGACGCTGGCCCGCAAGATCCGGGAGGCCCGTCTCGCCCTGGCGATGGAGGACACCTACAGCAAGGACGAGCTGCTCACCCGGTACCTCAACATCGTCTACTTCGGGCGCAACGCCTACGGCATCCAGCCCGCCGCCCGGGCCTTCTTCGGTGTGGACGCCTCCGCCCTCACCCTGCCCCAGGCCGCGCTGCTCGCCGGCCTCGCGCGGAGCCCGCGGGACGACAACCCGTTCGAGAACCCCGAGGGCGCGACGATCCGCCGCAACCAGGTGCTCACCCGCATGGCCGCGCAGGGCTACATCACGCCGGAGGAGCAGGCCGCCGCAGCGGCAGCACCGCTGGGCCTGGCGCCCGCACCGGACCCCCGCCGGGGCTGCGTCCAGGCCAGCGTCGGCCCCTACGTCTGCGACTTCGTGCAGCGATACCTGATCCAACAGCTCGGGATGACCCAGGACCAGCTGGACCGCGGGGGCTACGTCATCAGGACGACGCTGGACCCCGACCTGCAGCGCTCCGGCGACGCCGCCGTGCTGAACACCCTGCCGCTCGAGGACGACCGGGCGGCGACCTTCTCCGCCGTCGAACCCGGGACCGGGCACCTGCTCGCCCTGAGCGTGAACCGCATCTTCGGCTACGACCTCAGCGACAAGAGACAGGAGTCGTTCAACCTCAACGTCGCGCCGAGCCGCGGCGCGGGGTCCACGTACAAGGTGTTCGTGGCCGCGGCCGCCCTGGCGCGGGGCTTCTCCACCCAGTACACCCTCGACGCGCCCAGCCCCTACCGCTCCCGCGTCTACCGCGAGGCGGGAAAGCCGTACGAGGTGGAGAACGCGGGCCGGTACCGGTCGACGCTCGACCTGACCACCGCGCTGTACCAGTCCTCCAACACGTACTTCGTCGCGCTCGAGGACGCCCTCGGCAGCGTCGAGGAGCCGGTGGAGATGGCCAAGGCCATGGGGCTGTGGCAGTTCGACGCCGAAGCCGAGGCGATGCCCGGGGAGATCATCGAGCAGAACCGTGGTTCGTTCACCCTGGGCCCGGACGCGACCAGCCCACTCGGCCTGGCGAGCGCCTACTCCACGCTCGCGGCCGGCGGCACGCAGTGCGACGTCCTGCCCGTGACCGAGGTGCTCGACCGGTTCGGGAAGCCGGCCACGGACGAGGAGGGGAAGCCCCTGCTCCCGGTCGACAACTGCACGCCCGAGGCCATCCCGCCCGGCGTCGCGAACACCCTCAACCAGATGCTGCGCAAGGACGTCGAGCCCGGCAACCCGGGGCAGACGGCGCCGGCCGCCTACGTGCGTGGGCACCAGATCGCCGGAAAGACCGGTACGGCGCAGGGCAACGTGTCGGTGACCTTCGTCGGCTACACCCCGGAGATCGCTGCGAGCGCCATGGTCTTCAACCCCAAGCGGAACCAGAACGTGGGCGGCTTCGGCGGCGGGAAGGGTGCCGCGATCTGGCACGACGCGATGGCGCCGATCCTCACGGCCCGCGGGAGCAGCAACTTCCCGCCGGCCGACCCCAAGGTCGTGAACGGCAACACCAAGCCGGTGCCCGGCTGCTCCGGCGTGGCGCAGTGCCGCAGCGTCCTCACGTCCGCCGGCTACGAGGTCAGCACCTCCGAGGTGGACAGCGACAAGGTGGAGGGCGCGCTGGTCGGCACCAGCCCGCCCCGCGGCGCCCGCGCCGTGCCCGGGCAGCTGATCACGATCCTGGTGAGCAACGGCTCGGACTACGTGGAGCCGGCCCCGGAGACGGTTGCGCCCGAGACGCCGGCACCGGAGACGCCCACTCCGACGCCGGAGGTCGAGCCGCCCCCGGTCGAGCCTCCCGACGACGGGGGATAGCGGCGCTACCGGCCGGCCGCCCGGCGGGCGAGCAGGTCGTCGAACGACTGGGTGACCAGCCAGCCGCCGAGCACGACCAGGTGCAGGACGAACAGCCAGAGGCCGACGGCGACGACCCCGCCCACGACCGTGAGCCCACCGAACGGGGCGCCGAGGTCGAGGGGCAGAGCCAGGAACAGCACGAACCCCTGCAGGAAGCCGGAGATGCAGGCAGCGGTGAGCAGGGCGCCCGCGGCCAGCGCGCGCCGGCGCACGCGGGCGCCGCCCACCACCCGGAACCCCCAGGCAAGGGGGATGGTCAGCGCGGCCAGCACCCCGTAGAAGCCGACGGCGATCCGGCCGGCGGTCGCCGCTGCCCCGCCGGTCTCGGCGAGGTCGGCCATCACCGGCACGGTGAGCAGCAGCGGGTAGAGCACCAGCGGGGCCAGGAGCAGCAGGGGCAGGGCGGCCAGCCGCCCGCGCCAGCCCGTGAGCCCCTCGCGGCGCCCGCTGAACCGGCGCAGCGCCCGCCGCAGCCCTTCGCCGTAGAGCGACATCGGCAGCAGCGCGAGCAGGCCGCCCAGCGGTGACAGCCCGACGCCGGCCTCCACGAGCCGGCCGACGGCGTCCGGCGCGCCCAGTTGCGCCGGCAGCAGCTCGGCCAGCCGGCCGCCCAGCTCCTGGACCCGCGGTCCCGACGTCAGCCGTGCGGTCAGGGCGAAGGCCAGGACGAGCAGCGGGACGACGGCGATGCCGGCGTAGAACGTCAGCCCGGCCGCGATCAGCGCGAGGTCGCGACCCTCCAGCCGGGCGCGGACGCCCCGGAGGAGCTCCGCTGCCGCCGAGCACCTCATCCCGCGCGGCGCTGTCCGCTCAACGGGGATCCAGCAGGTGACGGGCGGCGGCGTAGCCGCCCAGGCCGCTGACCGCGCCACCCCGGACCGTGCCGCCGGAGGATCCGGCGACGATCCGCGGATGTGCGGTCTCGACGCCCCAGGTACCGGCCTGGTCGGGCGTCTGGGCCACCGGCCAGGACAGGTCGCCGTGGAAGATGTGCCCGCCCGGCATGGCCAGCGCCTCCTCGACGTCGAGCGGCGAGGCGGCCTGCAGGCACGGCTCGCCCGCGCCGTCGCGCGCCAGGCAGTCCAGCAACGGCTCCTCCAGGTGGGCGTCGAGCTGGGCGACCACCCGGCGGACCGCCTCCCGGCGGACGCCGACCGGGTCGTCGCGGAACAGCTCCGCCGGGATGTGCAGGCCGAACAGCGTGAGGGTGTGGTGCCCGGTGGCCCGCTCGACCGGGCCCAGCACCGAGGGGTCGGTCAGCGAGTGGCAGTAGAGCTCGAACGGGATGACGTCGGGCAGGTGCCCGGCCGACGCCTGGGCGTAGGCGGCGTCCAGCTGCGCGGCGGACTCGTCGACGTGGAAGGTGCCGGCGAACGCCGTCGCCGGGTCGGCACCGGAGCGCAGCCGGGGCAACCGGGCGAGCACCATGTTCACCTTCAGCTGGGACCCGGACGGGCGGGGGCCGGGGTCGGCGCCGGTCAGCTCGGCCAGGACGGTCGGCGCCGCGCCGACGACGACGTGTTCCGCGTCGGTGGCGGCGACCGTGCCGTCCTCGTCGGTCCACTGCACCGAGACGCCGTCGGGTCGGGGATCGAGGGCGGTGACGGTCGCCCGGGTCACGAGCTCGGCGCCTCTCCGGCGGGCCGCGGCGGCGATCGCCCCGCTGACCGCGCCCATGCCGCCGACCGGTACCCGCCAGCGGCCCGTGCCGTTGCCGATCAGGTGGTACAGGAAGCAGCGGCCGGCCGGCCCGTCCTCGGCGTGCACGTCGGCGAACGTGCCGATCAGCCCGTCGGTGAGCGCGACCCCGCGGACGACGTCGTCGGAGAGGTGGTCGGCCACCACGTCGGCCAGCGGACGCTCGCGCAGGTCGTGCCAGAGCTCGGCGTCCCGGAGGCGGGCGGCGAGGTCGCCGGGGGAGAGCAGCGGTTCGGTGAGCGTGGGAGCCAGGTCGGCGGCCAGCGTGGCGAGCCGCCCGTAGAAGCCCTGCCAGCCCGCGAACTCGTCGTCGGAGCCAGTGAGCTGCCGGAAGGACGTCGCCGTCGCGGGGCCCTCGTCCCGCTCCACCAGCAGCCCCGTCGACCGGCCGGCCTGCGTCGCGGCCGTGTAGGAGGCGACGGATCGGTCGGCGAGGCGCACGTCCAGACCCAGGTCGTCCACGATCCGGTCGGGCAGCAGGCTGACCAGGTAGGAGTACGCGGACAGCCGGACGTCGACGCCCTCGAAGACCTGCCGGCTGACCGCCGCCCCGCCGACCTGGCCGAGCCGCTCCAGGACCAGGACCGACCGGCCCGCCCGGGCGAGGTAGGCCGCGGCCACCAGACCGTTGTGGCCGCCGCCGACCACCACCACGTCGTACCTGCCGCGCGTCACCTGCGGACGGTATCCGGAGGCGTGCCCCCGGGCGCGGGGAGCCGATCCACTGCGCAGCGTGACGGCCGCCGTCACAAGACCGTGACCGCGGTCGGCCGTCAACCCCCCGTTCCGTTCGTTGGCAAACTGAACGAATGACATCTTTGTCATTGTCACGCCCCGATAACGCCCATTACGGTCTGTATGTCCGTCGGGGCAGTCAGTCACCGCCTGGGTGATGACCCGCCGGACGCCGTCGAGCCGGTCCAGCGGACCGGACCGGGGACCCACCGCAGCACTGGGGTGCAGCGCTCCCGCGAGCGCCGGGCGATCTCCCGCCCGAACCCGTCAGCTAACCCGGTAGGCGGCTCGTGGAAGAAACGGAGTGCCGCCGCGCATGGCGACCGCCCTCGACAGCTCCCCCGTCGCGGCTCCCCCCGCCTCGGTCCGGCGTCCCGGGCTCGCCCGCCGGCTGGCGCTCGCCGCCGCCGCGGTGGCCGGCATCCTCGCCTCCGCCACGCCGGCCCAGGCCGCGCCGCCGGCCACGTCCGCCGAGGCGGCCGAGCTGGTGGCCGCCCGCGGGCACGAGCTCGAGGGGGTCACCGAGCGGTTCAACGAGGCGCGCGAGGCCCTGGCCGCCCAGCAGGCCACCGCCCAGGCCGCCGCCGCTGCGCTGGAGCAGGCCACGGCCACGCTGGCCACCGCCCAGCACCAGGTGCGCGGCATCGCCCGCAGCGCGTACACCGGTGAGGGCCTCAACTCCTTCCAGGCGCTGCTCACCAGCGACTCGGCCGACGACTTCGTCGACCGCATGGCGACCCTCCAGCTGGTCGCCGGCCACCAGAACGGCCTGCTGGAGCAGGCCGCCACCGCCAACGTCGCCGCCGCGCAGGCCCAGGCGGCCGCGCAGCAGGCCGCCACCGACGCGCAGGCCCAGTTCGACGCCGTCGCCGCGCAGCAGGCCGACCTGCAGAAGCAGGTCGACGAGTTCCGGGCCGCGTTCGACCGGCTCAGCGCCCAGGAGCAGCGCGCCGCCACCGCCGCACACGGGGAGCGGGCCAGCCGGTCGACCGACCGCGAGGTCGCGGCCGCGACGGGCCCGGTGGTCGCCAACAGCGAGGCGGCGCAGATCGCCGTCGACACCGCCCTCGCCCAGCGCGGCAAGCCGTACGTCTGGGCCGCCGACGGCCCCGGCTCCTTCGACTGCTCGGGCCTGACCGCCTACGCCTACGCCGCCGCCGGCGTGAGCCTGCCGCACTCCAGCCGGCTGCAGTCGCAGATGGGGCAGCCGGTCTCCCGGGACCAGCTCCAGCCCGGCGACCTCGTATTCTTCTACAGCCCGGTCAGCCACGTGGGCATCTACATCGGCAACGGCCAGATGGTGCACGCGCCGACCTCGGGCGACGTGGTGAAGGTGGCGCCGATCATGAGCGGCTTCAGCGGCGCCCGTCGCGTCGCCGGCTGACTCTCCGCTCCTGGCGCATCCGCGCTCGGGAGGGGTTGACACCGTCGGCCGTTCTGTGAACACTGCTCTCTATTCGGAGCGGTGATCACAGGAGGACGGCATGGGCGGCATCTGGAACGGGACGTGGCTGACCGTGGCCTTCCTCTCGGAGGTGGCGGCACTGGTCGCGCTGGGGGTGTGGGGCTGGTCGGCCGACGGAGTGACCGCGCTCCGGGTCGTCCTGGCCGCCGGCGCACCCCTGGTGGCGGCGGTGGCGTGGGGCATGTTCGCCGCACCGCAGGCGCCCGTGCAGGTGCTGGCGCTGACCGTCCTGGTGAAGGTCGCCGTCTTCGGGTCGGCCGCCTTCGCGCTCGTGGCCACCGGCCACCCCCGGCTCGCCGTCGCGCTGGCCGCCGCGGCCCTGCTCAGCTCCGTCGTCCCGAACCCTCCGGTCCCGGCGGTCGCCTGACCTGCTGCAGGAGGCCCCATACGAAGGCGGCGCGCTCGCCGCCCCTGAGGTGGACCTCCCAGCGCGTGACCACGCCCGGGTCGACGCTCCGCGCGCCCGGGATCCCGATCACGTCGTCGAGCACGTGCTCCCAGACGAGCAGGCCGCCCACGGACGCCGGCGGCACCGGTGAGCCCGGGGCGCGGACCAGGTGCTCGTTCAGCACCGATCCGCTCGGACCGGTGAGCACCTCCCACCACAGGTGCGGCCACAGGGGGAGGGGCCAGCGGCGCACCTGGACGTCCAGGTCGCCGAACCGCCGGTCCTCGACCTCCTCGGGCGGGCCCAGGACCGCCGTCCGGAGGCCCAGCCCGCGTGGCGCCCTGGGTGAGTGCTGCAGCGCCTGCCAGCGGGTGTGCGCCGCATGCGCCTCGGCGCGCGATGCGCCCAGGCGCGGCAGCGCCTCGGCCACCAGGTCGGGGCGGACGTCGGCCATCCGGCGCAGCAGGACCAGGCAGAACTCCCTCCGCGCCAGTCCTCGCACGGCCCGAGCCTGTCACCCTCGCTACGGTCGCCGTCATGCCCGAACCCGTCCTGCCGACTACCGCCCGCACGCTCCTGGCCCGGACGGCGCGCGCGCAGCGGGACGGGCGGGCGCCGAGCCTGGTGGCCGGCGTCGTGCGGGAGGGCGGGCTGGTGTGGTCGACGGGCCGGGGCGACGTGGCCGAGCCGCACACCGACGTCCAGTACCGCCTCGGGTCGATCAGCAAGACCGTGACGGCCGTCCTGGTGATGCGCCTGCGCGACGAGGGCCGGATCTCCCTCGACGACCCGCTCGAGCGCCACCTGCCCGGCACCCCGTTCGGCACCCGCTCGGTGGGCCAGCTGCTCTCCCACCTCGCCGGCGCGTCGGCGGAGAGTCCCGGCGGCTGGTGGGAGCGCACGCCGGGGGGCTCCCTCGACGACCTGGGGCTCAGCGCCGACGACGTCGTCCTCGGGGAGTCCCGTCGCTTCCACTACTCCAACCTCGGCTTCGGGCTGCTCGGGGAGCTGGTGGCCCGCCTGCGGGGGACGAGCTGGGAGGACGCCGTCGCCGCGGAGGTCCTCGGCCCGCTCGGGATGTCGCGGACGACGCCCCGCCCTGTCGCGCCGGCGGCGCAGGGTCACGCGGTGCACCCGTGGGCCGACGTCGTCCTGCCTGAACCGGAGCACCACGCGGGGGCCATGGCCGCGGCCGGTCAGCTGTGGGCGACGCTGGCCGACCTCGGCCGGTTCGCCGGGTTCCTGCTCGGCGACACCGCCGGCGTGCTCGATCCGGCGACGTTGGAGGAGATGACCGTCCCCGCGGGGGTCGACCCCTCGGCGCCGGGCTGGTCGGCCTATGGGCTCGGTCTCCAGGTGATCCGGGTCGAGGGCCGGACGCTGGTCGGGCACGGCGGGTCGATGCCGGGGTTCCTCGCGGGCGTGTTCGTCGATCGGGAGGAGCACGCCGGCGCCGTCTCCCTGGCCAACACCACCAGCGGCCTCGACCCCCTCGTCTTCGGGCTGCTGGCCGACCTCGTCGCCGCCGAGCCGCGGGTGGTCCAGGCGTGGTCGCCGTCGCCGTCGCCGGTGCCCCTGGACCGGCTGGGCATCTGGTTCTGGGGTCCGGCGGCGTACGTGCTGCGGGCGGTCGGCGGCGGGCTGCTGCACCTGGGGCCGTTGCCCGGTCGCAGCGGCCGGGCGAGCCGGTTCGCCCGCGACGAGGACGGCACCTGGCGGGGCCTCGACGGCTACTACGCCGGCGAGCGGCTGGTTCTCGCCGACGACCACCTCGACCTCGGCACGTTCGTCTTCACCCGGGCGCCCTACGACCCCGACGCCCCGGTGCCTGGGGGAGTCGACGAGCGCGGCTGGAGCTGACCTCTGGCTCCGGCGTCAGGAATCGCCGGCCGCGCGCTCCAGCAGGGGGCCGAGGCGGTGGTCGACGAACCGCCGCATCGCCAGCGCGGTGTCGATGCGCTGCACGCCGGGGATGGCCAGCACCTGCTCGGTGATCCGCCACAGGTCGTCGGCGTCCCTGGCCGCGACCTGCACGAGCAGGTCGGCGGCCCCCGACAGGCCGGTCACCTCGAGTACCTCGGGGATGCGCGCCAGACCGTCGCTGACCTCGGCCAGGCTGCGCTGCGCCACCTGCACCGTCACGTAGGCGCCGAGGCGGTAGCCGAGGGCCTCGGGCCGCACCCGGCGGTCCAGCGGAGCGAGCGCACCGCTGCCCTCCAGCCGGGTCAGCCGGGCCTGCACCGTGTTGCGGGCCAGCCCCAGCCGCTGCGACAGGGCCATGACGCTGGCCCGCGGGTCCTCGGCGAGGGCCAGCAGCAGCCGGGCGTCGGTGGCGTCCACTTCGGGCACGCAGGTCAGTCTGACACCGTCGGGCCGCCGGGCGACATCGTTCTGCGCAATCAGTTCGGGGGATCTTGCGCAGATCGTTCCTGGGGTGGTGTTGTTCACGCGCGGGCAAGTCGTGTCAGGATGTGTGAGTGGCACCACACCCCTGGCGCCGCGCAGACGTCCAGCACGCCCAGCACGACCGGTGACCCCGGCATGCCGGGAGACGGCGAGGAGAGCTCCATGACCGCGTTGCGTTCGGCCACCGAGGTGGTCGACCCCGTACCCGGGGCCGGTGCCCCCCATCTGCCGCAGCAGCCGGACCTGGTCCAGCTGCTCACCCCCGAGGGCGAGCGGGTGGAGCACCCCGACTACTCGATCGACATCGGCGACGACGACCTGCGCGGGCTGTACCGCGACCTCGCGCTGGTCCGCCGGTGGGACGTCGAGGCGACGGCGCTGCAGCGGCAGGGCGAGCTGGGCATCTGGGCCTCCCTGCTTGGCCAGGAGGGCGCCCAGGTCGGGGCCGGCCGTGCGATGCAGCCCGACGACATGGCCTTCCCCACCTACCGCGAGCACGGCGTCGCCTGGACCCGTGGCGTCGACCCGCTCGACGTGATCAGCCTGTTCCGCGGCGTCGACAACGGCGGCTGGGACCCGGTGGCCACCGGCTTCAACCTCTACACCGTCGTCATCGGCGCGCAGTGCCTGCACGGCACCGGGTACGCGATGGGCATCCAGCGGGACGGCGCGGAGAACGCCGTCCTCGCCTTCCTCGGCGACGGCGCCACCAGCCAGGGCGAGGTCAACGAGGCGATGATCTGGGCGGCCAGCTTCTCGGCCCCCGTCGTCTTCTTCTGCCAGAACAACCAGTACGCGATCAGCGTCCCGCTGGAGCGGCAGTCGCGGGTCCCGCTGTACCAGCGTGCAGCCGGCTTCGGCTTCCCCGGCGTCCGGGTCGACGGCAACGACGTCCTCGCCGTTCTCGCCGTCACGCGCGCCGCCCTGGCGGCCGCGCGCGAGGGTCAGGGCCCCACGTTCATCGAGGCGTTCACCTACCGGATGGGCGCGCACACCACCTCGGACGACCCCACCCGCTACCGGCTGGCCAGCGAGCTGGAGGAGTGGAAGCTGCGCGACCCGATCGCCCGGCTCAAGGCGTACCTGTCGCGCAGCGGCATCGCCGACCACGCGTTCTTCGACTCGGTCGAGGCGGAGGCCGACGAGCTGGCGGTGCGCATCCGCACCGGGACGACGGAGATGCCCGATCCGCCGCCGACCAGCATGTTCGACCACGTGTACGCCGAGCAGACGCCGCACCTCGCGCAGCAGCGGGACGAGTTCGTCGCGTACCACGCGTCGTTCGAGGGCGGCGAGCACTGATGGCCGCCCAGACGCTCACGATCGGCAAGGCGCTCAACCTCGGCCTGCGCAAGGCCATGGAGGACGACGCGAAGGTCGTGCTCATGGGCGAGGACATCGGCAAGCTCGGCGGCGTCTTCCGGATCACCGACGGCCTGCAGAAGGACTTCGGCGACGACCGCGTCGTCGACACCCCGCTGGCCGAGGCCGGCATCCTGGGCACCGCCGTCGGCCTGGCCATGCGCGGCTACCGGCCGGTCTGCGAGATCCAGTTCGACGGGTTCGTCTTCCCCGCCTACAACCAGATCGTCACGCAGGTGGCCAAGATCCACGCCCGCTCGCAGGGCAAGCTGCCGATGCCGATCGTCATCCGCATCCCCTTCGGCGGCGGCATCGGCGCGGTCGAGCACCACAGCGAGAGCCCGGAGGCCTACTTCGCGCACACCGCCGGGCTCAAGGTCGTCGCGGTCAGCAACCCGGTCGACGCGTACTGGGGCATCCAGCAGGCGATCACCCACCCCGATCCGATCGTCTTCTTCGAGCCCAAGCGCCGGTACTGGGAGAAGGCCGAGGTCGATCCCGACGCGACCCCCGGTCCCCTGTTCGCCTCCCGCGTGGTGCGCGGGGGCGATGACGTCACGGTGCTCGCCTACGGCCCGATGGTGAAGACCGCCCTGCAGGCGGCCGAGGCCGCGGAGGATGAGGGGCGCTCGCTGGAGGTCATCGACCTGCGCACCCTGTCGCCGCTCGACCTCGACCCGGTGTTCGAGTCGGTCCGGCGCACGGGTCGCTGCGTCGTCGTCCACGAGGCGCCGCTGACCCTCGGCCTGGGCGCGGAGATCGCCGCCCGGGTCACCGAGACCTGCTTCCACTCGCTCGAGGCCCCGGTGCTGCGCGTCGGTGGCTACGACACCCCCTACCCGCCGTCGAAGCTGGAGGAGGAGTACCTCCCCGACCTCGACCGCGTGCTCGACGCCGTCGACCGGTCGATGGGGTTCTGAGCATGGCGACCAAGCAGTTCAAGCTGCCCGACGTCGGTGAGGGTCTGACCGAGGGCGAGATCCTTCAGTGGCTGGTCGCCGTCGGCGACACGGTCACGGTGAACCAGCCGCTGTGCGAGGTGGAGACGGCGAAGGCTGCCGTGGAGCTGCCCTCGCCGTGGGCCGGCACCGTCACCGAGCTGCTGTTCGAGGCCGGCACGATGGTCGACGTCGGGACGCCGATCATCACCATCGACATCGGCGGGGAGGGTGGGGGTGGTCCGGCTGGCGAACCGAGCACCGCACCGCAGCCCGCGCCGGAGGCCGCGTCGGACGAGCCGGCCGCAGGCCTGATCGGCGGCGCGGCCCCGGGTGGCCGAACGGCCGTGCTGGTCGGCTACGGGCCGCGGAACACCGAGGCCAAGCGCCGGCCCCGCCGTACCGGGGACGCCGTGGCCGCGCGCGCGACCGCACCGGCTCCTCCCGCGAGCACCGCCACGGCCACGCTGCCCGGTGCGGACTACGGCTCGGGAGGGTCTGCGCACCCGCCGCTGCTCACCACGGCGCCCGACGCCGGCACCAAGCCGGTGCGGCACGGCGGCCTGGAGGTGGGCCGGCAGGCGGAGGCGCACGCGCTCAGCGAGGCGGCGGCCCCCGCGGCGGCGGCGCCGCACGGCCGGGGCCGGCTGCGCCCGCTGGCCAAGCCGCCGGTGCGCAAGTACGCCAAGGACCTCGGCGTCGACCTGACCACGATCGTCGGCTCGGGGAACGGCGGCGTCATCACCCGCGCCGACGTCGACGCGGCCGTGTCGGGCGAGGCGGCGGCGCCTGCGGCCCCGGCCCGGGCTCCGCAGGAGACCGGCGGGGAGCAGCGCATCCCGATCAAGGGCGTCCGCAAGCACACCGCGGCCGCGATGGTGGCCAGCGCCTTCACCGCCCCGCACGTCACCGAGTTCCTGACCGTCGACGTGACCCGGATGATGAAACTGCGCACCCGGCTGGCGGCCCGCCCGGAGCTCGCCGGGCTCAAGATCAGCCCGCTGCTGTTCGTGGCCAAGGCGCTGATCCTGGCCGTGCAGCGGCACCCGATGATCAACAGCTCGTGGGACGAGGCGGCCCAGGAGATCGTGGTCAAGGACTACGTGAACCTCGGCATCGCGGCGGCCACGCCGCGGGGCCTGGTCGTGCCGAACATCAAGGACGCCGGACGGCTCTCGCTGGCCGAGCTGGCCGGGGCGCTCGCCGACCTGACCGCCACCGCCCGGGAGGGGAAGACGTTCCCCGCCGACATGACCGGCGGCACGATCACGATCACCAACGTGGGCGTGTTCGGCGTCGACACCGGCACCCCGATCCTCAACCCGGGGGAGTCGGCGATCCTGGCGTTCGGCGCGATCCGCGAGATGCCCTGGGTGCACAAGGGGAAGATCGTGCCGCGGCAGGTGACGCAACTGGCCCTCTCGTTCGACCACCGGATCGTCGACGGCGAGCTCGGGTCGCGGTTCCTGGCCGACGTCGGCGCCCTCCTGCACGACCCGGGGACGGCGCTGGCCTTCTGAGAGGACCCTCATGCTCCCCACCACTCGCAGGCTCGCGGCGGGCCCCTGCATGAGGGCCACGTGACCGAGCTCGGCCGGCTGCTGGACTTCGCGGAGCGCTCCCGCCTGCCACAGGGCGGCTTCGGCTACCTCGGGGACGACGGCCGGGTGCTGCCGGACCGGCCGGTCGAGACTTGGATCGTGGCGCGGATGACGCACGTCTTCGGGCTGGCCACGCTGCTGGGCCGGCTGGGAGCGGACGAACTGGTCCGGCACGGCATCGAGGCGCTGACGACAGGACCGCTGCACGACGCCGAGCACGGTGGCTGGCGGGCGAGCACCGAGGACGACGCCAAGACCGCCTACGTCCACGCCTTCGTGCTGCTGGCCGCCTCGACGGCCACGACGGCCGGCGATCCCGGCGCCCTCGCGCTCCTCAACGAGGCGCTGGGACTCTGGGAGACCTGGTTCTGGGACGACGAGACGGGGATGGCCGTCGAGGAGTGGGACCGCACGTGGTCCCGCCTCGACGACTACCGGGGCGTCAACGCGAACATGCACGGCGTCGAGGCCTCCCTCGCCGCCGCCGACGCCCTCGAGGCGACCGATCCGGCGGTCGCCTGGGACCTGCGGGCCCAGGCGCTGCGGACCACCGAGCGGGTGCTGCACGGCTGGGCCCGCCAGCGGGACTGGCGCCTGCCCGAGCACTACACCTCAGGCTGGGAGCCGTTGCCCGAGCACAACCGCGAGCGCCCGGCCGATCCCTTCCGTCCGTTCGGCGTGACGATCGGGCACCAGTTCGAGTGGGCGCGGCTGGCCCTCCACGTCCGCGCGGTCGCCGCCGATCCCCCGGCCTGGCTGCTCGACGACGCCGTGGGCATGTTCGACGCCGCAGCCGAACGGGGCTGGGCGGCCGACGGGCAGGAGGGCTTCCCCTACACCCTCGACTGGGACGACCGTCCGGTCGTCGGCGCCCGCATGCACTGGGTGCTCTGCGAGGCGATCGCCGCCGCGGCCGTGCTCGCCCGCTCGACCCGCGAGGACCGGTACCGCGAACTGGCCGACCGGTGGCTGGCGCACGGGGAGGCGCACTTCGCCGACCCGGCCACCGGAAGCTGGCACCACGAGCTCACCCCGACCGGCGACCTGGGCACCGGCACGTGGGCGGGACAGCCCGACGCCTACCACCTCGCCCAGATGCTGCTGCTCGACGGCCGGCCGGTCCGGGGCAGCGTCGCCGCGGCCCTGCGGTGACGAGGGTGCTGGCGCGGACTCAGCCGGGCAGCGTCGTCTCGACCAGCGCCTCGCGGCCCGCACCCCCGGAGACGGGAACCGCCAGGACCGGACCGACGTCCGGCGCGTAGAACTTCAGCTCGACGACGTCGGGCTCGAGCGGCGTCGTCTCCCGCGTCATCAGCACCCCCGTGTACGTGCCGGTCGGCACCTGCACCTGCTCGCCGGTCGACAGCACGAACGCCTCGTCCTCCGCCTCGCCGGCCAGGTACTCCTGCCGGTAGTGCTGCCCTGGCCGCGGCTCGGCGGGCAGCAGGATGCCGGGCTGGGCGCCGTCCCGGCCGGCCTCCCACGAGCCCTCCGTCGAGACGATCTGCCCGTTCTCGTACTCCGCGGTCTGCTCGCCGAGGTACCAGACGTTGCCGCCGGCGTCCTGCGCGTACCAGTCCAGGGTGTCCTCGAGGGTTCTCCCGCCCTCGGTGACCACGTCGTGCACGACGCGAGCCTCGACGCCGTCGGCCGTCGTCCGCGTCCGGTCCAGCACGGTGACCTCGACCCGCTGGACGCTGCCCCCGCCGTCGGTCTCCTCGTACACCCACCGGTCGCCCGGTCGCATCGGCCAGTACCGGTGGGTGATGTCGGGGGTGAAGGCGGCCGGGTCGAGCTCGACGGGGTCGTCGCCGCGGGGGAGGGACGGCGCCGTCGGCGATCCGGGGTCCCCGGCCGGCCCACTGCCGCAGGCGCTCAGGGCCAGCGCACCGAGGGGGCCGAGGACGAGGGCGCGGCGCCGGTCAGCCGCCGTCCTCATCGGAATCCTCCTCGCCGGCCTCGTCGTCGTCGGCGCTGCTGCCGACGACCACGAAGTCCTCGTCGAGCTGGACGTCGACCCGGGTGCCGTCGCCCATGGTCACCTCCACCTCGTAGTAGCTCTCCTCGTCGCCGACCTCCGTGCCGGTGACCCGGCCGCCCCCGGTCTCGGCGAGGGCGGCCTCGCTCGCCCTCTCCAGCGCGTCGCCGGTGATGGCGACGTCCGGGCCCTCGTCGGAGTCGCCGTCGCCACCTCCGCCGGCCACGGCCACCCCGGCGCCGGCGGCCACGACCGCCGCCGCTCCGATCGCCACGGCGAACTTCCTCGACCTGCTCATGAGTGCCCTCCTCAGTTGTCGAATCCCCGTGTGGATGCCGATGGTGGCCCGGTGTCCTGACGGCGGCCTGAGCCGTTCAGGCTCCCGAAAGGTTCGACGGCCGAGCATGATCCGCAGCACAGGGAGGACGGCGTGAAGCTGCTGCTCGTCGACGACGACGCGGTGCTCACGCGCGCCTTGCGCCGTGGCCTGGTGGCCGAGGGGTTCTCGGTCGAAGTGGCCTTCGACGGGCCGGAGGGGCTGTGGCGGGCCCGCGAGGGCGGCTACGACCTGATCCTGCTCGACATCATGCTGCCCGGCGCCCACGGGTACCGGGTCTGCGCGGAGCTGCGGCGGTCGGGCGTGCTGACGCCGATCCTCATGCTCACCGCCAAGGACGGCGACCTCGACGAGGCGGAGGCCCTGGACACCGGGGCCGACGACTACCTGCGGAAACCGTTCTCCTTCCCGGTACTGGTGGCCCGCGTCCACGCTCTCCTGCGCCGGGCGGCCCTCGGGACGCCCGCCCCGCTCGTCGCCGGGGACCTGCGGCTGGACGTGGGGGCAAGGCGGGCCCTGCGGGGCGGCGAGCCGGTGCCGCTGACCGCCCGGGAGTTCGACCTGCTCACCTATCTGGTCCGGCGGGCCGGGCGGGTCGTCTCGAAGCGCGAGATCCTCGCGGGGGTGTGGGACGACGCCTTCGAGGGCGACCCCAACGTGGTGGAGGTCTACGTCGCCCGGCTGCGGCGGAAGCTGGACGGGCCGGACGGGCGCCGGAGCATCGAGACGGTGCGCGGCGCCGGGTACCGGATCGCCGACCGGTGACCGGGCGGCGGCTCCTCCCCGGCAGCCTGCGCTTCCGGGTGACCGCGCTCGCCGCCCTCGCCGTGCTCGGCGTGCTGACCGCCGTCGGCACCGGGGTCGTCCTCACCCACCGGGCGGTCCTGATCGAGAGCCTGGACGAGGGCCTGGGCGACCGGGCGGAGACCATCGCCGGGCAGGTGCGTTCCGGGCGGGCGTTCGGGCGGGGAGACCTGCCGACCGACGACGTCCTCGCCCAGGTGGTCGGCGCGGACGGCACCGTGCTCGCCGCGTCGCCCGGCCTGGGTGACGTCCGGCTCGGATCCGGCGTGCCCGAGCGCACCACGGTCACCGACGGGCGGTTCCCGGACGGTGGACAGGCGCGCGTGGTGGCGGCGCCGGCCGGCGCGGCCGCCGTCTACGTCGCCGGCAGCCTCGAGGACGTCGAGCGGAGCACCGGCACCCTCGTGGGCTCCCTCCTCGTCGCCGTCCCGCTCAGCTCCGCGGCGCTCGCGGCCCTCGTCTGGTGGCTGGTCGGACGGGTGCTGCGACCGGTCGAGGACATCCGTGCCGAGGTCGACCGCATCTCGGCCCGCCGCCTCGACCGCAGGGTGCCCGAACCGTCGACTCCGGACGAGGTCGCCCGGCTGGCACGCACCATGAACGCGATGCTCGACCGGCTGGCCGCGGCGGCGGCGGAGCAGCGGCGCTTCGTCGCCGATGCCGCCCACGAGCTGCGCAGCCCGCTCGCGCGGATCCGCGCCCAGCTGGAGGTGGACGCGGCGCATCCCGGCTCCGCCGATCCCCGCGCCACGCACGCGTCGGTGCTCGACGAGACGGTCCGGTTGCAGCGGCTGGTCGACGATCTGCTGCTCCTCGCCCGGGGGGACGCGGGCGCGCTCGACCTCGACCGGGCCGGCCCGGTGGACCTGGACCACGTGGTGGAGGGGCTGGTGCGGGGGCGGGGCGCACAGGACGGCCCGAGGATCGAGACCCGCGGCGTGGGGGCGGTCCAGGTGCGCGGCGACGCGGCGCAGCTCGCCCGGGCGGTGGGCAACCTGCTCGACAACGCCGTCCGCCATGCGCGCAGCACGGTCACCGTGCACCTGGCCGAGGACGACGGCGGACGGGCCGTGCTGACGGTGGCCGACGACGGACCCGGCATCCCGGCGGCCGACCGGGAGCGCGTGTTCGACCGGTTCACCCGGCTCGACGAGGCCCGGTCGGCCGACGGCGGTGCCGGACTGGGTCTCGCGATCGTCCGCGACATCGCGCAACGGCACGGGGGCACCCTCACGCTGGAGACCGCCGCGCCGGAGGGGGCCCGGTTCGCGTTCACCCTCCCAGGGGACGGGGTGTCCGCCGCGTCGCCTCCGGGTAGGGCCTGACCAGGCACATTCCGACCGAAGGAGCAGAACGTGGCAAGCGTGCAGGAGTCCGTCGACGTCGACGTCCCGATCCGGGTCGCGTACGACCAGTGGACGCAGTTCGAGTCGTTCCCGCAGTTCATGGGCGGCGTCGAGCGCATCACCCAGCTCGACGACACCCACACGCACTGGGTCACCAACGTCGACGGCGTGAAGCGTGAGTTCGACGCCGAGATCACCGAGCAGCACCCCGAGGAGCGGGTCGCCTGGACCAGCACCAGCGGCGAGGCCAAGCACGCCGGGGTGGTCACCTTCCACCGGCTGGACGAGTCGAAGACCCGCGTGATGATCCAGATCGACTGGGAGCCGGAGGGCCTGGTCGAGAAGGCCGGCGCCGCCCTCGGCTTCGACGACCGTCAGGTGAAAGCGGACGCGAAGCGGTTCAAGGAGTTCATCGAGAGCCGCGGCACCGAGACCGGCGCCTGGCGCGGGGACGTCGAGCGCCCCAGCTGATCCCTCTCCAGACGCCGACGGCGCCCGCCCCCTCGGGGACGGGCGCCGTCGCTGTCTCTTATTCGGCGTCGAGGTCCTCGGCGACCATGCCGGCGATCTGGTCCAGCACCGTCTGGTCCTCGCTGGTGACCACCACCTCCGCGCCCTGCTTGGCGCCGAGGGTCATGATCATGAGTGGGGACCCGGCGTCGATGGGCGCGCCCCCCGGGGTGTGCAGGGTGACCGGGACCCCGGCCTTCCCCACGGCCTCGGCGATCAGGGCGGCGGGACGGGCGTGCAACCCGACCCGGGAGCCGACGGTGACGGTCTGACTGGGCATCGATCCTCTTCCTCGCTGCTCGGAGATGTCTGTAACGGCACCCTTGCAGGGTCCCGCCGCGAGCGCGCGAGCGGCGGGGGGGCAAGGGTGTCCTTCTACCTGTCAGACGGTCCCGGCGCGCGCCGGGACGTGCACGGGGGTGTGCGCGTGCTCGAGGTCGACGGCGTCCTCGGGGGCCTCCTCGGCGTCGGAGCGCCCGATGCTCTTCAGCACCGTGACGGCCAGAGCGCCGACGACGGTGCCCACGACCAGCGCGACCAGGAACCACAGGATCCCGCTGATGGCGAAGAACACGAAGATGCCGCCGTGCGGGGCGCGCAGTTGCACACCGGCGCCCGCGACGATCGCTCCGGTGGTCGCGCCGCCGAGCATCATCGAGGGGATGACCCGCAGCGGGTCGGCCGCCGCGAACGGGATCGCGCCCTCGGAGATGAACGACAGGCCGAGCAGCCAGGCGGCCTTGCCGTTGTCCCGCTCCGCCGGGGTGTACAGCTTCGGCCGGAGCGCGGTGCTCAGCGCCATCGCCAGCGGAGGCACCATGCCGGCCGCCATCACGGTCGCCATGATCACCAGCGGGGTGCCCGAGGCCGCGGCGGTGAGTCCGGTGGTGGCGAAGACGTAGGCCGCCTTGTTGATGGGGCCGCCGAGGTCGAAGCACATCATCAGCCCGAGGATGATGCCCAGAAGGATCGCCGACGTGCCGGTCAGGCCGCTGAGCCAGTTGCCCAGACCGGTCAGCGCGGCGGCCAGTGGTCGGCCGAGGACGGCAACCATGAGACCACTGGAGATCAACGTCGCCAGCAGCGGGATGATCACGACCGGCTGCAGACCGCGGACACCGAGCGGCAGCTTCCAGCGGCTGATCCACAGCGCGGCGAACCCGGCGATGATGCCGCCGACCAGGCCGCCGATGAAGCCCGCGCCCACGGTGACCGAGACGGCGCCGACGACGAAGCCGGGCACGATGCCCGGGCGGTCGGCGATCGCGAAGGCGATGAAGCCGGCCAGTGCCGGGACGAGGAAGCCGAAGGCCGCCTGCCCCAGGACGGTGCACACCGCGCCCAGGTAGCCGAGGAAGCCATCGTTGAGGCCCTCGATCCCCGACGCGCTCGGCAGGTTGAAGAACGAGTTGTCGAGCACCCAGCTCAGCGCGTAGCTCTGGCCGTCCGCGTCGGGATTGCCGGTGACGATCTTGTAGCCGCCGAACAGGAAGCCCAGCGCGATCAGCAGACCGCCGGCCGCGACGAACGGGATCATGTAGCTGACACCGGTAAGCAGCCAGCGACGCACCTCCGACGCGCCCCGTCCGGCACCGCCACCGCTCGAGGCGGCGGGACCGGCTCCGGTCGCGCCGCCGGTGACGCGGCGCGCGTTCGGGTCGTCCGCGGCCGCGAGCGCCTCGCGGATCATCACGTCGGGCTCGTTGATGGCGCGCTTCGTACCGCTCTGCACCAGCGGCTTGCCGGCGAACCGGTCCTGGTCGCGGACGCCGACGTCGACGGCGAAGATCACCGCGTCGGCGGCCCGGATGAGCGCCGGGTCGAGCGGGGTGGAGCCGGACGACCCCTGGGTCTCGACGTGCACGTCGACGCCGGCGTCCTGCGCGGCCGCCGTGAGCTTGTCGGCCGCCATGTAGGTGTGCGCGATGCCGGTCGGGCAGGCGCTGACCACAACGATGCTCTTCCGGGCGGTGGTCGCCGCGGCGGGGGCGGAGGCGGTGGCGGCAGCGGGCGCGGCCGCCGTCTCCGCGGGCGCAACGACATCCTGGACCAGGGTCACGATCTCGTCGGCCGAGGCCGCCGCCCGCAGCGAGGCCACGAAGTCGGGCCGTACGAGCGCGCGGGCCAGCGCGGTCAGCAGGGTGAGGTGGTCGGCGTCGCCCTCGGCTGGTGCGGCGATGAGGAAGACCAGGTCGGCCGGGCCGTCCGGGGCGCCGAAGTCGACCTTCGGGTCGAGCCGAGCGAAGCCGAGGGACGCCTGGGTGACGGCGGCGGAACGGCAGTGCGGGATGGCGATGCCACCCGGCAGGCCGGTGGGGGCCTGCGCCTCACGGGCCATGGCATCACCGTGCAGCGCCTCCCCGCTGGTCGCCCTGCCGGCGCCCGCGACCAGATCGGCCAGCCGGCGGACGACGGTGCTCTTGTCGGAGCCCAGATCCGCGTCGAGGGCGACGAGGTCGGGGGTGATCAGTGCGGTCATCGAGACCCTCTTCCAGAGGTCAGGAGGCGTCCCGGCCGGCGGCCGGGACGGGGGTGAGAGCGCTGGAGCTGCCGGGCACGCCGGCGGTGACGGACACGGCGAGCAGATCGACGTCGCCCGGTTCGGGCAGGGCGGAGCCGGGCAACGATGCCGCGGCCGCCCCGAAAGCGACCGCGGCCCGCAGTCGCTCGGATGGCGGTGCGCCGGCCAGGTCGGCCAGCAGGTAGCCCGCCAGGCTGCTGTCGCCCGCACCGACGGTGCTGCGGACGGTGATGCGCGGCGGCCGGGCGGACCAGACGCCCTCGGCCGTGGAGAGGACGGCGCCGTCCCCGCCGAGGGTGAGCAGGACCTCGGCGACCCCGCGCCGGTGGAGGGTGCCCACCGCGGCCATCGTCGCGGCGGGGTCGCCGAGCACCTCGTCCTCCGGGATGCCGGCCAGCTGGGCCAGCTCCTCGGAGTTCGGCTTCAGCAGGTCGGGCGCGCACTCCGGGCCCGCGGCCAGCAGTGCGAGCAGCGGGGCCTCGCTGGTGTCGACGGCGACCCGGGCGCCGGTGTCGCGCAGCGACGCGACCAGCTCGCCGTACCAGCCGGGCGGCGTGCCCGGAGGCAGGGAGCCGGAGAGCACGACCCAGCGCGCACCCTCGGCGTGGTCGTGCAGGGCCGCGTCCAGCGCCGACCGGGTGGCCCCGTCCAGCGGCGCGCCCGGCTCGTTGAGCTTCGTCGTCGTCCCGTCGGGCGCGACCAGCGTGTAGTTGGTCCGCACCGGCGTGCGCACCGGGACCGTGGCCAGCTCCAGGCCGATCTCGCGCAGTGCCGTCACCAGCGGGTCGGAGGCCGCGGCCGGCAGCACGGAGACGACGTCCCCTCCGGCCGCGGCGACGGCGCGGGCGACGTTGACCCCCTTGCCGCCGGGCTCGGTGCTCGCGGCGGTGAGGCGCATGATGCCGCCCTCGACGAGCGGGCCGGGCAGCTCCAGGGTGCGGTCGAGACTCGGATTGGCGGTCAGTGTGACCACGCGCGCGCCGTGGGTGCGGCTCATGCGACCAGGACCTCGATCCCCATCGTCTCCAGCTCGGTGACGACGCCGGGGTCGGCGCCGTCGTCGGTGACCAGCACGTCGACGTCGGCCACGGCGGCGAACCGCACGAGGTGCTCCCGGCCGAGCTTGCTGCTGTCGGCCAGCACGATCACCCGCTGGGCGGCCCGCACCATGGCGCGCTTGGTGGCCGCCTCCGCCTCGTCCGGGGTGCTGAAGCCGTGGCCCGCGCTCACCCCGTTGGTGCCGAGGAAGACGACGTCGACGCGCAGGTCCTCCATCGCGCGGACGGTGGCGTCTCCCACGGCCGTCTGGGTGATGCCGCGCACCCGGCCGCCCAGCAGGTGCAGGGTGACCATGGGCGAGCCCGAGAGACGTGCCGCGATGGGCACCGAGTTGGTCGCGACGTAGAGCCGGCGGTCGGTGGGCAGCACCTCCGCGAGCGCCGCCGTGGTGCTGCCCCCGTCGAGGATCACGCTGCCGTCCGGGGCCGGGAGCAGGTCCAGCGCCGTGGCGGCGATCTTCCGCTTCGCCTCGGTGCGGGTGCCGTGCCGCTCGCCCAGCCCGGGCTCCACGAGGGTCAGCGCCCCGGCCGGCACGGCACCGCCGTGCACGCGGCGCAGCATCCCGGCCCGTTCCAGGAGTGCCAGGTCGCGGCGGACGGTCTCGGTGGTGACGCCGAACTCCTCGGCCAGGGCGGTCACCGCCAGGCGGCCGCGCTCGGCGACCATTCCGGCGATGGTGTGCTGACGCTCCTCGGCGTACACGGGCCCCACCCTCCTCCGGCGCTGTGACGTGCACCATGGCGGATGCCCGGATGCGTGGGTTTCAGATTGTGCTTACGTTGTTTTACGTCCGTTCTGTTGACAAGTCAAGGCCTGTTCGTGACTCTGGTCACCGCACGGACAATCCCGTCGCGACGAATCCACAGCGACGTTCCCGCGACCCGCCGCGTCGCCCGTCCTCCAGCGAGGCCCTCCATGTCGACCACCTCCACCACCTCCAGCCTGTCGGGGAACACGGTCGCCGGGCCGGGCTCGCTGCCTCCCGCCGGCGGCCCCACGGTCCTGACCGGCACGCCCGTCGTCCCGGGTGCGGCGCTGGGTCCCGTGATCCGGCCGGCCGGTGCGGTGCAGTTGCCGTCGGAGGACCAGCCCGACGTCGCCGAGGCCGATCGCGCCGCCGAACGGGAGCGCTTCGTCGCGGCGGCCGAGACCGTCGCCGGCCGGCTGGCCGACCGCGCGGCGGCCGCGACCGGGGTGAGCGCGGAGGTGCTCTCGACCACCGCCGGCCTCGCCCGGGACCGCGGGCTGCTGTCGGCGGTCGAGCAGCGGATCGACGGCGGCACGCCGGCGGCGGCCGCCACCGTCCAGGCCGCACAGCAGTTCGTCGACCTGTTCACCTCGCTGGGCGGCCTCATGGCCGAGCGGGTCACGGACGTCCGCGACATCCGCGACCGGATCGTCGCCCAGCTGACCGGTCAGGGTGAGCCCGGCGTCCCGGACCCCGAGGTGCCGTCGGTGCTGCTGGCCGACGACCTCGCGCCCGCCGACACGGCAGGGCTCGACCCCACCCGGGTCATCGGCCTGGCCACCCGCCTCGGTGGAACGACCAGCCACACCGCGATCATCGCCCGCCAGCTCGGCCTGCCCTGCGTCGTGGCGGTCGGCGGCCTCGACGACGTCCCCGAGGGGGTGACGGTGCTGCTCGACGGCGACCAGGGCACGGTGACAGTGGACCCGGACCCGGACGAGGCCCGCATCCGCGTGCAGGCGGCCCGGACGGCCGCCGAGCTCCTGGCCACCTACTCGGGTCCCGCCACGACCAGGGACGGGCAGGCTGTCGCGGTGCTGGCCAACGTGCAGGACGGCGCCGGTGCCCGTGCCGCGGTCGCCGCGCACGCCGAGGGTGTCGGGTTGCTCCGCACCGAGCTGGCCTTCCTCGGCCGGGCCCAGGAGCCCTCGGTCGAGGAGCAGGCAGCCGGATACGCCGAGGTGTTCGAGGCGTTCGCGGGACGCAAGGTCGTGCTGCGCACGCTCGACGCGGGATCGGACAAGCCGCTGGCCTTCGCCACCGCGCCCGACGAGCCGAACCCGTCGCTCGGCGTCCGGGGGCTGCGGGTGGCCCGCGGCAACCCGGGCATCCTCGAGCGGCAGCTGGACGCGGTGGCCGAGGCGGCACGGCGGACCAGCTCGACTCCCTGGGTGATGGCTCCCATGGTGGCGACCGTGCCGGAGGCGGCGGAGTTCGCGGCTGCCGTCCGGGCCCGGGGCCTGGTGCCCGGCGTCATGATCGAGGTGCCGTCGGCCGCGCTGCACGCCGACCGGCTGCTCGAACACGTCGACTTCCTGTCGATCGGCACCAACGACCTCTCGCAGTACACGCTGGCCGCCGACCGGCTGTCGGCCGACCTGGCCGACCTGACCGACCCGTGGCAGCCCGCGCTGCTGCTCCTGGTGTCCATGACCGCGGATGCCGGCAAGCGGAAGGGCAAGCCGGTCGGCGTGTGCGGTGAGGCCGCCGCCGATCCGTTGCTCGCCTGCGTCCTCGTGGGCCTGGGCATCACGTCGTTGTCCTGTGCCGCCTCGGCCGTCGCCGGGGTGGGCGCGCGGTTGGCGACGGTCGACCTGGCCACCTGCCAGGAGGCCGCGGCCGCGGCTCTGGCGGCCGACGACCCGATGGGCGCGCGGGCAGCGGCGCGCGTGGTCCTCGAGGGGGCGTGACCGGTCTCTCACCCATTCGAGGGGGAAAGCTTCGGATTCAGCTCGATTTTGCCTGCGTTTCGTCGGAATAACTTCGTCTCCGCCTGCTTTACTACGGGTGTACCTCCGCGAAGTTCCGAAGAAAGGCACCACGATGAGCAGCGTGACGTCCAGCTGGCGGCAGCGTCGACAGGCCGCGCGTACCCGGCGCGCCCTCGACCGGGCGCTCGCCCGCACGAGCAGCCCGGCGATGCGTGACGAGCTCCTGACGCTCGCCAACGGCAGCGACTTCCTCGGTCGCTGACCCGCCGCGCCCCCGGGCGCGGCACGCCGACATCGACCCCGGCCTCCATGCGGAGGCCGGGGTCGTCTGCTGTCCGCCCGACGAGCGGGGTCAGTCGCGCAGCCGCGCGCGCAGTGCCGCCTGCTCGTCGGCGCCGAACCCATGGCTGTCCAGCCAGCCCGCGGCGCCCCCGAACCGCTCGTCGAGCAGGGTGAGCACCCGGTCCATCGTCTCCGCCCGAGGCGTGTGGCTGGCGACGTCGCGCTGCTCCATGTCCTCGGCGTACGTGGGTGACGCGGCGAGCTTCGCCACGAGCGCGTCGATCACGTCGGCGGTCAGCGCGTAGTCGGCCACGATCTCCTCGTGGCCCACGCCGGCTACGGCGAGGGCCAGCGCGACCACGACCCCGGTGCGGTCCTTGCCGGCGGCGCAGTGCACGACCGAGGCGCCGGGGCCCGCCGTCGCGAGCGCCCGCAGGGCAGCCACCACGTTGTCGGCCCGGTCGCTGAGGTAGCCGAGGTAGGACCGCACCGCCGGTGGCTCCTCGCGGTCGTGCTCCGCGGTCTGCCGCGGCAGCAGCGACTCGACCCAGTCGGCCGGCAGGTCGTGGACCGGGTCGTCCTCCTCCACGGCGAAGACGTCGGTGTGGTGCCCGCGCTCCGGCAGCAGGCTGAAGTGCTGGTGGACGACGTCGTCGACGTCGCGGAGCGGTCCCCGCCCCTCCAGGAGAATCTCGGCGGTCGTGCGCAGGTCGATCACCTGGCGCAGTCCGATCTCGTCCACCAGCCGGCGGACGTCCTCCGGGCTCAGCGTCTGCAGGTTGTCGCTGCGCAGGACGCGGCCGGCGACCGTGCGCCCGCCGTCCGTGGTCGGCAGGCCCCCGAGGTCGCGGGTGTTGGTGGTGCCGTCGAGCCGCACCCAGCGGCCGGTGCGGGTGGAAGTCACGAGCCCGACGGTACTTCGGCGCCGGGACGACGGAGGTGCTGCCTCAGGCCAGCTCGTTCGTTACGTCGAGGAGTCGCTGCCGGAGGACGGCACCGCGCTCGGCGAACGTCCGCTGGGCGGTCACGTACTCCGCCTTGCCCTCGGGCGTCTCGATCGCGACCGGGGCGTAGCCGTGGTCGCGGAGGTCGTAGGGGGAGGCCCGCATGTCCAGCTCCCGGATCTCCGCCGCGAGCTCGAGGCAGTCGGCCACCAGCTCACCCGGCGTGGCCGGGCTGAGCTTGTAGGCCCACTTGTAGAGGTCCATGCCGGCGTGCAGGCAGCCCGGTTGCTCGAGCGCGGGCTGCGTCTCCCGCGTCGGCTGCACACGGTTGCGGCCCACCGCCGCCGGTGTAAAGAACCGGAAGGCGTCGTAGTGCGTGCACCGGATCGGGTGCGCCTCGACGACGGCGTCGGTGCCCTCGGGGCCCAGCCGGAGCGGCACCGCGTGCCGGGTCTGCCGGTCGCGGTAGACCATCGCCCACTCGTGCAGGCCGAAGCAGCCGGTGGACGGCGGCCGGGACGCCGTGGCGGCGAGCAGCCGGCGGGCGAACGCGACGGTGTCGCGGCGGTCGGCCAGGAACGCCGGGACGTCCAGGCGCACCGTGCCGTCGGCGTCGGCCCGGTACCAGCGCCATCCCTCGTGCGGCGCGGGCCCGGCCAGGGCGACGCCCGGACCCGGGTGCCAGCGGCGCAACCGGCCGGGGGTCTCCGAGTAGTAGGTGAAGAGGAAGTCGAGCACCGGGTGCGGTTGACCCCGCCGCCGACGCTCCAGGTGCGGCGTCACCCAGCGGTCGACGCGCGCCTCGTGTGCCGCGGCCCGCGCCGTCCACTCCTCCACCGCGAGGCGGGTCAGGACGCCGGGCATCCCGCCAGCGTAGGTGGCGCCCCTCCGGGGCACCGCCGCGAGCTTGCGAGGGGGTGGGGAGGAGGGGGTCCTTGTTCAGTCGGAGACCGCGCCGGTGAGCCGGTGCAACCGCAGCGCGAGCTGCACCTCCAGCGCCCGTTCCGGGGTGTTCCAGTCCTTGCCCAGGAGCCGGCCCACCCGCTCCAGCCGCTGGCTGACCGTGTTCACGTGCACCCGCAGCGCCTCGGCGGCGCGGGCCGGCGAGCCGCCGCTGTCGAAGAACGCCTGCAGCGTGCCGACCAGGTCGGTCCCGCGGCGCTCGTCGTACTCGAGGACCGGGGCCAGGGTCGCCGTCACGAAGCCGCCGACGTCCCGCCCCTCCCCCACCAGCAGGCCGAAGAAGCCCAGCTCGGCCGCGCTGGCCGCGCCGCCGGTCCGGCCCAGTGCGACCAGCGTGGCCGCGCACCGGGTGGCCTCGGCGTGGGCCGGTGCGATCGCGGCCGGTCCCTGGGCCGGTCCCGCGCCGCCGACGGTCACCGGGCCTCCGCCGGCGCTGGTCAGCTCGCGGCAGACGGCGGCCGCGGCGGCTCCCGGCTCGGCATCGGGCAGGCACAGGACGATCTCGCCGTCGTGGGTGCCTGCCAGTCCACCGCGGGTGGCGGCCAGGTGCGTGGCGGCGGCGAGCACCCGGGCACGGCCTCGGTCGTCGGTGCGCGTCACGAGAACGGCGTGCGGGCGGTCGAGATCGGCGCCGAGCCGCCGCGCCCGCTCCCGCAGCCCCTCCGGATCGCGGCCCGAGGAGGTCAGGAGCTCCTCGAGGAGCTCGCCGCGGACCCGGTTCTCCGCCTCGCCCGCGGTCCGCCGGATGAGCAGCAGGAGCGCGGTCACCAGGGCCGCGCGCTCGAGGATGCGCTGGTCGGAGTCGGAGAGATCCTCGTCCCGCTGCAGCACCAGACCGCCCAGCAGGTCGCTGCCGACCGTGACGGCGGCGATCCACCAGCTGCCGTCGCGGACGGTCCGACCCGTGGTGCGGGCCTGCACCAGTGCGCCGGCCGGGTCGGGCGGCAGCGCCGCCGCGGACTCCTCGGCCGGGGTGGCGCGGCCCTCCTCGTCGATCACGGTGATGGTGCCGCCCAGGGCCTCGGTGACCGCCTCCGCGACGTCCTCCACCCCGCCGCCGCGCAGGACGACGTCGATGAACCGGTCGTGGGCGCCGGCGGCGCGCTCCACGGAGGCGGTGTGCGCCCGCAGCTCCCGGCTGGCCGCCGACAGCTCGTCCAGTGCGGCCCGCGTCTCCTCCAGCAGCCGCGCGTTGTCCAGGGCGATGGCGGCGTGGGCGGCCAGCGAGCCCAGCAGCGACACCTCCGAGCGGTCGAAGGTGCGCTCGGAACGGTCGGCGGCGTAGAGCACGCCGATGACCTGCGATCCCCGGATCAGCGGAACGCCGAGGATCGCGACGAGCCCCTCGTCCCGGACGCCGTTGTTGATCTCGTCGGTGTGCTTGAACCGGGCGTCGGTGAAGTAGCTGGCGGTGGCGTAGGGCGCCGCGGTCTGGGCGACCAGCCCGCCGAGCCCCGCGCCCAGGGGCAGCCGCAGGGCCTGGAAGCGGGCGGACACCGAGCCGTCGGTCACGCGCATGTAGGTGTGGCGGCGGGCGCCGTCGTTGAGGGTCAGGTAGGAGACATCGGTACCCAGCAGCTGGCGGGCCCGGCGGACGATCGCGGTGAGCACGGAGTCGACGCCGCGCAGGGCGGCGAGGTCCCCCGCGGTGTCGAAGAGGGCCGAGAGCTCCGACTCCCGGCGGCGGCGGGCCGCGAACGCCTCCCGGACCTGCAGCGCCAGCAGCTTCACCCGCTCCAGCTCGGCGAGCTCGTCGGCATCGGCCCCGGCCGCCCGGGCGCGGACCAGCGGGCGTTCGTAGGCGATCGCCGCGGCGTCGTCGAGGAGCAGCTCGAAGTACTCGGCCGCGCACCCGGAGGCCGACGGGGGCGGGCTCGCCGACCGCGCGTCGCCGGGGGCCGTCGGCCGGGACACGGGTCCCGTCCTCGCCGGTCGGGGGGTCAATGGGCGCTCCAGCCGCCGTCCATCACCAGCGAGGTGCCGGTGATCGAGGCCGCCGCGGGGCAGCACAGGAACGCGACGGCCTCGGCTACCTCCTCCGGCTCGATCAGCCGCTTGACGGCCGCCGGGGCGAGCATGACCTTCTCCACGACCTCGTCCTCGGAGAGGCCGTGGGCCCTGGCCTGGTCGGCGATCTGGCCCTCGACCAGCGGTGTCCGCACGTAGGCCGGGTTCACGCAGTTCGACGTGACGCCGTGCTCGGCCCCCTCCAGGGCGATCACCTTCGACAGCCCCTCGAGCCCGTGCTTGGCGGTCACGTAGGCGGACTTGAACGGCGAGGCCCGCAGGCCGTGGACGGAGCTGATGTTGATGACGCGACCCCAGCCCTGCCCGTACATGTGCGGGAGCGCGCCCCGGACCAGCCGGAACGGCGCCTCGAGCATGAGCCGCAGGATGTAGGAGAACCGGTCGACCGGGAAGTCCTGCAGCGGCGCCACGTGCTGCAGTCCGGCGTTGTTGACCACGACGTCCACGGCGAGGTCGAGCGCGTCGACGGCGTCCAGGTCGGAGAGGTCGACGGCGACCGCGGTCCCGCGCACCGCGTCGGCGACCGCCTCGGCCGCCTCGGCGTCCCGGTCGACGACGACGACGTCCGCCCCGGCCGCGGCCAGCCGGACGGCGCAGGCCCGGCCGATACCGGAGGCGCCCCCGGTGATGAGGGCGCGCCGTCCGCGTAGGACATCGTCAGTCGTCACGCCGAGGACGGTATGCGGTTCCGGTGACCGGGCCCACAGGGTTCCCCCACACGGCGTGACACGGACGGGTGGTGCCGACCCACATCACGGTCAGTCGGGCTCGTTGCCCGGGCGCATCACCCCGTCGTCCTCTTGGGCCTCGTCGTCGGTGGTGAGGGTGGCCGAGCCGGCCGTGCTGTTCTCCTGCTGGCCCTCGACCTGCTCGCTGCCGGGGGCGACGTCGCCGTCGGAGGTGTCGGGGGACTCCCCGTAGCCGGTGGGTTCGCTCATGGGGCTGTCATGCCCCGCCGGGCGGGTCGGCACGCTGCGAGAGAGCGACATCGTCGTCGGCCTTGGCCGGCAGGTCGTCGTCCGAGGCGGCGTCCCGCTCCACCGCGTCCTCGCGGGTGAGGGGGACGTCCTCGAACGCGGAGCCCGTGCTGCTGTTGTCCCCCGTCCCCGAGGCGGTGGGGATGTCCTGCTGGATGCGGTCGCTGCCCTGTGGGTCGCTCACGGATGCCTCCCGTGGTCCGGTGGTGCCGCGACCATGCCCGCGCACCGGGCCGCGAAACGACGACGGCCGCCTCCACGTCGGTGGGGAGGCGGCCGTCGAGCAGGGTGGGGACCCGGAGGGTTCCCCGAGGCGAGACGAGGGGGCTCAGCGCAGCAGGGGCACGGCACCTGGCCGCGGTGTCGTCCGGAGGACGACGATCAGAAACAACGCTCGTCGACCTCCATGAGGGCGTTGTCGGTGTTCTCGACGATCGCGCGCTCCGAGGACAGCCGCGGCAGCACCTGGGTGGCGAAGAAGCGGGTGGCGGCCAGCTTGCCCTCGTAGAAGAACCGGTCCTTCTCGCTGACCTCGCCACCGAGCGCGGCCAACGCGACCTCCGACTGCCGGATGAGCAGCCACCCGGTGATGAGGTCACCGGTCGCCAGCAGCAACCGGCTCGTGTTCTGCGCGACCTTGTACAGCGACGTCATGTCCTGCTGCGCCTCGGTCAGGTGGCCGAACATCGCGGTGAGCATGCCCTGGACGTCGGAGAGAGCGGTCGCCAGCAGCGCGCGCTCCTCCTTGAGCCGCCCGTTGCCCGCCTCGGCGTCGATCGTCGACTGGATCTGCTCGGCGATCCAGGTCAGCGCCACCCCGCCGTCCTTGACGATCTTGCGGAAGAAGAAGTCCTGCCCCTGGATCGCCGTGGTGCCCTCGTAGAGGGTGTCGATCTTGGAGTCGCGGATGTACTGCTCGATCGGGTAGTCCTGCAGGTAACCCGAGCCGCCGAGGGTCTGCAGCGACTCGGCGGTCAGCAGCTGGGTGGCGCGCTCGGACCCGAAGCCCTTCACGATGGGCAGCAGCAGGTCGTTGACCCGCTCGGCCAGCTTCGCCTCCTCGCTCTCGCCCTCGCCGGCCGCCTCCGCCTCGACGACCCGGTCCCGGAAGCTCGCCGCGTAGAGGTAGAGCGCGCGCATGCCCTCGGCGTAGGCCTTCTGGACCATCAGCGAGCGGCGGACGTCGGGGTGGTGGCTGATCGTCACCCGCGGCGCGTCCTTGGACGTCGCGGTCAGGTCGGCGCCCTGCACCCGCTCCTTCGCGTAGGCCAGGGCGACCTGGTAGCCGGCCGACAGCGTGGCGATGGCCTTGGCCCCGACGAACATGCGGGCGTGCTCGATGACCTTGAACATCTGGGCGATGCCGTCGTGCACCTCGCCGACCAGCCAGCCCTGCGCGGGCACGTCGGTCGCGCCGAAGGTGAGCTCGCAGGTGGTGGAGACCTTGAGGCCCATCTTCTTCTCGACGTTGGTGACGTAGACGCCGTTGCGCTCGCCGAGCTCACCGGTCTCGAGGTCGACGTGGAACTTGGGGACGACGAACAGCGACAGGCCCTTGGTGCCGGCCCTCGCACGCTCGGGGCGGGCCAGCACCAGGTGGATGATGTTGTCGTAGAGGTCGTGCTCGGCCGAGGTGATGAACCGCTTCACCCCGGTGATGTGCCAGGAGCCGTCGTCCTGCTGCACGGCCTTGGTGAGGCCGGCCCCCACGTCGGAGCCCGCGTCGGGCTCGGTGAGCACCATCGTGGCGCCCCAGCCCTTCTCCAGCATGAGCTCGGCGAGCTTCTTCTGCTCCGGGGTGCCGAGGTCGTCGAGGACGGCGGCGAACGCGGCGCCCGACCCGTACATGAAGACGGCCGGGTTCGCGCCCAGCACCATCTCGAACGCCGCCCACGTCAGGGCGTGCGGGGCGCCGAACCCGCCCAGGTGCTCGGGGACGTCCAGCCGCCACCACTCGCCGTCGTTGATCGCCTGCATCGACTTCTTGAACGACTCGGGGAGGGTCACCGAGTGCGTGGGCGGGTCGAAGACCGGCGGGTTGCGGTCGGCGTCGGTGAAGGACGCCGCGATCGGCCCCTCGGCCAGCTTGCGGATCTCGGCGAGCACACCGCGGGCCGTGTCGGCGTCCATCTGCTCGAACGGCCCGGTGCCGAACTTGTCCTTGGTGTCCAGGAACTCGAAGAGGTTGAACTCGAGGTCCCGGAGGTTGGCCGTGTAGTGGCTCATCGTGCGTGTGCTCCCGTGCTGGTGCCGGTGGGCGGCGATTCCCTACTCGCCAGTAACAAACGTTATTACCCACCGGTAGCAACGAGCAACCCGCCGCGCCGTTCCGCGCCCTCTCCGAGGGGGACCGCGGCTCAGCGGTTGCGGCGCCGGGCCCGCACGGTCGCACCCGCCAGGGCGACGAGGAGGCCGCCCAGCACGGCCGCGATCACCAGGGCCAGCACCAGCGGCGCCTTCACGTCGGCGAACACCAGGCTGATGTCGACGGTCTGGGTGTTGAAGACGACGAACAGCACGAGGACGACGGTGACGAAGAGGAGCAGGGCGAGCGCCACCGTGCGGCCGATCGTGCGTCCGGTGTGCCGCTTGGGAGCGGGGGCCGTCGGGGAGGTGCCGGCCGGGGCCGCGGGGGGAGGGCCGGGAACGGTCCTCCCCGGCACGAGGGTCGGGTCGGCGCCGGGAGTGGTGGCCGGGTGCGGGTCGGGAGTGCTCACGTTGCCGAGTGTGCTGCCCGGAGGGAGCCGCCGCAGGTTCCCGCGACGCGGCCGTGATCTTCAGTGCGCGTCCGGCTCGGTCTCCGCCGGCGGGTAGCTCGGTCCGGCCACGCCGCCGGCCGGCCCGGGCTCACCGCCCTGCGACTCGGGGTCCCCGGGAGGGGCGGACTCGCTGCCGAGGGGCTGGGCGTCGCGGTCGTCGTCGTCCGGCATCGTCATGCGCGGAGTGTGTGGCGCATCCAGCAAGATCACCACTGGTCCGACGGGGTCTCCGCGATTCCGACGGCCCGGTGGGCCAGTGCTGATCGTGGTTCCTCAGTCCTCCAGCGCGGGGCCGGCCTCGTGGCGCGGATGGCCCTTGGTCCGCTCGCCCTGCTTCATCCGCGCCTCGTAGACGTGCCGGTCGCCGCCGGCCAGCTCGTTCCGGGCGCGGGCGTCGAAGTCGCGGAACGACGCCCAGTAGCTGGCGTCGAAGTCCTCGACGATCTGGAAGGTCCAGCGGTCGGCGATCACGTTCCGCCCCACCAGGTCGCGGTCGAGGTCGGCGGCCAGCTCGCGCGCGCCGGCCTTCTGGAACAGCTCCACCGACTCCTGCAGCAGCCGGTCCGCCTTGCCGGTCAGCTGGTGGAACGCGTAGAGGAAGCCACGGGCCTGCTCGACGGTCTCGAGTGCCTCGGAGAGCTTCCCGAGCGCCTCGACGGTCGTGTCGTCGAGGTCGGGGCGGGTGCGGTCGGTCGTCACCCGCTCATCCTGTTCCCGCGGTTGTCGCCATAAACGCGGGAAGGGCGGGTCAGGCCCTGGCCGCCGCGATCGCGATCAGGCGCTCGGCGAGCTGGCGACCGTGGGCGGCCGGCCCGTCGGGGCCCAGGAGCCCGCCCGAGAGGTACATGCCGTCGATGATCAGGTGGATCTGCGCGGCGAGGTGCTCCCCGGCGCCCGGCACGATCTCCTCGGCCAGGCGCTCCAGGCGGCCGTACAGCTCGAACTTGTAGTCGGCGGCCGCGCTGCGGGCGGGGTGCTGCGGGTCGTCGTACTCGCTGCTGACGTTGTTGAAGGGGCAGCCGCGGAAGCCGGTCCGCGTGACATCGCGCTCGACGGCGTCGACGACCGAGAGCAGGGCGGCGCGCGGGTCGCCCTGGAGGCGGACGAGCTCGGCGTCGATGAACGCCAGCACCGTGGCGGCCTTGCGGGCGAGGTACGCGCCGACGAGGTCGTCCTTGCTCTTGAAGAGCCGGTACACGGTCATCTTGCCGAGGCCGGTCTCGCGGACGAGCTCGTCCATGCCGACGCTGCGCGAGCTGCGGCCGGCGAAAAGGCGCTCGGCGGTGTCGAGGACGATGGCCTGCCGCTCGGCGCGGCTGCGGCGAACGGGGGTGGAGACGTCGTCGGCGGCGGCGAGGGCGGCGGTCACGTCAGGGATGGTGCACCACGTCCGTGACGGAGCAGTTCGCGGCACGCCGGAATGGTTGCTCTGGGTGACGAGAGGCGCGGGGGTGGCCCGGGACGCCGGGGGACCCTGGGGCCGCTGTGACGACGGAGAGTGAGGAAGGGCCCCGTCGCCTCGGGACGGGGCCTTAGTTGCGGCGGACGCGGCGGGGGTTGGCCAGCATGCGCGCGACGGTGGCGACGGCGGCCTCGGGGGAGCGGGACTCCTCGGTCTGGGTCGAGGCGGTGTCCTCGGAAACGCGTGCGTCGTGCTGGGGGTTCGCCATGCCGACCAGCCTGCCCCTGCCCCCCGGGCCGGAAACAGCCCCGGACCTGTGATCTACCCCCTCGGGGGTGAGAGTTCGCTCACCTCCGTGCTGGTCAGGTGCGCTGCGCGACGCCGTGGCCGTGCGCGGCGGGCCGCTGCGGCCGGTGCCGTCCGCGGCCGCCGGAGGTCGCCAGGACCACCACCCAGGCGAGCACGGCGAGCGACACGATGAAGAAGCTCGGCGGCAGGTCGACCATCGCCGACAGCACGAGGCCGCCCCAGACCGAGCCGAGCGCCAGGAGGACGGCCAGGGCCGCCACCCGCGCCGGCCGGGCGGTGATCCGCAGGGCCGTGGCCGCGGGGGTCACCACCAGCGCGAACAGCAGCAGCGTGCCCACGACCTGGACGGCCATGGTGATGGTCAGCGCGAGCAGGACGACGAAGGCGAGGCCGAGCGCGCGCACCGGTACCCCGCGGGCCTCGGCCACCGCGGGGTCGACCGAGGCGAACACCAGCGGCCGGGCCAGGACGGCGAGGGTGCCCACCACCGCCGCGGTGAAGACGCCGAACACGACCAGCTGGTCGGCCGAGATCGCCAGCAGGTTGCCGAACAGGACCGACGTGGTCGTCCCCGCGTTGGCGCTCGCCAGCGAGGCGAACAGCACGCCGAGCGCGGTGGCCAGCGCGAGGATCGTGCCGGTGGCCATCTCGCGGTCGGCGACCCGGCGGCCGAACAGCCCGATGAGCAGCCCGCCGCCGACGCAGAAGACGGTGAGGCCGAGGGTGACCGGTGCGCCGACCAGGATCGCGCCGGTCGCGCCGGGGAAGCCGATGTGCGCGAGGGCGTGCGCGGCGAAGGCGTTCTGCCGGGTGATCACGAAGTAGCCCAGGAGCCCCGCGGCCACAGCGACCATCGAGCCGCCGACCAGCGCGTTGCGCATGAACGGGCTCTGCAGGATCTCCACCCAGTTGCTCTGGAACTCCACGGCGGCGAGCGCGCTCACGGCCGCGGGTCCCGCCACGCGGCGCGGGTGAACAGGTCGCCCTGCGCGGTGCGGACGACGCCGACCGGCGTGCCGTAGAGGTGGGTGAGCAGCTCCTCCTGCACCACCTCGCCGATCGTGTCGTGGTGCGGGTGTCCGTCGAGCAGGTAGACCGCGTCGGTCAGCACCGGCAGCAGCGGGTTCAGGTCGTGCGCGACGACCATGATCGTGACGTCGCGCTCCCGGTGCAGCTCGCCCAGCAGCCGGACGATCTCCTGCTGGTTGCGCAGGTCCAGGTTGGCCAGTGGCTCGTCCAGCAGCAGCAGCTCGGCGTCGTCGACGATGGCCTGCGCGATCGCCACCCGCTGCTGCTGGCCGCCGGACAGCTCCGACATCCGCCGCTCGGCGTACGGGGCGGCGCCGACCCGCTCCAGCGCGGCGTCCACCCGCGCGCGCTCCGCGGGCGAGGTGGGTCGCAGGCCGAAGCGGCCGCCGGTGAGACCGAGGGTGACCAGGTCGCGGCAGCGGATGGCGTCGCCGAGGGCGGCGGTGTAGTTCTGCGGCACGTAGCCGATCCGCCGGTTGCCGCGGCGGGGCGGGGCGCCCAGCACCTCGACCCGGCCGGATGCGGCCGGGAGCAGCCCGAGGGCCAGCTGGAACATCGTCGTCTTGCCCGCCCCGTTCGGGCCGATCACCCCCACCACGGCGCCGGCCCGCACGGTGAAGGAGCCCTGTGCCCACACGGTGAGCCCGCCGCGGACGACGCTGACGTCGTCCAGCACGAGGGCCGGCGGGCGCTCGCCGGGAGCCGTCACGGGTTCCCGCCGAGAGCCTCGGAGAGCGCCGAGAGCTGGGAGACCTGCCACGCGACGAAGGAACCGCCGGCGTCGGTCGGCGATTCCGTCACCTCCACCACGGGCACGCCCGCCTCCTCGGCGGCCGACCGCAGCTGCTCGGGGACGCTGCCGCTCGTCTGGCTGTTGTAGATCAGCACGTCGACGGACCCGTCGGCGAGTGCCGACTCGAACGCGGCGAGATCCCCCGGCGCGGGGTCGCTGTCGTTGCTCGCCGCCCGCCGGTAGCCGGCGGGCGTGACGTCGGTCAGCCCCACCGCGGCCGCCATCCGGTCGAAGACGCCCTCCGTGGCGGCGTAGCTGTGCCCGGCGGCGGCCGAGCTCAGCGCGACGACGGCGTCGGTGTAGCGCCGCAGGTCCGCCTGCCAGGCAGCTGCGCGCTCCTCGACGTAGCCCTTGGCGTCGGGCGACACGGCCGCCAGCTCGTCGGCGAGGACGCCGGCGAGCCCGTGCACCGTCTCGGGGGCGTACCACAGGTGCGGGTCCTCGCCGTCGGAGACGCCCGAGACGTCGGCGACGTCGACCACCACCGGGTCGCTGTCCAGCGTGGCGACGGCGTCGAGGGCCCACTCGTCGTAGTGCGCCCCGTTGACCACCACGAGATCGGCCTCGGAGAAGGCGGCGAGGTCGGACGTGCTGGCCTCGAAGTCGTGCGGATCGACCGACCCGGAGGCGACGATCGTCGTCACCGTCGCGCAGTCGCCGGCGACCCGGCGGACGACGTCGCTCCACTGCGACACCGACACGACGACGTCGACGACCTCCCCCGGGCAGCTGTCGGGGTTGCCCGACGACACCGCGGCGCCGTCGCCGGACCCGTCGTCGGCGGTGCAGGCGGTCAGCGCCAGCGCGGCGAGCCCGGCGAGCGCCGAACGGACGGCGGTGGATCGGGCGCGCGGCACGACGACGACCTTCCTAACTGACAATGATTCCCATGAGCAGTATGCCCGGGGTCAGCGGAAGGCGGCGACGAGGGGGTTCCACAGATCGAGGGACGCCGGGTAGGAGGCGTAGACGCTGAACCGATCGAGCAGCCCGGCGAACCGCTCCCGCACGCGGGCGGCGACATCCCCCGGGTCGGCCACCACCGCGAACGTGGCCAGCACCTCGTCGTCGACCAGGTCGCGCATCGCCGTCCACTTGTCCTCGCGGCGGCCGACCGACAGCGCGTGCAGCTCGTCGGCGAGCGCGTCCCAGCCGTGCAGCTCGAGCACCGGCCGGTAGGCCGGCGTGCTCCCGTAGAACGCGATCGTCGCCTTCACCGCCGCCGCGGCCTCGGCGCGCTCGGCGTCCGTCCGGCCCGACACCACGAGACCGGGCAGGCTCACCGTCAGCTCCTCGCGGGCCCGGCCGGCGAGAACCAGGCCCTCGGCGAGCGCCGGCAGGGTGCGCTCGCGCAGGTAGCGCTCGGTCGTGAACCCGTGGACGAGCAGCCCGTCGGCGACCTCGCCGGCGAGCCGGGTCATGACCGGGCCCACCGCGGCCAGGTGCACGGGCGGGGCGCCCCACTCGTGCGCGGCCGGGGCGAACATCGGCGTCATGAGGGTGTGCCGGTAGTGCGTGCCCTCGAAGCGCAGGCGGGTGCCGTCCTGCCACGCCGACCAGATGGCGCGCAGCGCCGCGATGTACTCCCGCATCCGGTCGGCCGGCGCGCTCCACGGCATCGAGAAGCGGCGCTCGACGTGCGCGCGCACCTGGGTGCCCAGTCCCAGCACGAACCGGCCGCGGGTGTAGCGCTGCAGGTCGTGCGCGGTCATGGCCAGCGTCATGGGTGACCGGGCGAAGGCCACCGCGATGGCGGTGCCCACCTGCAACCGCGTGGTCGCCTGGCCGGCGGTGAGCAGCGGCAGGAACGGGTCGTGGTCGACCTCCGACGCCCAGACGCCGGCGTAGCCGCGGGCCTCGAGGTCCCGAGCGGTGGCGCCGACGTCGTCGATCCCGGTGGACAGCAGCGCGGCGTCGAGGAGCACGGGGCCCGAGCCTGCCCGACAGCGACCTCCCTGGCCAGCACGGGGGCGGCGACCGTACGGTCAGCGGTCGGAGGCGGCAGCGTGGCCGGCCCGGGCAGGAGGTGGTCGTGGCGGAGCTGGCACCGCTGCTCGGCGATCTGCGCGACGAGGGAGAGGCGCTCGACGCCGTCGTCGCCCCGCTCGAGGAGACCGCCTGGCTCGGTTCCACCCCCGCCGAGGGCTGGACGATCGCGCACCAGGTCGCCCACCTCGCGTGGACCGACCAGCAGGCGCTGCTCGCCGCGACCGACCCCGAGGGCTTCGCCCGTGCCGTCTGCGCGACGGGCCCGGAGCTCACCTCGGCGGTCGACGACACGGCGGCGGCCGGGGCGACGGAGCCGCCGGAACAGCTGCTGGCCCGCTGGCGCGAGGGGCGGACGGCGCTGACCGACGCCCTCGCCGCGCTCCCGGACGGCACCAAGCTGCCGTGGTTCGGACCGCCCATGAGCGCCGCCTCGATGGCGACGGCGCGGCTGATGGAGACCTGGGCGCACGGCCTCGACGTCACCGACGCGCTGGGCCTGCCGCCCTCGGTCTCCGGGCGGCTGCGGCACGTCGCGCACATCGGCGTCCGGGCGCGGGACTTCGCCTTCCGCCAACACAGCCTGTCCCCGCCCGTCGGGGAGTTCCGGGTCGAGCTGACCGCGCCGGACGGGGACACGTGGACCTGGGGTCCGGAGGACGCCGCGCAGCGGATCGCCGGCCCAGCCCTCGACTTCTGTCTCAAGGTCACCCGCCGCCGCCACCGCGCCGACCTGGCGCTGGTGGCGACGGGGCCCGACGCAGACCGCTGGCTGGACCTGGCACAGGCCTTCGCGGGGCCGCCCGGGAAGGAACGCCCTCCCTCGGACGGCGGGGCGTGACGGCGCCCCTGCGGATCGGCAACGCCTCGGGCTTCTACGGGGACCGGCGCTCCGCGGTGCGCGAGATGCTCGAGGGCGGGCCGCTCGACGTCCTCACCGGCGACTACCTGGCCGAGCTGACCCTGCTCATCCTCGGCCGGGACCGGGCGCGCGACCCGGCCCTCGGGTACGCCCGCACCTTCCTGGCGCAGATGGAGGAGTGCCTCGGTCTCGCCGGGGACCGCGGCGTGCGGATCGTGGTGAACGCCGGCGGCCTGAACCCCGCCGGACTGGCCGCCGCCCTCCGCGACCTGGCCGACCGGCTCGGCGTGCCGGCGGCCGTCGCCTTCGTGGAGGGCGACGACCTGCTGCCGCGCGCCGGCGAGCTCGGCCTCGGCGCACCGCTGACGGCCAACGCCTATCTCGGGGCCTTCGGCATCGCGGAGTGCCTGGGGGCGGGCGCGGACGTCGTCGTCACGGGGCGCGTCACCGATGCCTCGCTGGTCGTGGGAGCGGGGATCGCGCATTTCGGCTGGGGGCGGGACGACCTCGACGCCCTCGCCGGGGCGGTGGTGGCCGGGCACGTGCTCGAGTGCGGGGCGCAGGCGACCGGAGGCAACCTCTCCGCCTTCTCCGAGCACCCGCTCGAACAGCTCCTCCACCCCGGCTTCCCCCTCGCCGAGCTCGCCGCCGACGGATCCAGCGTCATCACCAAGCATCCCGGCACCGGGGGCGTGGTCGACCAGGACACGGTCACCGCCCAGCTGCTCTACGAGGTCGGCGGTGCCCGGTACGCCGGCCCCGACGTCGTCGCCCGGTTCGACACGATCGAGCTGGCCGACGACGGGCCCGACCGGGTGCGGATCTCCGGTGTGCGTGGCGAGCGCCCGCCGCCGACGGCGAAGGTCTGCCTGAACGCGCTCGGCGGCCACCGCAACGAGGTGACGTTCGTGCTCACCGGCGAGCGGATCGAGGCGAAGGCGGCCTTCGCCCGGGCCCAGTTCGAGGCGGCACTGCCCCAGCGGCCCGCGGAACTGGTCTGGTCGCAGCTCGGCGACGGCCGGCCGGACGCGGCCACGGAGGCCGGCGCCAGCGTGCTGCTGCGCTGCCAGGCGCTGGACCCATCCGCCGACGTGGTGGGGCGGGCCTTCAGCGGGGCCGCGGTGGAGATGGCCCTGGCGAGCTACCCCGGCTTCCACCTCACCGCGCCGCCCGGCAACGGCTCGCCCTTCGGCGTCTACACCGCGGCCTACGTGCCGCAGACCGAGGTGCCGCACGTCGCCGTCCTGCCCGACGGCACACGGGTCGAGGTCCCGCCGCCCGCGGAGACCTCGCCCCTCGAGGCGGGGTCCTCGGCAACGTCTGCCTCTGAGTGCGGTGGCACTCAGAGGCAGAGGTTCACGGGAACAACGAGTCGGGTCCCGCTGGGTGCCGTGGCCCGGGCCCGGAGCGGGGACAAGGGCGGGACCGCCAACGTGGGGGTGTGGGCGCGGACCGACGCGGCGGCGGCCTGGCTCGCGGAGACCCTCACGCCCGAGAAGGTGCGCGAGCTGCTGAGCGAGGCCGCGAGCCTGCCGGTCACCGTGCACCCGCTGCCGAACCTGCGGGCGGTCAACGTGGTGGTCGACGGGCTTCTCGGCCGCGGCGTCGCCGCGAGCACCCGGTTCGACCCCCAGGGCAAGGCCGTGGGCGAGTGGCTGCTCAGCCGCGCGGTCGACGTGCCGGAGGAGCTCCTGTGACCGATCCCTGGACGACGCCGGAGCGACTCGCGCTGCGGGAGTCGGCGGCCGGCTTCGTGCGGCGGCACGTCGTGCCGCACCTGGCCGACTGGGAGGAGGCCGGGGAGGTCCCGCGGGAGCTGCACCGCCAGGCCGCGGCCGCCGGGCTGCTCGGGCTCGGGATGCCCGAGGAGGTGGGCGGCCAGGGCGGCGACCTGGTCGACGTCGTCACCTCGATGGAGGCGATGGTCGGGGCCGGGGCCTCCTCGGGACTGCTGGCCGCCCTCTTCACCCACGCCATCGCGCTGCCGCACATCGTCGCCGGGGGGAACGCCGACCTGATCGACCGGTTCGTCCGCCCGACGCTGGCGGGCGAGCTGATCGGTGCCCTCGCCGTCACCGAGCCGGGCGGTGGCTCCGACGTCGCCGCGCTGCGCACCCGGGCCGTGCGCGAGGGGGACGACTACGTCGTCGACGGCGCCAAGACCTTCATCACCAGCGGCACCCGGGCCGACTTCGTCACCACCGCCGTGCGCACCGGTGGGCCGGGCGCGCGGGGCGTGAGCCTGCTGGTCGTCGAGCGCGGGACCGAGGGCTTCACCGTGGACCGGCGGCTGGCCAAGATGGGCTGGCTCTGCTCCGACACCGCGGAGCTCGGCTACGCGGGCGTGCGCGTGCCCGCGGCCAACCTGGTCGGCCCGGAGGGCAGCGGCTTCGGGCAGATCATGCGGCAGTTCGTGACCGAGCGGCTGGCGCTCGCAGTGCACGCCTACGCCGTCAGCGCCCGGGCGCTCGCGCTGACGAAGGCGTGGACCCAGGAGCGGGCCACGTTCGGTGTCCCGCTGGCCGGCCGGCAGGCCGTGGTGCACCGGCTGGTGGAGATGCACCAGCGGATCGAGCTGGCCCGCACCTACACGCGGTCGGTGGTGCTGCGGCACGTCGCGGGCGAGGACGTCACCGCCGACGCCTGCCTGGCCAAGAACGCCGCCGTCGCCGCGGGGGAGTGGGTGGTCGACCAGGCCGTCCAGCTGCACGGCGGCGCGGGATACCTGAGGGAGTCGGAAGTGGAACGGCACTACCGCGACGTGCGGATCCTCGGCATCGGCGGCGGCGCCACCGAGGTGCTCGCCGACCTCGCCGGCCGCCTCCTGGGTTACACCGCTGCGGGTGTCCGGTGACCGTCGTCCGCTCGGTGCTGGACCCGACGTCGGCCGAGTTCGCCGCCAACCGCGAGGCCGTGCTGGCCGCCCTCACCGAACTGGACGCCGAGCACGCGAAAGCCCTGGCCGGGGGCGGCGCGAAGGCCGTCGCCCGCCACCGGAGCCGCGGGAAGCTGCTGCCCCGCGAGCGGATCGAGCTGCTGCTCGACCCCGACAGCCCGTTCCTCGAGCTCTCCCCGCTGGCCGCCTGGGGCACCGAGTTCGCGGTCGGGGCCAGCGTCGTCACCGGCATCGGCGTGGTCGAGGACGTCGAGTCCGTGGTCATCGCCAACGACCCCACCGTGCGCGGTGGCGCGAGCAACCCCTGGACGCTGAAGAAGTCGCTGCGGGCACTGCAGATCGCCCGGGAGAACCGGCTGCCGGTGATCCAGCTCGTCGAGTCCGGCGGGGCGGACCTGCCGACGCAGAAGGAGATCTTCATCCCGGGCGGGCAGCTCTTCCGCGACCTGACCCGGCTCTCTGCCGCGGGTATCCCGACCATCGCGCTGGTCTTCGGCAACTCCACGGCCGGCGGGGCCTACGTGCCCGGCATGAGCGACCACGTCGTCCTGGTCGACGGCGGCGCGAAGGTCTTCCTGGGAGGTCCGCCGCTGGTCCGCATGGCCACCGGCGAGATCGCCGACGAGGAGGAGCTGGGCGGGGCCGCGATGCACGGCCGGGTCAGCGGGCTGGCCGACCACGTGGCGTCGGACGAACAGGACGCGATCAGGATCGGCCGGCGCATCGTCGCCCGGCTGAACTGGCGCAAGCGCGGGCCGGCGCCGCTCCCGTCGCTGCCGCCGCGCTACCCCGAGGAGGACCTGGTCGGCATCGTCGGCCCCGATCTGTCCCGGCCGTTCGACCCGCGCGACGTGCTCGCCCGGGTGGTCGACGACTCCGACGTCGACGAGGTCAAGCCGCGGTACGGGCCCAGCCTGGTCACCGCCTGGGCCCGCATCCACGGCCACCCCGTCGGCATCCTCGCCAACGCCCAGGGCGTGCTGTTCAGCCAGGAGGCCCAGAAGGCGGCCCAGTTCATACAGCTCGCGAACCAGACCGACACCCCGCTGGTTTTCCTGCACAACACCACCGGCTACATGGTCGGCCGCGAGTACGAGCAGGGCGGGATCATCAAGCACGGCGCCATGATGATCAACGCCGTCGCCAACAGCCGGGTCCCGCACCTCTCCGTGCTGCTCGGCGCCTCCTATGGCGCCGGCCACTACGGCATGTGCGGCCGGGCCTACGACCCGCGCTTCCTGTTCGCCTGGCCCACGGCGAAGTCGGCGGTGATGGGTCCGGCGCAGCTGGCCGGGGTGCTGTCGATCGTCTCGCGGGCAGCCGCCGAGGCGCGGGGGACGCCGTTCGACGAGGAAGGGGACACCGCGATGCGGGCCGCCGTCGAGGCGCAGATCGAGGCCGAGTCCCTGCCGGCCTTCCTCTCCGGCCGGGTCTACGACGACGGCGTCATCGACCCCCGGGACACCCGGACGGTGCTCGGCCTCTGCCTCTCGGCGATCGCCAACGGCCCGATCGAGGGCGTCGGCTCGGGACGAGGGGACGCCGGCTTCGGCGTCTTCCGGATGTGAGCGGCATGATCACGCGGGTCCTCGTGGCCAACCGGGGCGAGATCGCCCGGCGCGTCTTCCGCACCTGCCGCGACCTCGGCATCGGCACCGTCGCGGTGTACTCCGACGCGGATGCCGACAGCCCGCACCGCGCGGAGGCCGACCGCGCCGTCCGGCTCCCCGGGTCCGCGCCCGCCGACACCTACCTGCGCGCCGACCTGCTGATCGCCGCCGCGCGGGCGGCCGGTGCCGACGCCGTCCACCCCGGCTACGGGTTCCTGTCGGAGAACGCGGAGTTCGCGCAGGCCGTGCTCGACGCGGGGCTCACCTGGATCGGCCCGCCGCCGGCCGCCATCGCGGCGATGGGGTCGAAGGTCGCGGCCAAGAAGCTCATGGCCGACGCCGGTGTGCCGGTGCTGCCCGAGCTCGACCCCGGCGCGGTCGCCGACTCCGACCTGCCCGTGCTGGTCAAGGCGTCGGCCGGTGGTGGTGGCCGGGGGATGCGGGTCGTGCGCACCCTCGCCGAGCTGCCGGCAGCGCTGGACGCGGCCCGGGCCGAGGCGGCCTCGGCGTTCGGCGATCCCACCGTCTTCTGCGAGCCGTACATCGAGGTGGGGCGGCACCTGGAGGTGCAGGTCCTGGCCGACGCGCACGGCACCGTGTGGTCGCTGGGCGAGCGGGAGTGCTCGCTGCAGCGCCGCCACCAGAAGATCGTCGAGGAGACGCCCTCGCCGATGGTCGACGACAGGCTGCGCGGCGAGCTGTCCGCGGCCGCGGTGGCCGCCGCCAAGGCCATCGACTACGTCGGCGCGGGCACCGTGGAGTTCCTCGCGAGGAATGACGGCAGCTTCTGGTTCCTCGAGACCAACACCCGTCTGCAGGTCGAGCACCCGGTCACCGAGTGCGTCACCGGGCTGGATCTGGTCGCGGCGCAGCTGCGGATCGCCGCGGGGGAGCGGCTCCCCGCCGCGCCGCCGGAGCCGCGGGGGGCGGCCATCGAGGTGCGGCTGTACGCGGAGGACCCGGCCCGGGACTGGCGCCCCACCGGGGGCACCGTCCGCCGCTTCGCCGTCCCGGGGGTCACGGCGGAGTTCGACGTCCCGCCCCGTCCCGGCATCCGGCTGGACGCCGGCGTCGCCGACGGGACGCCGGTCGGCATGGCCTACGACCCGATGCTGGCCAAGGTCATCGGGTGGGCGCCCACCCGCGAGGAGGCGGCCGCCCGCCTGGCGGCGGCGCTGGCCGGCGCCCGGGTGCACGGCATGACCACCAACCGCGACCTCCTGGTCCGCACGCTCCGGCACCCCGAGTTCCTCGCCGGCCGCACCGACACCGCGTTCTTCGACCGGATCGGACTGGGGCAGCTGGCGTCTCCCCTGGCCGGCCCGGACGAGGTGCGCCTGGCCGCCCTCGCCGCCGCGCTCGCGGGCGCCGCGACCCGGCGCAGGGACGCCCGGGTGCTCGGCGGCCTGCCGAGCGGGTGGCGGAACGTCCCGTCCCCAGCCGCAGCGGGCGGCGTTCGACGTGGCGGGGCGGACCGTCGAGGTGGGCTACCGGTACACCCGTGACGGGCTGCTGGTCGAGGGTCGCGACGACGTGGGCCGGGTGACGGCGACGCCCGAGGAGGTGATCGTCGAGATCGGCGGCGCGGAGCACCGACTCCGGACTTTCGGCGCCGGAAGTCCGGACGTGGACGTCGAGGGTGACGGGTGGTCGGTCGCGCTGCGCGCCCTGCCGCGCTTCCCGGACGCCGCGGCCGCCGTCGCCGCCGGTTCGCTGGTCGCCCCCATGCCCGGCGCGGTCGCCGCGGTGCACGTGGCGGTCGGCGACCGCGTGCAGGCCGGGAGCCCGCTGCTGGTGCTCGAGGCGATGAAGATGCAGCACCCGGTCGTGGCACCCGGGGCGGGCGTCGTCCGTTCCCTGGGCGTCGTCGCGGGCCAGCAGGTGGACGCCGGCACGGTGCTGGCCGTGATCGAGGCAGAAGGAGAACCGTGAGCCTGGACTTCGACGAGGGCGACGAGCTGCGGGCGCTGCGGGCGGCCGTGGCCGACCTGGGCGGCCGCTACGGGCAGTCTTACTTCCTGGAGCAGGCGCGCACCGGCGGCACCACCGCCGCGCTGTGGGCCGAGGCGGGGAAGGCCGGGTTCCTGGGCGTGAACCTGCCGGAGGAGTACGGCGGCGGGGGCGGCGGCATGGTCGAGCTGTCGCTGGTCTGCGAGGAGCTGGGCGCCGCCGGCTGCGGGCTGCTGATGATGGTCGTCTCGCCGGCGATCTGCGGCACGGTCATCAGCCGGTTCGGCACGCCCGAGCAGAAGGAGCGCTGGCTGCCCGGCCTGGCCGACGGGTCGCGGATCATGGCGTTCGCGATCACCGAACCGGACGCCGGGTCGAACGCGCACGAGATCAGCACGACCGCCCGCCGCGACGGCGACGAGTGGGTGCTCAGCGGGCGCAAGACCTGGATCAGCGGGGTCGATCTCGCCGACGCCGTCCTCGTGGTGGGCCGGCTCGCCGACGGGCCGAAGGGCACGCTCCGCCCGGCGCTGTTCGTCGTCCCGACCGATGCCCCCGGCTTCGGCGCGCGGCCGATCCCCATGGAGCTGGTCAGCCCCGAGCGGCAGTTCCAGGTGTTCCTCGACGACGTCCGGCTGCCCGCCGACGCGCTGGTCGGGCACCCCGACCAGGGCATCGCGCAGCTGTTCGCCGGCCTCAACCCAGAGCGGGTGATGGCGGCCGCGTTCTCCCTCGGCGTCGCCCGGCTCGCGATGAGCAAGGCCACCGCCTATGCCCGGCAGCGCCAGGTCTGGGGGACGCCGATCGGCGCCCACCAGGGTCTGGCGCACCCGCTGGCCGCCTGCCAGATCGAGATCGAGCTCGCGCGGCTGATGACGCAGAAGGCGGCGTGGCTGATCGACCGGGGCCGTGACGCCGAGGCTGGCCTGGCGGCCAACAGCGCGAAATATGCCGCCGCCGAGGCCTCGGCCCGCACGGTCGACCAGGCGGTGCAGACCCACGGCGGCGCCGGCCTCTCGCAGGAGTACGGCGTCGGAGCCCTGCTCGTCGCGTCCCGGCTGAGCCGGATCGCCCCCGTGAGCCGCGAGATGATCCTCAGCTTCGTGGCCCAGCACGACCTGCAGCTCCCCCGCTCCTACTGACCGCCCACCCGGACTTTGGGCGCCCAAAGTCCCGAGACCGGAGGACGACGATGTCCGCACCGCGCATCCACACCAGCGAGTTCCCGCCGGTCGAGACGCCCTCGACCCCGATCTGGCAGACCGTGCTGGCCGATGCCGCGGCCCGCAGCGACCACCCGGCCCTCGTCGACGGCGTCACCGGGCAGACGGTCACCTACGGGCAACTGGCGCAGATGGTGGACCGGATGGCCGCCGGCTTCGCCGAGATCGGGGTGGAGCCGGGCGACGTCGTGGCCCTGCACAGCCCCAACACAGTGCTGTACCCGGTCGTCTTCTACGCGGCCAGCCGGGCGGGAGCCACCGTCACCACGCTGTCGGCGCTGACCACGGCCAAGGACATGGCCAACCAGCTCGACGACAGCAAGGCGACGATGGTGATCACCGTCGGCGCGCTGCTGCCGGTGGCGACCCAGGCCGCCGGTGACCGGCCGGTCTGGACGTGCGACCGGGTGGAGGGGCACCGCAGCGTGCAGGAGCTGCTCGCCTCGTCCGGCCCGGTGCCCGACGTCCCGGTCGACGCCGCCGAGGACGTCGCCGTGCTGCCCTACTCCAGCGGCACCACGAGCCTGCCCAAGGGCGTGATGCTCACGCACGCCAGCATCGGCGTGAACCTCCGGCAGATCGACGCGCTGCACACGATGGGCACCGACGACCGGATCGTCGCCGTCCTCCCGTTCTTCCACATCTACGGGATGACCGTGCTGATGAACGTCGCGCTGCGGAAGGGCGCCACCGTCGTCGTCCTCCCGCGCTTCGACCTCGCGCAGTTCATCGACGTGCTCGAGCAGCACCGGATCACCCGGGCCTACGTCGCGCCGCCCGTGGTGCTGGCGATGGCGAAGCACCCCGCCTTCGAGGGCCGGGACTTCTCGTCCCTGACCTTCATCCTCAGCGCGGCCGCCCCGCTGGACGCCGAGCTGGCCGAGATCGCCGCGAGGCGGCTGGACGCCGAGATCGGGCAGGCCTACGGGATGACCGAGCTCTCGCCGGGCACCCACCTCGTGCCCGACGGCACGGCACGGCAGGCCCCGCCCGGAACCGTCGGCAAGCTGTTCCCCTCCACCGAGGCCCGCCTGGTGTCGGTGGAGACGGGCGAGGACGTCGGACCCGGCGAGGACGGCGAGATCTGGATCCGCGGGCCGCAGCGGAGGCTACTTCGGCCGCCAGGAGGAGACCGACACCCTCATCGACGCCGAGGGCTGGCTGCACACCGGCGACATCGGCACGGTCGATGAGGACGGCTGGTGGTTCGTCGTCGACCGGGTCAAGGAGCTGATCAAGTACAAGGGCTACCAGGTGGCCCCCGCCGAGCTGGAGGCCGTCCTGCTGGCCTCGCCCGACGTCGCCGACGCCGCGGTGATCGGCGTCTACGACGAGCGGGGCGACGAGGTGCCCAAGGCGTTCGTCGTCCGGGCGCCGGGCAGTACCGCGAGCGAGGACGACGTCCTCGCCTACGTCGCCGAGCACACCGCGCCGTACAAGCGGGTGCGCCGGGTGGAGTTCATCGACGCGGTGCCGAAGTCGGCCAGCGGCAAGATCCTGCGCCGCGAGCTGCGGGCGCGCGAGAAGGAGGGGTCGGGCGGCTAGACGCTGTCGGCGCCGCCGGCGTCGGTGTCCTCGCCCTCGGCCGGCTGCTCGGGATGCGGCGTCTGCCCGCCCTCGCCGGTGCCGGGCTCCTCGGCGCCCTCGGCCGGCTCGGCGGTGTGGGCGTTGTCCGGCTCGGTCATCGTCGGGTCCTCCTCGGTCCGTCGCTCGACCGCCCTGTGCCCGGCCGGAGGCGGCGGAAACGCAGGTCAGCCGACGGTCTCCGACGCCGGCACCCGGGGCAGCAGCGCCCGGACGTCGGCGTCGTGGGGCAGGGCACCGCGGGCACCCGGTCCGGTGGTCGACAGCGCCGCGGCGGCCACCGCGTAGCGCACGGCCTCGGGCAGGTCGCCGCCCCGGGCCAGCGCCTGCCCGAGCGCGCCGCAGAAGCAGTCACCCGCGCCGGTGGTGTCGACGGCGGTGACCGGGGGCGGCGCCTGCAGCAGGACCGGCCCGTCGTCGGGCACGAGCAGGGCACCGCGCGCCCCGAGCGTGACGACGACCGAGCATGTCGCCACCGACCGGGCCAGGGCCACCAGCTCCCCGACCGGCCGCTCGCCGGCGGCGACCCCGGCCAGCTGGGCCAGCTCGTGCTCGTTGGGCACCAGCACGTCCACCCGCTCCATCAGCGCCCGTGGTAGCGGCCGCGGGGGAGCGGGCGTGAGGACGACGGTGCCCGTGGCCGCCTGTGCCGCGGCCGTCACCGTCTGGATCGGCACCTCCAGCTGGAGGAGCACCACGCGCGCGGTCCGGACCGGCTCGATGTCGGCGTCCTCGGGAGCGAGGGCGCCGTTCGCCCCGGGGACGACGACGATCAGGTTCTCGCCGCTGCCCTCCTCCACGGGGATCGTGGCGGAGCCGGTGGGCTCCCCTGGTGTCCGGTGCACGTGGCTGACGTCCACCCGCGCGGCGGCCAGCTCGGCCAGCTGCCGGTCACCGGCGGGGTCCTTGCCGACCCGGCCCACCATGAGCACGCCGCGTCCGAGCATCCCGGCCGCGGCGGCCTGGTTCGCCCCCTTGCCGCCGGGGGCCAGGCGGGTGGAGCGGCCGACCACCGTCTCGCCCCGGCCGGGCAGCCGCCCGACCGCGACCAGCACGTCCTCGTTCAGGCTGCCGACGACGGCGACGGACAACGGGGACCTCCGGCGATCCAGGGGTGCGGCGGGCGGCGTTCCCGGTGATCATGGCCCGGTGACGGGACGGCGGCGCAACGACCCCGCCCAGTACCACGACCTGCACGACCAGTGGTGGGAGCCGCACGGGGAGTTCGCCGCCCTGCACTGGCTGGCCGCCTGGCGCGCGCAGCACCTCCCGCCCGCCGACCGCGACGGCGCCGTGCTGGTCGACCTGGGCTGCGGCGGCGGCCTGATGGGCCCCCACGTCGCGCCGCTCGGCTACCGGCACGTGGGCGTCGACATCGGCCTCCCCGGCCTGGCGCTCGCCCGCGAGCACGGCGTCCGGCCGGTCGGCGGGTCGGCGCTGGAGGTCCCGCTGGCCGACGGCTGCGCCGACGTGGTGCTCGCCTGCGAGATCCTCGAGCACGTCGAGGACGACGCGGCGGTGCTGGCCGAGTGCGCGCGGCTGCTCCGGCCCGGCGGCCTGCTCCTGCTCGACACGCTCGCGGCCACCTGGCTGTCGGTGCTGATCAACGTGCACCTGCTCGAGCGGCTGCCCGGGGGCCCGCCGCGGGGACTGCACGACCCGGCCCTCTTCGTCGACCGCTCGCGGCTCCTCGCGGCGGCCGACCGGCACGGCCTGGATCTCCGGCTGGTGGGCCTGCGTCCGTCGATGCGGGAGGCGATCGCATGGAAGTTCGGCCGCCGCGACATGGTCACCATGAAGCAGCACCGGTGGACCGGCAGCGTGTTCGCGGGGATCGGGCGCAAGCGGTGAGGCGGCGCGCGCCGGGACGCCGACGTACCGTCGGGCCATGACGCCGAGCCCGTGCGCCCGCCGGACGCCCGCATGAGCAGCGCGATCGTGACCGGCGCGGGTTCCGCGCTCCCCGCCGCGCTCGACCAGGACGCGGTGTGGGAGGGCTATTTCGCCCGGCACTACGAGGGCGTCCGCGCGGCCCGCCGGATCTTCGCGGGCGCGGGCGTACGACGTCGCCACGCGGTCGCCAACCCGGTCGACGAGGACCTCAGCCAGTGGGGCACCGGCGCCCGCATGGAGCGCTTCGTCCAGGAGGCATTGCCGCTCGGCAAGCAGGCGGTCGCCGGTGCGCTGGACGCGGCCGGGCTCGCTCCCGGCGACGTGGGGCTGTTCGCGGTCGCGACCTGCACCGGGTACGCGACGCCCGGGCTGGACATCCGGCTGGCCAGCGACCTCGGCATGCCGGCCGGGCTGCAGCGGCTGCTGGTCGGGCACATGGGCTGCTACGCCGCGATCCCCGGCCTCGCGGCCGTCAGCGACTTCGTCACCGCGCGGTCGCGTCCGGCGGTCATGCTGTGCTGCGAGCTGACCAGCCTGCACGTCCAGCCCGCGCAGGACGATCTCGAGCAGGTCGTCTCGCACGCGCTGTTCTCCGACGCCGCGGCCGCCGTCGTCCTGCAGCCGGCGGCCGCCCGGGGCCGGCGGGTCGCCGGGATGGTCGCCCGCACCGACCACTCCACCGCCGATCACATGACCTGGGACGTCACCGACCTGGGCTTCCGGATGGGGCTCTCGGTCCGGGTGCCGGACGTGCTGGCCCGGCACGTGGGCGCGGTGGTCGACG
>DATHAK010000221.1:0-3411 GCA_035296685.1 Blastococcus sp.
GTCGAGCGCGACGGGGTGCCGGTGGCCAAGAAGTCGAAGGACAAGGTGTCCGTCGGCGGCCGGAAGTTCGCCGTCCGCCGGCATGACGCGGACGGGACGGCGACCGCCGAGGTGGTCAGCAGCAGGCCCGTCCCTCCGCAGGACGGCGACCGCGACCTCGTCGTCCCCCTGGTCCGGGGTGGGGAGCTGTGCCGGGACCTGAGTCCCGCCGCGGCCCTCGCCGAGGCCCGGGCACACCACGAGCGGGTCCGGCAGGCACTGCCGCAGGAGGCGTGGGCACTTTCCCGGGGGGAGCCGGCGTTGGAGACGGTGAACGCGTGAGCGAGGAGGCGGCATGACCCGGGCTCTGGTCGTCGTCGACGTGCAGAACGACTTCTGCGAGGGCGGGAGCCTGGCTGTCAACGGGGGCGCCGCCGTCGCCGCCGCGATCTCGGCGCACATCCCGGGCGCCGGCTACGACCACGTCGTCGCGACCCGCGACCACCACATCGACCCCGGCCGCCACTTCGCCGAGCAGCCTGACTTCCTCGAGACCTGGCCGGCGCACTGCGTCGTCGGCACCGGCGGCGTCCAGCTGCACGAGGCGCTGGACCGCGGCCCCCTCGAGGCCGTCTTCGACAAGGGCGAGTACGCCGCCGCCTACTCCGGGTTCGAGGGCAGTGCGGACGGCGTCCCGCTCGCCGACTGGCTCCGCGACCGCGGCGTGGACAGCGTGGACGTCGTCGGCATCGCCACCGACCACTGCGTGCGCGCCACCGCGCTGGACGCCGTGAGCAACGGCTTCGGCACCCGCGTGCTGCTGCACCTCACCGCCGGGGTCACCGAGGGGACGACGGACGCCGCGATCGAGGAGCTCCGGACGGCGGGCGTCGAGCTCGAGGGCGAGGTCCACCGTCCGTAGCCGTCGTCCCTCCTGCCGCTCGGACGGGCGTCGCTGGACCGGGTGACTGCCTCGCCGACCGGTGACGGACGGTGACCGGAGTCGGCAGGATCGCCGGGTGCCCCCCACGCCGAAGACCCTCGTGCGCAAGATCGTGGAGTCGGTCGTCGTGGTCGCCGCCGGGCTCGGGCTGATGGCGTTCGGCACGTTCGGGACCTTCGAGGACGACAGCACACCGTTCCCGCCCGCCGTCGCGATCTCCACCCACTGAGCCGTCCCGCGGTTCGCTCTCGGGGTGTTCCTCCCGCTGCCCGGGTCCTGCAGGACCCCGGAAGCAGGAACAACACCCGGGGAGCGGGTCAGGTGGCGTCGAGGACCTCGTCGCGGGTGAAGCCGAGCACCTGGAGGACCGCGTCGAGGTAGGGCTGGTTGAGGGCGGTGTGCGCCTGCTCCCGCACAAAGGGCTTGGCGTTGAAGGCGATCCCCAGACCTGCGGTGTTCAGCATGTCCAGATCGTTGGCGCCGTCGCCGACCGCCACCGTCTGCTCCAGCGGGATGCCGTACTGCGCCGCGAACCGCTCGAGGGCGCGGGCCTTGCCGGGCCGGTCGACGATCTCGCCCACCAGGCTCCCGGTGAGCTTGCCGTCGACCACCTCGAGCGTGTTGGCCGCGGCGAAGTCCAGCCCGAGCGCGTCGGCCAGCGGGTCGGTGATCTGCGTGAAGCCGCCGCTGACGATCCCGCACCGGAAGCCCAGGCGCTGCAGGGTGCGGATCAGCGTCCGGGCGCCGGGCGTGAGCACGAGCGCCTCGCGCACCTCGTCGAGAACCTCCACCGGGAGGCCGGCCAGGACTCCGACCCGCGCGCGCAGCGACTCGGCGAAGTCGAGCTCGCCGTTCATCGCGGCGGCGGTGATGCGCGCGACCTCGGCCGCCCGGCCCGCCCGCGCGGCGAGCTCGTCGATCACCTCGCCGCGCACCAGCGTGGAGTCGACGTCGAGCACGATCAGCCGCTTGCTCCGCCGGGCCAGGCCGGCCTGCTCGACGGCGATGTCGGCGCCGGTGGTCGCCGCGACCGACCCGAGGGCCGAGCGCAGCGCGGTCGCCTCCGCGCCGGAGACGGTGAGCTCGAAGCTGGTCACCGGGTAGTCCGACAGCCGGCGGATGGCGTCGATGTTGCCCCCGATGCCGGCGATCGCCCGGGCGGCGCCGGCGACGGTGTCCGGCGGGACCGGGCGGCCCAGCACGATGACGTGGTGCGGCCGGCCGGTCGCCTCGACCGCCGGTTCCGGCTCGGAGGCGGACTCGACCTCCACCTTCAGGCCCACGGCGTCGGCGACCTCGGCGGCCACGGTGCTCAGGTGGGCGAGCAGCACCGCCTCGTCGACCGCTGGCTCGCCGAGTGCGCCGACCACCACGCCGAGGACCAGGTGGCCGTGCACCACGACCTGCTCGACGTCGAGCACCTCGACGGCCGGCGCCCCGTCGCCCGCCGCCAGCGCGGAGAACAGCTGCGCGGTGACGCCGGGTCGGTCGGGGCCGGACACGGTGAGCACGGCCCGCGCCGTGGGCGCCGTCGACTCGGGTGGCAGGCGGGGGGTCGGGTCCAGCGGCACCCGGTCATCGTCCCCTACGGCCGGCCCCCTCCCGGGCACCGCCCCGAGCGTGCGAGGGGTGGGGAGGAGGGGGTTCCTTTCTCAGGCGGGGTCGGGGTCGTTCGGGCCCTGCCGCGGGCCGGTCCCCTCCACCAGCTCGCTGGCGTAGGGCGCGTGCCGCTTGCCGGAGTGCGCCTCAGCCTGAAGCCGCTCGAGCATGTGCGGGTAGTGCAGCTCGAAGGCCGGACGCTCCGACCGGATCCGCGGGATCTCGACGAAGTTGTGCCGCGGCGGCGGGGACGACGTCGCCCACTCCAGCGAGTTGCCGTGGCCCCAGGGGTCGTCCCGCAGGGCCAGCTGCCCGTACTTCCACGACTTCACCACGTTGTAGAGGAACGGGATGGTCGAGGCGCCGAGGACGAACGAGCCGATCGTGGAGACGGTGTTCAGCGTGGTGAACGTGTCGGTCGGCAGGTAGTCGACGTAGCGACGCGGCATGCCCTCGGCACCCAGCCAGTGCTGCACCAGGAACGTGGTGTGGAAGCCGATGAAGGTCAGCCAGAAGTGCAGCTTGCCGATCCGCTCGTCCATCATCCGGCCGCACATCTTCGGGAACCAGAAGTAGATGCCGGCATAGGCGGCGAAGACCACGGTGCCGAAGACGACGTAGTGGAAGTGGGCCACGACGAAGTAGCTGTCCGACACGTGCCAGTCCAGCGGCGGGCTGGCGAGCAGCACGCCGGTCAGGCCGCCGAGGAGGAAGGTGACCATGAACCCGATCGACCACAGCATCGGCGTCTCGAAGGTCAGCTGACCCCGCCACATCGAGCCGATCCAGTTGAAGAACTTGATGCCCGTGGGCACCGCGATCAGGTACGTGAGGAACGCGAAGAACGGCAGCAGCACCGCGCCGGTGGCGTACATGTGGTGCGCCCAGAC
>DATHAK010000222.1:0-11836 GCA_035296685.1 Blastococcus sp.
CATTGCGGCGCACCCCGGGAAGATCGGCCCGTCCCGCGGAGTACTTGAGCCCCCTGGGAGGGTAAGAACCTCTCGCCGGGGTGCGCCAACCGGGTATGGCACCGGCATGCACGCCCCTGGGCGAACGGGCCCGTCGTCCGAGCGCATCCCACCGGCGATGACCACCGCCTTCGTGCTCTCGGGCGGCGGCAGCCTCGGCGCCGTCCAGGTGGGCATGCTGCAGGCGCTGGCCGAGCGCGGCGTCACTCCCGACCTGCTCGTCGGCACGTCGGCCGGCGCGCTCAACGCCGTCTTCGTGGCGGCGCACGGAACGTCCCCGGCGTCGCTCGATCTGCTGGCCGGCACATGGGCGGGGCTGCGCCGCGACGACGTCTTCCCGCTCCGGGCCCCACAGATGGTGCTCGCGCTGGCGGGGGCGCGCGACGCCCTCTGCACCGGTTCGGGACTGGAGCGCCTGGTGCGCCGGCACGTGGGCTTCGCCCGTCTCGAGGACGCACCGATCCCGGTGCACCTCGTGACCACGGACCTGCTGTCGGGCGAGGAGGTGCTGCTCTCCGAGGGCGATGTGGTCAGCGCGGTCCTGGCCAGCAGCGCCATCCCGGGTGTGCTGCCCCCGGTCCGGCGGGACGGCCGGACGCTCGTCGACGGCGGACTGGCCGACAACGCGGCGATCTCCCAGGCGGTGGAGCTGGGCGCCGACCGCATCTTCGTGCTGCCGACCGGCTACGCCTGCGCGCTGCCCGTCCCTCCGACGCGGCCGCTCGCGGTCGCCGTCCAGGCGCTGAGCCTGCTCGTCCAGCGACGGCTCATCACCGACGTCGCCCTGTACGCCGACCGGGTCGATCTGGTCGTGCTCCCCCCGCTGTGCCCGTTGCGGATCGGGGCGACCGACTTCCGGCACGCCGCCGAGCTGTGCCGGCGGGCGCGCGCCTCCTCGGGAAGATGGCTGGACAGCGGCGCGGCGTCCCTCCCCCGCCCCGAACGGATCCTGGGCATGCACGGCCACCGGGCCGGCCCGGTCGAGCGGAGCGAGCCCGGCGAGGACCGGCCGGCCTGAGCGCGCGGCTCAGTGAACAGGCCTCAGGGCGCAGGGAGCCGTTCGAGCGCCGGGGCCGGGTCGATCCCCGCCTCGGTGGCCGCCAGCAGCAGCAGCGTCGCGGCCTCCTCGGCGCACGCCGAGCAACCGGCGAGGTGCGCCGGCATCGCCGCCAGCTCGGCAGGAACCGGCTCGGCGCCTCGGACGAGCAGCCCCTCGACGTATCGGTCGACCAGCCGGAAGCAGTCGTCGCAGGACAGCCACGGCCCGGGGTCGATCGTCAGCCTGCGGATCGCGTCGGTCGGCAGCCGGGGGTCAGCGGTCATCGGGTCTCTTCCCTGGAGCGGGTAGGCGGCGCCACGTCGTAGCCCTGGCCGGCCAGGTGGGTGCGCAGGCGGCTGCGGGCGTCGTGCAGGGTCTTGTAGAGCGCGTTGCGGTTGGTGCCGAGCCGCTCGGCGAGGACGTCGATCGGCACCTCGTCCACGATCAGCGCGAGGGCGATGCGGCGCTGGTGCGGCGTGAGCACCCGGTCGATGGCGTCCCGGACGGCGGCGGCGAACTCGGCGCCCTCGGCGTACAGGTCGGGTGAGGGACGAGGCTCGATCAGCGGCGGCGCGGCGTCGAGCGGCACCTCCCGACGCGACCAGGCCTGCCGGCGCAGCTCGACGGCGGCCTGCAGGACGGCGAACTTGAAGGCCCAGGTGGTGAAGCGGCTGCGCCCCTCGAACGTGGGCAGCTTGCTGAGCACCGCGACCATCGCCTCGTCAGCGGCCAGCGTGATCACGTCCTCCACCTGCGCGGCCCCCACGACCGCACGCATGGCCGACATGCGCGACACCTGGAACCGGGCCCCGCGCACCAGCAGGGCGTGCAGCCGCCGCAGCGCGTCCTCGCGGACCGGTCCGCTGCTGGTCAGGTCCGCGATCCAGTCCTCGCCGGGCGGGGGTATTCCCCCGGCCTGGCGGGAGGCCGTCCGGTCGGGGCTGACCTCGGTCACGGCCGCCCGTCCACGTCGTCGATGGGCGCGAGGATACGAGCGGCCAGCTCCGGCGGACAGCCGCGGTCGACCAGCGCGAGCAGGGCGTGCAGGTCCACGCCGGGGGTGGCCGCGAGCTCGAGCGCGAGGCGCAACGGGAACCCGGCGTCCACGAGCCGGCGCAGCCGCCACGCCTCGACGTCGGTGGCAGGCACCCGGCTCCGGGCCGCGAGCTCAGCAACGGGTGGGACGACGGGGTGAGGGGTCATGTCCGTTCGCGTCGCCTCACGCCGCCGGTCTTACCCGCCGTCGGCCGGTAAGACCGGCGGCGTGGTGGACGCACATGTGCATCAGCCGTTCGCGCGCATGGAGACCGCCATGACCCTGCTCAGCCATCTCGGACATCACCCCTCCCGATTCCGGGTCGACCTGCTCCGCCGTCCTCCCGGAGGCGCCGCTCCCCGTGCGCAGGTCCGACGGCAGGCCGCCGTCGAGCGACCGGACGTCGACCCGCGGGTCTTCGCGATCCAGCGGCTCGGGGCGGTGGGCGTGGGGCTCTTCCTCCTGGTCTTCGGCCTCCTCGGCGCCACCGGTGGCGTGGGCTTCCTCGCCACGCACGGCGAGCGCTACCTCGGCATGTCCTCGAACGGCCTCCTGTCGGCCCTCTCGCTGGTCGTCGCGGCCGTCCTCGTCGGGGCCGCGCTCCGCGGACCCCGGACGGCGTCCACCGTGATGATCGTCCTGGGCGTGCTGTTCCTGCTCTCGGCGCTGCTCAACATGGCCCTGCTCCGCACGGCCTTCAACCTGCTGGCCTTCCGGATGAGCAACGTCGTCTTCTCGGTGGTGGTCGGGTTTCTGCTGCTCGTTCTCGGGGCCTACGGCCGGATCAGCGGCAACCTGCCGGAGAACAGTCCCTACGCGCACCCGCACCCCCACGTGGAGGAGCCGTCGGACCTTCCATCGACGCCCGAGGAGGTCGCCGCGGAAGCCGCGATGCGGGAGGCCGAGATCGCCGTCGTCCAGCACTGGGCGACCGAGGACCAGCGACGGCGGGTGCAGGCCATGTCCCGGGACCACACCCGCGACGGGCGGCGGCGGATCTGGATGGAGTTCGACGCGGCTGCGCGAGGAACCCGGTGACCGGCCCTAGCGTGCGTCGTCCAGTCGGGCCGTCAGGTACTCGCGGAGCGCCACCGCATTGTTGTGCTCGGCATCGCGGGAGCTGTAGAGCAGCGTGACGTCGCCCGAGGCCGCGGCGTCGCGCAGCGGCTGCCAGGCCTCCGGGTGCGCGTCGAGCTCCGCGAAGTAGCGTCGCCGGAACTCGTCCCACCTGTCGGGGTCGTGGCCGAACCATTTCCGCAGTTCGGAGCTCGGCCCGACGTCGCGGAGCCAGTCGGTCAGCCGGAGGTGGGCCCGCCGGACCCCGCGCGGCCAGAGCCGCTCGACCAGGAACCGAGGTCCGTCCCCCGGGTCGCCGTCGTCGTACACGCGCGCGAGCCGGATCGCGGGGACGGTGACCACCTCCTCCGTACCGGCTCCGCGGGGCCCGGAGCCCACCCCTCGTCAGCCGCGCGAGGCCTCCGCCGGCTGCGACAACGCGTCGGTCAGCAATGCGACGAGGGCCTCGAGCTGCACGTCGGCCGAGGACTGCACCTCCTCGTCGGAGCCGTCGAGCGCCCGCGCGGCCAGCCCCGCCTTGCTGTCGATCAGCTCGGCGATCCGGGCGTCGAGGGTCTGCGCGGCGATGATCCGCCACGCGGTCACGGGCTCGGTCTGCCCGATGCGGTGGCTGCGGTCGATGGCCTGCGTCTGCTCCGCGGAGGTCCAGGAGAGCTCGGCGAGCACGACGTTGGAGGCGACCTGGAGGTTGAGCCCCACGCCGGCCGCCATCAGGGAGCAGACCGCGACGGCGACCCCGGGATCGTTGACGAAGGCGTCGATGTTCCGCTGCCGAGCGGTGGGCGTCTGATCGCCGCGGATCGACGAGTAGCGCACGCCGAGCTTCTCCAGGCTCTCCTCGGCGGCGTCCATGACGTCGACGTGCTTGGCGAAGAAGACCACCTTCCCCGCGCTCCGGGCGAGCTGCGCGGCGTAGTCCGCGGCGAGGCCGGCCTTCGCCTGACCGATGCGCCGCATCATGCTGAAGACGTTCTCGCCGGTCGAGCTCGTGCTGGTGTCCTTGAGCTCGCGGGCGGCCACCCGGCGGACGAGGTCCAGATCGATGCGGCTGTCGATGCCCTCGACGGCGGTGTCGGACGAGCGGGCCGCCAGCGCGCTCTCGTACCGCGACACCAACCGGCGTGCGAGCTCGCGCTCGGCCGCCCGGATCGACCGGCCGGCCCTGTCGTCGAGCTCGACGGGCAGGTCGGCGATGCGCCGCGCGGGGATGTCGGCGGCGACGTCGACCTTGCGCCGGCGGACGACGCCGAGGTCGATCACGCACTGGCGGGCGGCCGGGTAGAACGCGGGGTCGGCGGGGGTCAGCCCGGTCCCCTCGAGGCACTCCATCAGCTCACCGCGCGGCTCGGACTCGTCGATCCAGCCGAGGAACTGCCAGATGGCGCGGAAGTCGTCGATGTCGTTGATCAGCGGGGTGCCGGTGAGGGCCATGAGCAGCGGGCGGCCGGTGCGCGCCCGGATCCGCTCGGAGAGCTCCAGCACGTGCTGCGAGCGCTGCGAGCTCTTGTTCTTGATGAAGTGCGCCTCGTCGACGACCATGCCGCGGAAGCCGAAGTCGCCCAGCCAGCCCACGTGCCGGTCGAGCACCTCGTAGTTGACGACGACGATGTCGGCGAAACCGTCGATCCGCTCACCGTTGCCCTGGATGACGGTCGCCGGGCGGTGGGGCGTCCAGCGGCCGGCCTCGCGTCGCCAGTTGGTCTTGACCACGTTCGGCACGACCGCGAGGAGCGGGTAGGCGTTCGCCGCCTCCGCTGCCAGCAGGGCCTGTGCCGTCTTGCCCAGGCCCGGCTCGTCGGCGAGCAGGAAGGTCCGCCGGCCGGCCGCGGCAGCGGCAACCAGCCGGGCCTGGTGCGCCATCAGCTCCAGGCCGGCGGGAACGTGCCAGGGAGCCGGCTCGGGGAGGTCCGTGCAGGCCGGGGCGCCGCCGCCGGCGCGCTCGAACGAGCTGAGCAGCGGGCCGAGCAGCTCCCAGCCGGCCAGCCGGCGCGGACGGGCCGTGCTCGGCCGCGCGGCGGAGAAGTCGGGGGCGAGGAAGGGGTTGGCCAGCTGCCGTGAGATGACCGACTGGGGCACGACCCCGCGGTCTGCGGACGGAGCGGCCGCCGGCTCCGCGGGCGGAGGCTCCTCGGCGGCGACCTCGACACCGGCGGCCCTCATCATGTCCCGCTTGCGCGACCGTGCCGCCTCGGAGGCGACCGCGTCGTCGGCGAGCAGCGCAAGAAGCGCCGCGTCCCGCACCGCCACCCTCGCGAGGATCGCGGCGATCCCGTCCAGGCGCTTGAGCTGCTCCGCCCGGAAGCTCGGGCCCTTGGTCTCGTCCGCCAGCACGCGGGCGCGCTCCTCGCGCAGCAGCAGGGCGACGGCCTGGAACTCGGCGCGCACCGCCGGCGTGGCGGCGCGCCGCTGGACGGCAGCCTCGACGTCACGGACAGCGCGGGCGAGCACCGCCATGACGTCGTCGCCGGTGCGGACGCGCCGCTGGTTCCGCGGGGCGGAACGGCGTGCGCCCGTCGGGCGACGGGCTGGTCGAGCCACGGACTCCTCCTCTGACGTGCCGGGCACGGTCGCCGCGGCAGGCCGGCGCACACGGCTCCGCCGCCGGAGGACGGAGCCGTGAGAGCCACGGAACCGCCCCGCCCAGGCAGCGGACATGCGCATCGGCGCTTTCGCGCCGGACACCACCGGAAGACCGGCAGCCGCCGGTCGACCCCGGGCACCCATGGCGGTGCAGAACCGTCGCCGGCCGAGCGGCGCGTGCCTGCGCCGTGTGCTCCCTCCACAGTAGTGCTCAGAGCGGCACGAATGCTCGTGACTAGCGGGACTGCGGCCAGCCGCCGACCTGGGCGAGCAGTCCGACATCGTCCCGGCAGGCCCAGTGCTCGGTGATCGAGCCGTCCGCGACCCGCCAGATGTGGATGAAGTCCCACGCGACGGCGTTCCCGGTCGGGGGCAGCTCGGCGAGCAGCGGCATCGTCGAGGCCACATGGCGACCGTGCATGGTGAGGTGCACGACGACGAGGTCATCCTGGGCCACGACGTGGTGGATCGTGACCGTCGGGCTGTCCAGGTCGTGATCGAGCGTCGCGACCGTCTGCCGCAGGCCTTCGCGGCCTTGCGGCCCGGCCGCGTGCTGGACGAGGTCCTCCGCGACGAGACCGAACGCGGAGCCGTCCCGGAGCTCGACGGCCCGGTGGAAGGCCAGCACGGTCTCTTCGGGTGTCATCGCGCCATTACACACGTGCCCTCCCGTGGTCGGGTCCGGCCGCACGGCCGGTGACGACGGACGGTGGGACGCCGCGCGCGATCAGGCGGTGGGCGGGTCGGCACCGCCGACGAGGTGGCCGGCGCCGCCGCCTTCCTGCTCGGCCCGGACGCCGGCTTCATCACGGGCACCGACCTGCTCATGGACGGCGGCGTCATCGCCGCCCTCCGCGCCGGACGGTGACAGCTGTCGATGTGAGCCGCGGCCGGTGATCTCCGAGACCGGACCCCTAGCCGCCTGGATCCTGATCCGCGCACGAAACAGTCATCGGCCGGTCCGGGTCGTGTTTGGATGGCGCGCACCAGTTCTCGACCCCAGCCGGCTCCGAAGCCGGTGCCGGTGACGGCGGCCAAGAATCGGGCCGGCCGAGGCGTGCGGGGTTGGTCAGGAGGCCCTGCGGATGACCAAGGCGACCATCCTGACGGTGGACGACGACCCGATGGTTCTGCGGGCGATCACCCGGGACCTGCGTGCCCGATACGGGTCCGACTTCCGGATCGTCAAGGCGGAGTCCGGGATCCAGGCCCTGGCGGTGCTCAGCGAACTCGCCCTGCGCCTGCGGCCGGTCGCTCTGATCGCCACGGACCAACGGATGCCCGGCATGACCGGCACCGAGATGCTCCAGCAGGCAAGGCAGCACGCGCCGGACGCCAAGCTGCTCCTGCTGACCGCCTACGCCGACACCGACGTCGCCATCAGGGCGATCAACGACATCGGCCTGGACTACTACCTCCTCAAGCCCTGGGACCCTCCGGCCGAACGGCTGTACCCGGTCATCGACGACCTGCTGGGCGACTGGCAGCGGGCCCATCCCCAGGAGACCGGGGACGTGCGGGTGGTCGACCACCGCTGGTCGGAGCGCGGGCACGAGATCACGACCTTCCTGACCCGGAACTACGTCCCGTACCACTGGGTCGACGCCGACCAGGACGCCGAGGGTCGTCGCCTGCAGGAACTGGCCGGCGCGGAGGACGACGACCTGCCGCTCGTGTTCGTGCCGGACAGCGAGGTCCTCCGCTCGCCGTCCACTCACGACCTCGCCGGGGCGCTCGGTCTGCGTACGCGTGCTCTCCAGCCGCTCTACGACCTCTGCATCGTCGGCGGCGGCCCGGCGGGGCTGGCCGCCGCCGTCTACGCGGCATCGGAGGGTCTGCGCACCGTGGTCGTGGAGCGCGAGGCGCCGGGTGGGCAGGCCGGCCAGAGCGCGTCGATCGAGAACTACCTCGGCTTCCCTCGCGGCCTGTCCGGGGCCGACCTCACCCACCGGGCCGTCGCACAGGTGTCCCGGTTCGGTGCGGAGATGCTCCTTCCCCTGGACGTGGTGTGGTTCCAGAAGCGGGGACCGGTCCGGGCCGTCTGCTTCGGGTCCGCCGGCGAGCTGGAGGCGCGGGCGCTGCTCGTGGCGACCGGGGTCTCCTACCGGCGCCTCGAGGCGCCGGGCCTTCCCGAACTCACCGGCAGGGGCGTCTACTACGGCGCCTCCGCGAGCGACGCCGCCCGGTGCGCGGACGACGACGTGGTCGTCGTCGGAGCAGCCAACTCGGCCGGTCAGGCGGCGCTCAACTTCGCCAGGTACGCCAAGCGCGTGCTGCTGCTCGTGCGCGGCGGCTCGCTCGAGGACAGCATGTCGCTCTACCTGGCGGCGCGTGTCCACGCCGCTGCCAACATCGACGTCCGCCTGCACAGCGAGGTTGCGGGGGTCCGCGGCAACGGCCACCTGGAGTCCGTCCTACTCACCGACCGGAACTCCGGGGCGCAGGAGGAGGTCGCCGTCAACTGGATGTTCGTCTTCATCGGTGCCACACCGCGCACGGACTGGCTGGGCGGCGACGTCGTCCGGGACGCCAAGGGCTTCGTCGTCACCGGACAGGACCTCCTGGCCTCCTCCCCCACCGCGTGGAGCGAGGCCCGCTCGCCGTTCACGCTCGAGACCAGCGTCCCCGGCGTCTTCGCCGCGGGGGACGTACGACTGGGCTCCATGAAACGGGTGGCCTCGGCCGTCGGTGAGGGCGCCATGTCCGTCTACCACGTCCACCGCTACCTGGCGATGATGTGATGCAACTCGACGACCTGCACGGGATCGAGCTCTTCTCCGGGGCCGACGACGACCAACTGTTCGCCCTCCTGGCGGCGGGTACCGAGGTCCGCTTCGAGTGCGGGGACGTGCTCTTCCAGGAGAACCACCCCGCCGAGCACTGGTGGGTGCTGCTCGACGGCGGCATCGACCTGGTCCGTCACGTCGGGCACGAGGAGACGCCGCTCGGGACTATGGACGTGCCCGGACGGTGGGCCGGAGGGTTCCGCGCCTGGGACGAGCACGGCGCCTACCTCGCCACCGGCCGGGCTGCGACCGCGGGACGGATCCTCCGAGTGCCGGCAGCGGAGCTCCGCGCGCTGTGGACCACGCGGTTTCCCCTCGGCCTGTACCTCATCGAGGGGGTGTCCCGGTCCGCTCGGAACTACGAGACGATGGCCCGGCAGAAGGAGGCCCTCGCGGCCCTCGGCACACTGGCCGCCGGGCTCGCCCACGAGCTCAACAACCCTGCGGCCGCAGCGACGCGGGCGGTGGACGCGCTCGGCGACGCGCACGAGGGAATGCTCTCCTCCCTCCGACGCCTCACCGCAGCGCAGATCACCGCCGATCAGTGGAGCCGGCTCGACACCCTGCGCCACGAGCTCGGCGCCCGGCCGTCCGGGGACCCGATGACCCTCGCTGATCGCGAGGATGCCCTCTCCGACTGGTTGGCCGATCACGATGTGACCCGGGACTGGGTGCTCGCCCCCGTCCTCACCGGAGCCGGCGCGGACGTCGACTGGTGCGAGCGCGTCGCCCAGGCGCTCGGCGAGGACCGGCTGGAGCCGGGGTTGGACTGGGTGGCGAGCACCCTGTCCTCGACCGGGCTCCTCGAAGAGGTCAAGGAGTCCACCCGGCGCATCTCCGACCTGGTCTCCGCGGTGAAGTCCTATGCGCAGCTGGACCGCGCCTCCATGCAGCAGACGGACCTCGCCGAGGGACTGGAGAGCACCCTGGTGATGCTCGCTCACCGGATCCCGGACGCCGTGACGGTCGTGCGGGACTACAGGGCCGACGTCCCCCGCATCGAGGCGCTCGCTGCCGAGCTGAACCAGGTGTGGACCAATCTCATCGACAACGCCCTGCACGCCATGGACGGTCGCGGGACACTCCGCGTCTCGACGCGCGTCGAGAGGGACCACGTGGTCGTGGAGATCGGCGACACGGGAACGGGGATGTCGCCCGAGACTGCGGCACGCGCCTTCGACCCCTTCTACACGACCAAGGGCGTGGGCGAGGGCACCGGCCTGGGGCTGGACATCTCCCGGCGCATCGTCGACCGGCACAAGGGAGACATCAGCATCCAGACCCGGCCGGGCGCGACGGTGCTGCGGGTACGGCTTCCCGCCAGGGGCGCCTACACCGCCCCCAGGGTGCCTCCACGGGCCGGACCCTGACCTCAGCCGCATGCGTGCCGTGCAGATCACCCGCTTCGGCGGTCCCGAGGTCATGGACGTCAGCACCCCGGTTACCGACGGCTCGCGCAGTCCTACGTGGCCTGGTCGGATGCGCTGCGCCGCCTCGTCGACGACTTCGAGAGCGGCGGCCCGAACTGGCGCGAGGTGGAGCAGGCCCGCTTCGTCCTCAACGCCTACGTGAGCGCGCTCGCCCCCACCAACACGCTGCTCGGCAACCCGGCGGCGCTCAAGCGCGCCTTCGACACCGGCGGGCGCAGCGTCGTCCGCGGCCTCGGCCACATGCTCCACGACATCCGGCACAACGGCGCGATGCCGACGCAGGTCGACCGCAACGCCTTCACCGTCGGCATGGACCTGGGGATCAGCCCCGGCGCCGTCGTTCACCGCGGCCAGGTCATCGAGGTCATCCAGTACGCACCGTCGACGGCGCGCGTGCGGCAACGGCCGCTCGTGATCGTGCCGCCGCCGATCGGGCGCTTCTACTTCCTGAACCTGGCCCCGGGACGCAGCTTCGTCGAGTACGCGGTCAGCCAGGGCTTTCAGGTCTTCATGATCAGCTGGCGAAACCCGATCAAGGAGGACGCGCACTGGCACCTGGACACCTACTCGGACGGCGTCCTGACCGCCGTGGACGTCGCGCGGGAGATCACCGGCTCCCCCGACGTCACCACGCTCGGCTTCTGTGCCGGCGGTCAGCTGATGACGACGGCGCTCAACCACCTCGCCGCCACCGGCGACGACCGGGTGCACGCCGCCGGCTACGCGGTGACCCTGCTCGACTTCTCGAGCCGGGCGCCGCTCGGGGCGTTCTCCGCTCCCCGCCTGCTCGACCTGGCGCGGCGCAACTCGCGTCGCGGCGGCGTCATCACCGCGCGGCAGATGGGTTCGGTGTTCACCTGGATGCGGCCGGACGACCTCATCTTCAACTACCTGGTAAGCGAATGGCTCATGGGTGAGGACCCGCCCGCCTTCGACATCCTCGCCTGGAACGCCGACGGCACGAATCTTCCGGCGCGGTTGCACGAGCAGTTCCTGGAGATCTTCGGCAAGAACGCTCTGGTCCGACCGGGAGCGATGCGGGTGCTGGGCACGCCCGTCCATCTGAGCCGGATCACCCTGCCCACGTTCGTCACCGGTGCGCTGACCGACCACCTCACGCCGTGGGACGGGTGCTACCGGACGACGCAGCTGCTCTCAGGGCCCTCGACGTTCGTGCTGAGCTCAAGCGGACACATCCAGAGCCTGGTCAACCCACCGGGGAACCCCAAGGCCAGCTACTGGACGGGCGGCGAACCCGGACCGGACCCGCACGCGTGGCGCGCAGCGGCGACGAAGCGCACCGGAAGCTGGTGGGAGCCGTGGGCGGAATGGATGCTCGAACGCTCCGGCGACGAGATCCCGGCGCCCGCCTCGGTCGGCAGCGCAACCCATCCTGCCCAGGACCCGGCACCCGGCTCGTACGTCCTGGAGCGCCGCTCGAGCTGACCCCGGCCCCCTCCAGGGCCCACCCCCGAGGGACGAGGGTGGGGAGGAGGGGATCCTTCCTCAGCCGAAAGCCGTCTGCATCTCCTCGGACGCCGGTGGGCGCTCGGGCTGCGCGGGCATGTCGGGCTGGACCTCGCCGGTCCCCCGCTTGCCCGGGAGCTGGACCGCGACCACCGCCGGGTCGATCCGCAGCACCGCGTACCCGGCCACGGCCCCCGCGCCGAACCCCGGAGCGAACACCCGCAGGGGTTCGCTGATGGCACCGTCGCGGACGGCGTCGTGGATGGCCAGCGGGATGCTCGCCGACGACGTGTTGCCCACCTTCTCGATGTTGAAGTAGAGCTGGTCGGCGGTCAGCCCCGCCCGTTCCGCCAGCTGGATGACCATCGTCTTGTTCGCCTGG
>DATHAK010000223.1:0-3843 GCA_035296685.1 Blastococcus sp.
CCGCGTGAGCCGCGAGGACATCCAGACCGGTCTGGCCGAGATCCTGGAGGAGGTCGCCGGCGTCACGCCCGCCGACGCGACCCCCGAGAAGTCGTTCACCGACGACCTCGACGTCGACTCCCTGTCGATGGTCGAGATCGCCACGGCGGTCGAGGACAAGTTCGGCGTCGCCATCCCCGACGACGAGCTGGCCAACATCAAGACCGTCGGCGACGCGATCAACTACATCGAGAAGAACCAGTAACAGGACGACCTTCGGCCGCCCGGCCGTCGTTCCAGGAGGAGATTCCATGAGCACGTCTGCCGCGGACGTCGTCGTCACCGGCCTCGGTGCCACCACGCCGTTGGGCCCCGACGTCGCCACCACCTGGGACGCCCTGCTCGCCGGGCGGTCGGGGGTCAGCCGCATCACCGACGACTGGATCAAGGAGTACCCCGCCCAGCTGGTCGCCCGCCTGGCTGCCGACCCGGCCGAGCAGATCGACCGCGTGCGGGCCCGGCGCCTCGACCGCAGCCAGCAGGTGGCGGTCATCGCCGCGGAGGAGGCCTGGCGCGAGTCCGGCGCCGCCGACGCCGGGGTCGCACCCGAGCGCATCGCCGTCGTCTTCGGCACCGGCATCGGGGGCGCGCTGACCCTGCTCGGCCAGGACGACGTCCTGGAGGAGAAGGGCCCCAAGCGGGTCTCCCCGTTCACCATCCCGATGCTGATGCCCAACGGCCCGGCCGCGGCCGTCGGCCTGGCGATCGGCGCCAAGGGTGGCGTCCACGCGCCGGTCAGTGCCTGCGCGTCCGGCGCCGAGGCGATCCGCTGGGGTCTGGACCTGCTGCGCTTCGACCGCGCCGACGTCGTCCTCGTGGGCGGCACGGAGGCGTGCGTGCATCCGCTGCCGATGGCCGGTTTCGCCGCGATGCGGGCGATGTCGACGCGCAACGACGAGCCCGAGCGCGCCTCCCGGCCGTTCGACAAGGGCCGCGACGGCTTCGTGCTCGGCGAGGGCGCCGCCGCCCTCGTGCTCGAGCGGGCCGACGCCGCCAAGGCCCGCGGCGCCCGGGTCCACGCCCGGCTCGCCGGTGCGGCCGGCACCGCCGACGGCTACGACCTCGTCGCCCCGCACCCCGAGGGCGAGGGCGCGGCCCGCGCCATCACCGCCGCCCTGCGCGACGCCGGCCTGTCGGCGACCGACATCGGCCACGTCAACGCCCACGCCACCTCGACGCCGGTCGGCGACACCGCGGAGGCCGCGGCCATCCGCTCGTCGCTGGGCGAGCACGTGATGGTGAGCGCCACCAAGAGCCAGACCGGCCACCTGCTGGGGGCAGCGGGGGCGCTGGAGGCGATCTTCACGGTTCTGGCCCTGCGCGAGCAGATCGTGCCCGCGACGGCGAACCTGGAGGACCCGGACGACGACGCGGCCGTGCAGGCTCTCGACATCGTCCGGAACGAGCCCCGGAAGGCCTCCCTCTCCGCGGCGGTCAACGACTCGTTCGGCTTCGGCGGGCACAACATGGCGCTGGTCTTCACGACGGCATGACGGTCGCTCCCCCCGCGCCGACGCTGGACACAGCCGACCCGCGCGATCCCGGGGAGCGCCTCCAGCGCTTCTTCGACGACGGGTCGATGACGCTGCTGGCCGGTCCGGACACGTCCGGGGTGCTGGCAGCGCGCGGAACGGTGAGCGGCAGTCCGGCGATCGCCTTCTGCACCGATGCGACGGTGATGGGCGGAGCGATGGGCGTCGACGGCTGCCGGCACATCGTCGACGCCATCGACGCCGCCGTGCGCGAACGCGTGCCGTCGGTGGGCGTCTGGCACTCGGGCGGCGCCCGGCTGGCCGAGGGGGTCACCGCGCTGCACGCCGTCGGCGAGGTCTTCGCGGCGATGGTGCGGGCCTCGGGCCGCATCCCGCAGATCTCGGTCGTGCTCGGCCCGGCCGCCGGGGGCGCGGCCTACGGACCGGCGCTCACCGACCTGGTGATCATGGGCCCCGCCGGCCGCGTGTTCGTGACCGGGCCCGAGGTGGTCCGCTCGGTCACCGGCGAGAACGTCGACATGGAGAGCCTGGGCGGCCCCGACACGCACGGGCGGCGCAGCGGCGTCGTGCACGTGGTCACCGACTCCGAGCCGGCCGCGCTCGAGACGGCCCGGACGGCCGTCGGGCTGCTGGCCGCCCAGGGCACCTTCTCCTCCGTCACCGACGAGCCCGACGTCGACCTCAGCGCGCTGCTCCCGGAGCACAAGCAGCGCGCGTACGACGTGAAGCCGCTGATCACCGCCGTCCTCGACGGGCCCGGTCTGGAACTCCACCCGCGGTTCGCGCCGAACGTCGTCACCACTCTCGGCCGGCTGGCCGGGCGGACGGTCGGGGTGATCGCGAACAACCCGCTGCGACTGGGCGGCTGCCTCGACTCCGCCTCGGCCGAGAAGGCGGCGCGGTTCGTGCGGATGTGTGACGCGTTCGGCGTGCCGCTCGTGGTGCTGGTCGACGTCCCCGGCTACCTGCCCGGAGTCGGCCAGGAGTGGGACGGCGTCGTCCGGCGCGGCGCCAAGCTGCTGCACGCCTTCGCCGAGGCCGTCGTCCCCCGGGTGACGCTGGTGACCCGCAAGTCCTACGGCGGCGCCTACATCGCGATGAACGCACGGTCGCTGGGCGCGACGACGGTGTTCGCCTGGCCCGGCGCGGAGGTTGCGGTCATGGGCGCGAAGGCCGCGGTCGGCATCCTGCACCGCAAGAAGCTGGCCGCCGCTCCGCCCGGCGAGCGCGAGGCGCTGCACGCTCAGCTGGCCGAGGAGCACGAGCGGATCGCCGGCGGGGTGAACCGGGCGCTGCAGATCGGCGTGGTCGACGAGGTCGTCGAGCCCTCGCGCACCCGGCGCCGGCTGGTCGCCGCGCTCGCCGCCGCCCCGCCCGGACGCGGGGCGCACGGCAACATCCCGCTGTAGCCCGCCGCTCCGCCGTCACCCCAGGCTCGCGGTCGTCACCCGAGGCGCACAGACCTCGGACGGCGACCACCAGCCTCAGGTCGCACGTGTGGACCGGGCGCCGAACGAGAAAGGCCGCCCGGACGCCGCTTCCCCGACGGCGCCCGGACGACCTGGTCTCAGGCTACGACGACTCCCCCAGGGCCCGCGGAGTGTCGTGCTCGGATCGTAATGCGGCCCCGCTGCCGGGTCCCGCCGCGAGCCTGCGAGCGGTTGGGGGCAGCGGGGTCCTTCATCAGACGACCTGGTGCAGCCAGGTGACCGGGCTGCCGTCGCCGGCGTGGCGATAGACCTCGAGGTCGGCGTCCCAGGCCGCACCGAGCAGCTCGTCCACCCCGTGCCGGAACGCTTCGATCGAGGACGTCGTGGCCGCGAGGTGCCGCAGCTGCTGCTCGCTGATCATGATGTCGCCGTTGGCGCTGGTGGGGGCGCGGAAGACACCCTGCCCGGGCACGTAGGACATGCGCTCGCCGTCGTTGCCGTGGCTGGCTTCCTCGGTCACCTCGAAGCGCAGCATCGGCCACGCCCGCAGCGCAGTGACGAGCTTGGCGCCTGTACCGGGCGAGCCGGTCCACGCCACTTCGGCACGGAACGATCCGTGCGCCGCGGGCTGCTCGGCCCACGACAGGGAGACCGGCGCGCCGACGACGCGTTCCAGCGCCCACTCGACGTGCTGGCAGAGCGCCTTCGGGCACGCGTGCACGAAGACGACACCCTGGGTAGACCGTCGCTGCACGGGGCACCTCCATCGACTCGACTGGTCTCGTCTTCCCCTACGGACCCATCGAATCGGTGACGCGCTGTGTTCGGCAGTGACGGAGCAGGGCTCCCGTGAAGAGTGTGCACGATGACGACCCCATCGC
>DATHAK010000224.1:0-16512 GCA_035296685.1 Blastococcus sp.
GTCGGCGGCCCGGGGGTCGGGTGACTGTCCGGTTCTCGCTCGCCGCCGTACGACGGACGGGCGATCTGCCGTCGCTCAGACGCGAGTCTGAACGGGCGGCCCATCTGGACGGCGGCTAGCGGACAGCCACCTCACGAGTCCGATAAGCATGCAAAGTACGGACCACCTCCTCTCTCGTGTACGACGACGGTACGTCGGAGGAAAACGCGGCGGCAACCGGAATCCTCAGCTGTCGGCGAACGGTGGCGGGGGCCGCTGGTAGACGTCCGGCACACCGTCGCGGTCCTCGTCGCGCTGCTCCTCCTCGGAGATGCGCCGGTAGCGGCGGTTGCGCAGCCGCAGCACGACCGCGGCGAGCAGGGCCGCGGCGAGCGTGCCGGCCAGGATGCCCACCTTCGCGTGGTCGTAGCTCGCGCTCCCGGCTCCGTACGCCAACTCGGTGATGAGCAGCGAGACGGTGAAGCCGATGCCCCCCAGCAGGGAGAGGCCGACGACGTCGGGCCAGCCGAGGTCCTCGTCGAGCTGGGCCCGGGTGAACCGGGCCACCAGCAGTGTGGCCAGGCTGATGCCGGTCGCCTTCCCGGCGACGAGGCCGACGACGATCCCCACCGCGACGGCGTCGCCCAGCGAGGCACCCAGGCCGGAGAGCCCGCCTACGGCGACGCCTGCGGAGAAGAACGCGAAGACGGGCACCGCCACCCCGGCCGACAGGGGACGGAGACGGTGCTCGAAGCGCTCCGCGGAGCCGGACGTCACCGGCACGGTGAAGGCGAGCAGCACTCCCGCGACCGTGGCGTGGACCCCCGACGCGTGCATGAGGCCCCAGGCGGCGACGGCGAGCGGCACCAGCACCCAGATCGAGCCGATCCCCCGCTGGACGAGGAGGCCGAAGAGCGCGAGCGGCACCAGCGTGAGCCCGAGGAAGCCGATCGACAGCCCCTCGGTGTAGAAGACCGCGATCACCACGATGGCCAGCAGGTCGTCGACGACGGCGAGGGTGAGCAGGAAGGTCCGCAGGGCCGACGGCAGGTGGGTGCTGATCACCGCCAGGACGGCGAGGGCGAACGCGATGTCCGTCGCCGACGGGATGGCCCAGCCGCGCAGCGCCCCCTCGGGACCGCCCAGGTTGACCAGGACGAAGAAGAGGGCCGGCACGACCATGCCGCCTACCGCGGCGGCCACCGGCAGCGCGGCGCGGCGCGGCTCGCGCAGATCCCCGGCGACGAACTCGCGCTTGAGCTCGAGGCCCGCGACGAAGAAGAAGATCGCGAGCAGGCCGTCGGCCGCCCAGGTGCCGAGGGAGAGGTCCAGGTGCAGGGCGGCGGGACCGATCCGGGTGTCCCGCAGGGCCTCGTAGGCGCCCGACCAGGGGGAGTTGGCCCAGACCAGCGCGATCGCCGCGGCGACCAGCAGCAGGGCGCCACCCACGGTCTCCCGGCGCAGGATCTCCCCGATGCGCTGGGCCTCGGCGTACGAGCCCCGGCCGAGGAGGCGGAAGGCGGGTCGGGTCACGGGAGCGCTCCAGGGGTCGGTCCGACGACTGCCGACCAGACTTCCCGGCGCACCGGTGCGGACCCTACCGGGCGAGGAGCTGCTGGATCCGGACGGTGAGGCCCGCCTCGCCGCGGCGGATCCCGTCCAGCGTGTGCACGACGGCGACCCCCCGGACCCCCGACACCAGCCACACGGCGTCGGCCGCGTGCAGGTCGGCGACGGTGCCCCAGCTGGTCGCGGTGCGCCAGCCGGCCTGCGCGGCCCGGGTGAAGAGCCGGGCGACCGTGGTGCCGGCCAGGATCCCGGTCTCCAGCGGAGGGGTGCGGAGGGCGCCCTGGGCCGCCCAGACGACCGTCGATGTCGGTCCCTCGAGCAGCTGACCCTCCAGCGACGTGAACACGACGTCGTCGGCACCCAGCCGGTGGGCGTGCCGCTGCGCGGCCATGTTGACCGCGTACGAGAGCGTCTTCGCACCGCCCAGCAGCCACGGCGCCTGCGCGCGGAAGCCGGCCGGGACCCCGAGGCCGAGGCTGACCACCGAGATGCCCTGCGCGCGCTGGCGGAGCACCTCGGGCGGAACCGGCGCCAGCAGTGCGAGAGCGGTGGGGGGTCCGTCCTCCCCGCGGGTGAGGAACAGCCGGACGACGCCCTCCGTCTCCGGCGGCCAGCCGTCGAGGACCGTCCCGACCAGCGCGCGCCAGGCGGCCGGGCCGGGGTCGGCCAGCTCGAGGAGGGCGGCCGAGCGGGCCAGCCGGTCGAGGTGCGCGGCCAGGTGCGGCGTCGTCCCCCCGACGACGGACGCCGACTCGAAGACGCCATCGCCTCGGCCCAGCCCCTGGTCGAACGCGGTGACCACGGGTTCGGCGGGAGGGATCCGGACCGCGGTCCCGCCGCGCCAGGCGGCCACTGCGCGCACATCACTCACCGGCCCAGCCTGCCCGACGACCGGCCTAGGCTCGGCGCATGGGTACGGAGCACGGCGCGGCGCCGCTGGCCGAGCGGCTGCGCGCCCGGGGGCTGCGGCTGACCGCCCAGCGGGAGCGGGTGCTCGCCGCCGTCGCCGGGCTCGAGCACGCCACCCCGGAGGCGATCGGGACGCGGCTGCGCGAGGAGGCCGGGCCCGGCGGCGCCGCGCCCGACACCTCGACGGTGTACCGCAACCTGGAGCTGCTCGAGCGGCTCGGTCTGGTCTGGCACACCCACCTCGGCAAGGGGGCGCCGGTCTACCACGCCGCCGAGCAGCCGCACGTCCACGTCGTCTGCCAGGTCTGCGGCGAGATCTCCTCGGTCGCGCCCGACCTGCTGGACAGCGCCGCGGAACGTCTGGCGGCCGACCTGGGTTTCACCGTGGACATAGGGCACGTCGCGCTGTCGGGGACGTGCCGCGCGTGCCGCGAACGAGCCGGATCGGAGCACTCCTCATGAGTTCACCCCTGCTGTCGCGCCCCGGCGCGGTGGTCGTCGAGGGCGGTTCCGTCGCCGCCCACTACGGCGACCCGCTCCGCGAGCAGCGGCTGCTCGCCGAGGGCGCCGGCCTGGTCGACCGCAGCGACCGCGACGTCGTCGTCGTCCCCGGCCCCGACCGGCTGACCTGGCTGCACAGCCTCACCAGCCAGCACCTCGAGCGGCTGGCCGACGCGACGGGCAGCGAGGCGCTGGTCCTCTCGCCGCACGGGCACGTCGAGCACCACCTCGTGCTGGCCGATCTGGACGGCACCACCTGGGCCGACGTCGAACCCGGCACCGGAGCGGCGCTGGTCGACTTCCTGCAGAAGATGCGGTTCCTGCTCCGCGTGGACCCCGCGCTGGTGACGGAGCAGTGGGGCGTCCTGAGCCTCGTCGGGCCGAAGGCCTCCGAGGTCCTCGCGGCGGCGGGGCTGCCGGCGCCCGACGACGTGACCGCCCTGGACGGTGGGGGCTTCGTCCGGCGGATGCCTCCCATCGGCCAGGGGGCTCCCGTGTTCGACCTCGTCGTCCCCCGCTCCGAGCTGGCCGCGACCGCCGACCGGCTCGGCGCCGCGCCGGCGGGCATCCAGGCCTACGAGGCGCTGCGGGTCGAGGCCCGCCGTCCCCGCTTCGGGGTCGACAGCGACCACCGGACGATCCCGAACGAGCTCTCCTGGCTGACGACCGCCGTCCATCTGGACAAGGGCTGCTACCGCGGGCAGGAGACCGTCGCCCGCGTGCACAACCTGGGCCGCCCGCCCCGCCGGCTGGTGCTCCTGCACCTGGACGGCGTGAGCGAGGTGCTGGCCGAACCCGGCACCCCGGTGCTGGCCGGCACCCGCGAGGTCGGCCGGGTGGGCACGGTGGTGCGCCACCACGAGCTCGGTGTGGTCGCGCTGGCGCTGGTGAAGCAGTCGGTGGCGATGGACGCGGTGCTCACCGTCGCCGGATCGACCGCGACCATCGATCCCGACGACGCCCCGGCCGACACGGCCGGCATCGACGCAGCCGCCCGGGAGCGGATCCGCGCGGTCCGGTCTGCCACGATCGGCCGGTGACCACCCCCACCCTTCTCACGGTCGCCCCCACGGGCGCGGAATCGGCCAAGGCCGACGTCCCGGCCCTGCCGGTGACCGTCGAGGAGGTGGTGGCGACCGCACGGGACTGCCAGGCGGTGGGCGCCGCCGTGATCCACCTGCACGTGCGGGGCGCCGACACGAAGCCCACGCTCGACCTCGGGCGGGTGCGCGAGGTGGTGGCCGCCGTGCGCGAGAACACCGACCTGGTCGTGCAGCTCTCAAGCGGCGGCGCGGTGACCGACCCGTTCGACGCGCGCCTCGCCGTCCTCGACGCGGAGCCGGACGCGGCGTCGCTGACGCTGGGCACGGTGAACTTCGGCCGCGACGTCTTCAGCAACCCGTGGGACCTGATCGTCGAGCTGCACACGCAGATGCAGCAGCGCGGCATCGTCCCCGAGTACGAGGTCTTCGACCTCGGCCAGCTCGCCACGCTCGCCCGGCTGCTGGACAAGTACGGGCCGCCGCACGGCGGCCACGTGCACGTCGACCTCGTCATGGGCGTCCCCGGCGGCATGCCGGGGACGGCGCACGCGCTCACGTCCTGCCTGCCGCTGCTGCCGCCCGGCGCCACGTTCGCCGCCACCGGCATCGGCCGGACCTCGTTGCCGGTCATGCTCGCCGCGCTCTCGGCCGGCGGGCACCTGCGAGTGGGCATGGAGGACACGCTGACCTACGCTCCGGGCGAGCCGGTCCGCGACAACGCCCAGCTGGTCGCCCGCGCGGCCGGCCTCGCCCGCATCGCCCAGCGCCCGCCCATGAGCACCGCCGACGCCCGAAGCTTCCTCGGAATCAAGGAGAAGTCGTGAGCCCCAAGCCCGCGCCCGCCGGAGGTGCCGCCGTCGACGCGCTGCTCGACCCCGCCTTCCTCGACAACGCCATGCAGCAGCCGATGAGCGAGGTCCGCCGGCTGCGGCGCGAGGCCGAGCAGCAGGAGGTCAACCTCTCGTACACGCGGCGCCTGCTGCAGGGCCGGCTGGACATCGTGCGGCGGGAGCTGCAGCGGCGGGCGGAGCACGACGGCCGGTCACTGGTCGACCTTCTGCCGGAAATCCTCTCGGAGAAGGGCCGCGGCCCCGCGCACGGGCTCGGGCGGCACCAGACGGTGCAGCCGCACGCGCCGGAGGAGTACGAGTCGTGGGTGAACTCCCTGACCGCGGGCATCGACATGTCCGCGATCGCCGACCTTCCTGACGCCAAGCTGGAGAAGGCCGCGAAGTCACTGGCCGCCGCGGAGAGCGGGCTGTCCGAGCGGCGCCGCGGGGTGCAGCAGGTCATGGACTCCCTCGCAGCCGAGCTGGGCCGCCGGTACCGCGACGGCGAGGCCGACGTCGCCGCCCTGCTCGCCGACGAGGGCCGTTGATGGCCCCGTCCAGAGGCTCGCTCCGAGCGTGCGAGGCGTGAGGGGGACGGGGTCCTTCAAGTGGCCGGACAACCCGGTCCTGGTCGAGGTCTGGCGGTCGGGGTTCCTCGAGTCCGCGCACCGCGGGTCCCTCGTCGTCCTGGACGCCGACGGCGTGGTGACCTTCGCCGCGGGCGCCGTCGACCGGCCGATCCTGCCGCGGTCGTCGAACAAGCCGGTGCAGGCCACCGCGCTGCTGGCCGCCGGCTGGGCGCCGCGGTCGGCGGAGGAGCTGGCCATCGGCGCCGGCTCGCACAACGGCGAGGACGGCCACCGGGAGCTGGCCGCGAGCATGCTGGCCGCCGCGGGGCTCGGGGTTGACGACCTCGGCTGCCCGCCGGCGCTGCCGCAGCACGAGCCGACGAAGGCCGGGTGGCTGGTCGCCGGCCGGGCGCCCGACCGGCTGGCGATGAACTGCTCGGGCAAGCACGCCGCGATGCTGGCCGCCTGCGTTGCGGCCGGCTGGCCGACGGAGGACTACCTGTCCCCGGAGCACCCCCTGCAGCGGGCGATCGCAGCCCGCCTCGGCGAGGCGGCCGGGGAGCCGGTGTCGGCGGTGGTGGTGGACGGGTGTGGTGCGCCGCAGCACGCTCTCTCGGTCACCGGCCTGGCGCGCGGGGTGCTGTCCCTCGTGCAGGCACCCGAGGGCTCCCGCGACCGGTCGGTCGCCGACGCCATGCGGGCGCACCCGTGGCTGGTGGCGGGTACCGGTCGCACGGACACCGCCTTGATGGAGGCGGTCCCCGGCCTGCTGGTGAAGGAGGGGGCCGACGGCGTCCACGTCGCCGCCGCCCCGGGTCGCGGTGCCGTCGCGCTGAAGCTGGACGACGGTGGCGACCGGGGCCGCACCCCGGCCCTGAGCGCCGCGCTGCAGCGGATCGGCGTGTCCGCCGAGGTGCTTGCCCCGTGGTTGCTGACGCCGGTGTCCGGGGGCGACGGCGTGGTCGGCCAGATCCGGCCGTCGGCAGTGTTGGCGGCCTGACCTGCGGGTTCTTCTGTGACGGGACTCACCCTCATCTGCTAGCTGACCCGCTTGCAGGAGCTAGCACCCTGGGTTAGGGTCGTATCCGTGCAGACCCCGAGTGAGTTCGTCCGCGAGCAGGTGACGACGGTCCGCGAGAAGGTGGACCGGGTCGCCGGCAGCGTGGTGGAGTCGGTTACCGAGTCGATCGCGGACGCCCCGAGCGTCGCGACCGTCAGTTCGCAGGTGGGCGACTTCATCCGCGAGCAGCGCAACGCCGCGCGGGTGTCGCTGCGCGAGCTGGCCCGCACCGCGGGCGTGAGCAACCCCTACCTGTCCCAGGTGGAGCGGGGGCTCCGCAAGCCGTCCGCGGAGATCCTCGCGTCGATCGCCCGGGGCCTGAAGATCTCGGCCGAATCGCTCTACGAGCAGGCAGGGATCCTCGACCGGCGGTCCGGCAGCCCGGACACCGTGGCGGCGATCCGGTCCGACGACGCGCTCTCCGAGCGGCACAAGGCCGTTCTGCTCGAGCTTTACGAGACCTACGTCCGAGAGCACCGGGCCACCACCCAGACCTCTTCCCACCCCTCCCCAGACCGCACCACGAAGGAGTCGGCATGACCGCCACCCAGACCGTGAAGCACTACGGCGAGTTCGCCGTGACCGCCGCCAGGCCCGCCGTCCTCGCCGTGATCGGCGCCGGTGACCTGGCCGTCGAGCGCGCGAAGACCGTGCTCGACCAGTTCCGCACGAAGGCCGAGGCGCTCCCCGGCGAGGCCCAGGTCCAGGCCGACCTGGCCGTCAAGGAGGCCCGCACCCGCGCCACCGAGGCGCGCACCCGGGCGACCGAGGCCGCCGGCACCGCCCGCACCACGGCGCAGCAGCTGGCCACCGCCGTCCGTCCCGAGACGCTGAAGACCACCGTCGCCGGCCTGGTCGAGACCGCCCGCACCCAGGCGGCCGCGACCGTCGAGACGCTCGCCGAGCGCGGCGCCGAGGTCGTCGAGGACCTGCGCAAGCAGCCCGCCTTCCGCCGCGTCGTCCGTCGCGCCGAGCGCGCCGTGGACGCCGTCGAGGACACCCTCGAGGACGTGCTCGAGGAGACCGCCGAGGTCGTCGTCGAGGCCTCCAACGAGGTGACCTCGATCGCGCAGAAGACGGCCGCCAAGGCCACCAAGGTCGCGACGAAGGCCGAGGACACCGTCGAGAAGGCCGCCGAGACCACCAAGGCCACGGTCGAGGAGGCCGTCGAGGAGCCGAAGGCCGCCACGAAGGCCCCGGCCCGCAAGACCACCCCGGCCGCCCAGAAGGCCCCGGCCAAGGCGACCTCCGCGCGCGTGACCCGCGCCCGCACCGCCAAGCCCGCGGACCCGACCGCGGTGCCGGCGAAGAAGAACACCGGCAACTGACGTCCGGTTCACGACCAGGGCCCCGGAGCTGCGAGCAGCGCTCCGGGGCCCTGTCGCGTCCGGGGGCACTCCTTGGGGGTGTGCGCCGCCGCCGATCGACGTCGTTCCCCGGGAATCCCGGCTCCCGGCGGGTAGGCTCGGGGCATGGCGCTGTTCGACTTCTGGGTCTTCACCCTCCTGCAGTGGGTCGCCCTGGCGTTGACGGCGTGGGCCTTCGTCGACGCGCTGATCCGCCCGGCCGCGGGATTCGTCGCCGCCGGCAAGCTCACGAAGCCCGGGTGGGCGGCGATCACCGGCCTCGCGGTCGCCGTCGTCTACTGGTTCGGCCCGATGAGCTTCCTCGGCCTGCCGGCCATCGTCGCCGCGGTCGTGTACCTGGTCGACGTCCGTCCGGCCGTGCGCGGCCTGCGGCGCGGCAACAGCTGGTGACCGGCCCGGCCGATCAGTCGGCCGGGATGAGGACCCAGAGCAGCAGGTAGGCGACGAACTGCGGGCCGGGGAGCACGCAGGAGAGGACGAAGGCCAGGCGCAGGCCGTTCGCCGACAGGCCGTAGCGGCGGGCGATCCCCGCACAGACGCCGGCGATCACCTTGTTGTGCGTGTCCCGGCGGAGCCGGTACGGAGTGGGCGCGGTCATGCCCGGAACCCTACGGTCGGACCGTGCAAGTGCGGGCGGTTCGCGGGGACATCACCGAGGCCGACGTGGACGTGATCGTCAACGCGGCGAACCCGGGACTGCTCGGCGGTGGCGGGGTCGACGGCGCCATCCACCGGGCCGGGGGTCCGGCGATCGTGGCCGAGTGCCGCGCGCTGAAGGAGCGGTTGCCCGACGGCCGCCTGCCGCGCGGTCGGGCGGTGGCGACGACGGCCGGCCGGCTCCCGGCGCGCTGGGTGATCCACACGGCGGGACCGATCTGGTCGGCGTCCCGCGACCACTCCGCCGTCCTGCGCTCCTGCTACACCGAGAGCCTGCGGCTGGCCGACGAGCTCGGCGCCCAATCGGTCGCCTTCCCGGCCATCTCCGCAGGCATCTACGGCTGGCCGATCGAGGACGCCGCGATCCAGGCGGTCGCCGGGGTGCGGGCGGCCCGCGTCGAGCACGTGCAGGAGGTCGCCTTCGTGCTGTTCGGGGACGAGGCGCTGGCGGCGTTCGAGCGGGCGCTCAGCGGCTGAAGACCCCCTCGGGCGGCTCCGGGGAGGCCACGGCGTCCGCGTCGCGCACCGGGCGGGCGCTGCCGACGAACCGGTCGAGATCGTCGCCGTGGACGACCCGGGAGGGCATCGGGTCCCGCGCGCAACGGCGGACCAAGGCCTCGATGGGCAGCTCGTCATCGGAGGCGACGGCGACGAGGTTGCCGAAGCGGCGTCCGCGCAGCGTCCCGGGCTCGGCGAGCAGGCAGATCTCGGCGAAGGCGGTGCGCAAGGTGGCGACCTGGCCGCGGGCGAAGCGCAGCGGCGGCCCGTCGGCGACGTTGACCGCGTAGATCCCGCCGGGGCGGAGGACGCGGCGCACCTCCGCCGCGAACTCGGTGCTGGTCAGGTGTCCGGGAGTGCGGGCGCCGGCGAAGACGTCGCAGATGACCACGTCGGCGCTGCTCGTGTGCAGGGCGGCGAGGCCGACACGGGCGTCGTCGGCCCGCACCCGGACCCGGATCCCGCGGGGGAGGGGCAGGTGCTCCCGGACGAGATCGGTGAGCTGCTGGTCGATCTCCACTACCCGCTGCCGGCTGCCGGGCCGGGTCGCGGCGGTGTACCGGGGCAGCGTCAGCGCTCCGCCGCCGAGGTGGACGACGTCGAGCGGAGCGCCCGGCTCGGCGGCGAGGTCGAGCACGTGGCCGATGCGGCGGACGTACTCGAACTCGAGGTGGGTCGGGTCGTGCAGGTCGACGTGCGACTGCGGGGTGCCGTTGACCAGCAGCATCCAGGACCCGTCGCGGTCGGCGTCGGCGAGCAATTCGGCGGTGCCGCCGGCGACGGCGGTGGGCCCCGGTGGCAGTCCGATCGGCACGCGGGCGCTCACCGGCCCCGCAGGATTTGCTGGGCCGCCCGGTCGCCGTCGACGTCGACGTCGGCGGGGCGGCCCCAGAGGTGCAGCAACAGCTGGCCGGCGGTGCCCTGCAGGCGGGCGTCCTCGGTGCCTGACCGGTCGGGTGTCACGGTCACCTGGCCGCGGGTCACGGCGACCGACCAGGTGCGGCCGGTGTCGGTCGCGGTCACGGCCGTGCTCGCGACGGCGCTGATCAGCGGCTCGGTGTGCGCCCACCGCGGGACGACGATCGTGAGCAGTTCGTCGACGCCGTCCTCGGCGAGCGCGGGGTCGAGAGGGGTGCAGGGCACGCCGGCGGCGGTCTCCAGGTCCATGCGGTGGACGGCGAGCTCGTGGGCCTGCCGGCGGGCCCACGACCCGGCGACCTTCTCGGCGGCCGGGCTCATGTGCCAGGCGGGCGAGTCCGGCGGCGTGGTGCGCAGCGTGGCTACCAGCTCGACGAGGCCGGTCCCGTACCAGTCGAGCAGCGCGGCGAAGTGGGGTGCCGCGTCGTCCGGCGGCGACTGCCGGGTGTCGGGGCCGGGCGGCTCGGCGTGCCCGGCGCGGACGATCGCGGTCGCCCACCGGTGGACCGTGCCGACGTGCCCGACCAGGTCGGCGGCGTTCCACTCGGGAACCCAGGGGACACGGACCTCCAGCCCGCCGGACGCCGGTGCCAGGCCGGCCGCGAGCGCCTGCGCGAGCACGCCGAACCGCTCGCCCTCCTCGACGACGGCCTCGATGCAGCGCTGCCGGAGCGCTTCACCGTCGTGGATGCTCACGGTTCCATCGTGCCCGAGGGTCCACCCGGCCCCGCCGCGCCCGGCAGCAATGTCCCCCAGGAGGGCATTCCGGGCCAAGGAATGCCCTCCTGGGGGACATTGCTCGCGCGCCGGCCGGCCGTAGCGCTCAGCTCGGGGCGACGGCCGACCAGCGCACGGTCACCTCGCCGTGCCGCCAGCGGCGGGACGAGCCGACGAGCGGCCAGCCCTGCTCCGCCAGTGACTCCACCGCCGCGACCCAGCGCTGTCTCGACCCGAAGGGCGACAGCCCGGCCGCCGCCGCCCAGCCCGCGTCGAAGGCCCGCAGGAACTCGTGCACCGGCTGCCCGGGCACGTTGTGGTGGATGAGCGCCTTCGGCAGCCGTTCGGCGAGGTCGGAGGGGGTGCCGATGTCCGCGACGCGGGTCGAGAGGGTCAGCGTGAGAGGGCCGTCGGCATCCAGGGCCACCCACGCCGACCGTCGTCCCCACTCGTCGCAGGTGCCCTCGACGAGCACGCCGCCCGGAGCCAGCGCACCGCACATCGTCTTCCACGCCTGCGCGGCCGACTCCTGGTCGTACTGGCGCAGCACGTTGAACGCCCGCACCAGCACCGGCTGCAGCCCGGCCAGCTCGAAGCCGCCGACGCGGAAGTCGACCCGCGGAGGATCGCGGTCGGCCTCGACCGCCTCCACCCGCGCCGGGTCGATCTCCAGGCCGACCACCTCCAGGCGGTCCACCAGCGGTCCCAGCCGCTCGACCAGCTCGAGGGTGGTCACCGCCGAGGCGCCGTACCCGAGGTCGACGACGAGGGGTCGCGCGGAGTCCCGCAGCCGCGGCACCTGGGTGGCGAGCATCCAGCGGTCGACCCGCCGGAGGCGGTTCGCGTTGGTGGTCCCGCGGGTCGGCAGCCCCAGGGCGCGGGCCCGTCCGGCGGCCAGCCGGGGGGCCTTGCGGGGAGGGGACGGCGACAGCGAGGCCCGCCGCTTGTGGTCGCTGCCCGCCTCGCTCACCGGTCCAGAGGGTAGTCCCGGTTAGCGTGGGCCCGTGCAGGTTCGACGCGACGTCCGGCTGGCGGACCTCACCACCCTCGCCGTCGGCGGCCCGATCGAGCGCCTGGTCGAGGTCACCGACCCCGCCGAGCTGGTGGCCGCCGTGCGGGAGGGCGACGAGGCGGGACGTCCGCTGCTCGTCCTCGGTGGCGGGTCCAACATCGTGGCGCCCGACGAGGGCTGGCCCGGTGACGTCGTCGCCGTCCGGACGACGGGGATCCAGCGCCGGGGCGGCGAGCTCACCGTGCAGGCCGGCCACGACTGGGACGAGCTCGTCGGCTTCGCCGTCGCGCACGGCCTCGCCGGCATCGAGGCGCTGTCGGGCATCCCCGGCTCGACCGGTGCCACCCCGGTGCAGAACGTCGGCGCGTACGGCCAGGAGGTCGCCCAGACGATCACCGCCGTCCGGGTATTCGACCGGGCGGAGAAGAGCGAGCGGACCCTCAGCCCCTCCGAGTGCGGGTTCGCCTACCGCGACAGCCGGCTCAAGCGGGATCCGGACCGGTTCGTGGTCCTCGACGTCACGTTCGACCTCGACGAGAGCCCGCTCTCCCGTCCGATCGGCTACGCGGAGCTGGCGCGCACCCTGGGCGTCGAGATCGGGGAGACCGCCCCGCTGGCGGAGGTCCGCGAGGCGGTGATCGGCCTGCGGCGCGGCAAGGGCATGGTGCTCGACCCGGCCGACCCCGACAGCCGCAGCGCCGGCTCGTTCTTCACCAACCCGATCGTCGACGCCGCCCGAGCGGTGGAGGGCTGTCCGAGCTGGCCGGCCGGCGACGGGCACGTCAAGCTCAGCGCCGCTTGGCTGGTGCAGAACGCCGGGTTCGGCCGAGGCACCCGCGAGGGAAAGGTCGGGACGTCGTCCCGTCACAGCCTGGCGCTGACCACGGAACCGGGCGCCACGGCCGCCGACCTGCTGGCCTTCGCCGACCGGATCGTCGCAACGGTGCAGGAGAAGTTCGGCGTCCCCCTGGAGCGCGAGCCGACGGCGGTCCGGCCCTAGCTCTCCCGCGCGACCTTGTGCTGGGCCGCCTGGGCCAGCGGGCGGACGACGAGCAGGTCCACGTTCACGTGGTGCGGCCGGGTGACGGTCCACGCGATGCAGTCGGCGACGTCCTCGGCGACCAGCGGCTCCCGCACCCCGCGGTAGACGGCGTCGGCCTTGTCCGCCGACCCCAGCCGGTTCAGCGCGAACTCCTCCGTCCGCACCATTCCCGGCGCGATCTCGATCACCCGCACCGGCTCGCCGTTGAGCTCCAGCCGCAGCGTCTCGGCCATCGTGTGCACCCCGTGCTTCGCCGCGGTGTAGGACGCCCCGCCCTCGTACGAGATCAGCGCGGCGGTGGAGCTGACGAAGACGACGTCCCCGCCGCCGGACGCCCGCAGCGCCGGCAGCAGCGCCTTCGTCACCCGCAGGGTCCCGAGCACGTTGACGTCGTAGGACCGCGTCCACGAGTCGAGGTCGGCATCGGCGACCGGTGCCGCGTCGAAGGCGCCGCCCGCGTTGTTGACCAGCACGTCCACGCGGTCGAGCGCCGCCGCGAACGCCGACACGGAGGCCTCGTCGGTGACGTCCAGCGGCAGGGCCCGGGCCCCGATCGAGTCGGCGAGCGCCGTCAGCCGGTCCATGCGGCGGGCGCCCAGGACGACGTCGAAGCCCTCGGCCGCGAGCCGGGCCGCCGTGGCCTCGCCGATGCCGCTGGAGGCACCGGTGACGACGGCAGTGCGGCCGGCGCCGGGCAGGCCGGGCGAGGAGGGCGAGTGGGATCGGTCGGTACCGGGCATGAACGCCATCCTGACGCTGTTGCAGGATTGGACAGTCGTCAGGGCCCCGCCAGGGGCCCTCACCGGAGCGCAGTCAGGCGGGGAGGTCGCACGTGCCCGCTCGCCGCTTCCCCCGCCCCGGCACGCCCCGGCGGGTGGCGACGCTCTCGGTGCACACCAGTCCGCTCGACCAGCCGGGCGCCGGCGACGCGGGCGGCATGAACGTCTACATCGTCGAAGTCTCCCGCCGGCTGGCCGCGCGCGGCATCGCCGTCGACATCTTCACGCGGGCCACCTCCAGCGACCTGCCGCCGGTGGTGGAGATGACCCCGGGCGTGACCGTGCGGCACGTCAGCGCCGGCCCGTTCGAGGGCCTGGGCAAGGAGGAGCTGCCGGCCCAGCTCTGCGCGTTCACCGCCGCGGTGCTGCGCGAGGAGGCCCAGCACGAGCCGGGCTACTACGACGTCGTCCACTCGCACTACTGGCTGTCCGGACAGGTCGGCTACCTCGCGCGCGACCGCTGGAACGTGCCGCTGATCCACACCGCGCACACCCTCGCCAAGGTCAAGAACGAGGCGCTGGCCGAGGGCGACCGACCCGAGCCCCGGGCCCGTGTCATCGGTGAGGAGCAGGTGGTCGCCGAGGCCGACCGGCTGATCGCCAACACCGAGGAGGAGGCACGCCAGCTGGTCCGCCTCTACGACGCCGACCCGGCGCGCACCCTCGTCGTCCCGCCCGGCGTCGACCTCGACCGCTTCGCCCCCGGCGACCGTGCCAGGGCCCGCCGGGCCGTCGGGGTCGAGGACGACGCACTGGTCCTGCTGTTCGTGGGCCGCATCCAGCCGCTCAAGGCGCCCGACGTGCTGCTGCACGCCGCGGCCCGGATGGTCGCCGACGACCCCGCGGTCCGCGCCCGCCTGCGAGTGCACGTGGTCGGCGCCCCCAGCGGCTCGGGGCTCGACGCCCCCGAGCAGCTCCAGAAACTCGCGGCGTACCTGGGCATCGCCGATCTCGTCCGCTTCTTCCCGCCCCAGCGCGCCGACCGTCTCGCCGAGCACTACCGGGCGGCCGACGTCACCGTCGTCCCCAGCCACAACGAGTCGTTCGGGCTGGTCGCGCTGGAGGCGCAGGCCTGCGGCACCCCGGTCGTCGCGGCAGCGGTGGGTGGGCTGGGGACGGCGGTCCGCGACGGCGTCTCCGGGCTCCTGGTCGACGGGCACGACCCCGCCGACTACGCCGCCGCCGTGCGCCGGGTGCTCGCCCGTCGCGAGCTGCTGGCGGCCGGCGCCCGCCGGCACGCGGGCCTGTTCTCCTGGGACCGCACCGCCGACGCCCTCGTCGACGCGTACGCGTCGGCCGCCGGGTCCGACCGCCCGCGGACGTTCGGCCCGCTGCGCGCGCTCGCCGGGTTCCAGGTCGCCCGATGAGTGCCGACGTCGTCGCCGCGCTCGACGCCGTCATCGAGGGGGCGCTGCAGGAGTCCGACCTCGTCCACGAGCACCCCGAGCCGGGAAAGTGGCTGGTCGACCTGCCGGGCACGAAGAAGCTGAAGACGGTCTGCGGGCTGATCGTCGGCGAGCACGCCCTGCGGGTCGAGGCGTTCGTCTGCCGGCAGCCCGACGAGAACCGCGAGCAGCTGTGGACCTTCCTGCTGCAGCACAACGCCCGCATGTACGGCGTCGCCTACTCCATCGACAGCGTCGGTGACGTGTACCTGACCGGGCGCCTCCCGCACGCGGCGGTCACCCCCGAGGAGATCGACCGCATCCTCGGCGCGGTGCTCAGCTATGCCGACGACCACTTCAACGCGATGCTCGAGATCGGCTTCGGCAGCTCGATCCGCCGCGAGTGGGAGTGGCGGGTCAAGCGAGGGGAGTCGCTGCGCAACCTGGAGGCATTCGCCGCCTTCGCGGATCCCACGCGCCGCCCGTGACGGCGACCGACCACGCGGCCCCGGCCGACGACCTGCGCCTGGGTTACGCGCGACGCTGGTGGGTGCTGGCCACCATGACCGTGTGCCTGCTCGTGGTGATCACGGGCAACACGATCCTCAACGTGGCCATCCCGACGCTCCAGCGGGAACTGGGGGCCACCCAGGGGGAGCTGCAGTGGGCCGTGGACGCCTACATCCTGGTGTTCGCGGGCCTCCTGTTCTCGTGGGGCGTCATCGGCGACCGCATCGGCCGCAAACGTGTGTTGCTCATCGGGCTGAGCATCTACGCCCTCGGCTCGGTGCTGGCGGCGTTCAGCGACAGCCCGATAGAGCTCATCGCCTGGCGGGCGGTCATGGGCATCGGCGGGGCCGCCGTGCAGCCGACCACCCTCGCCGTCATCACCAACGTCTTCCCGCCCCGCGAGCGCGGCCGGGCCATCGGCGTGTGGGCCGGGACCGCCGGGATCGCCGTCGCCGGGGGCCCGCTGGCCGGAGGCGCCGTCCTCGAGCACTTCTGGTGGGGCGCGGTCTTCCTCATCGGCGTCCCGGTCGCCGTCCTCGGGATCGTCGCCGTCCTCGCCTTCGTCCCGGAGTCGCGCGACCCCACGCCCGGCCGCCTCGACGTGCCCGGCGTGCTGCTGTCGATCGGCGCGCTGGCCGGCCTCGTCTACGGGATCATCCGGGGCGGCTCCGGGGCGGGATGGACGACGCCCCAGGTGCTCGGGCCGCTCGTCGGCGGTCTCCTGCTGCTGGTCGTCTTCGTGTGGATCCAGCGGCGTTCCACCCACCCGGCGCTGGACGTCTCGCTCTTCCGCAACCCGGCCTTCTCGGCCGCCTCGGCAGCCCTCGGCCTGAACTTCTTCGCACTGCTCGGGGCCACGTTCTACCTCGTGTACTACCTGCAGGGCGTCCGCGGGTACACGCCGCTCCAGAGCGGTGCGGCGCTGATCCCCACCGCGGTCGGCATGGCCGTGATGGCGCCGCGCAGCTCGGGGCTCGCCGACCGGTTCGGGCCGAAGGCCGTCTGCGCCGCCGGGTTCGCCCTCATCGGGCTCTCCTTCCTCGGCGTGCAGCTGCTCGACCTGGACTCGCCGGTCTGGCTGCTGGTCGTCGTCCTCGCCGTGCAGGGGGTCGGCATGGGGGCGGTCATGGCGCCGGCCACCGAGTCGATCATGTCGGTGGTGCCGCG
>DATHAK010000225.1:0-32382 GCA_035296685.1 Blastococcus sp.
CGTAGACCGACGCGTGCTTGCGGTGGACCGCGCCGAACGCGTCGTCGACGTAGACGTCGGCCAGGCGGGCGAGGCGGTCGGCCAGCTCGCCGCGCTCGGCGTCGTCCTTGCTGGTCTCGGCCGCCTCGAAGCGGACGTTCTCCAGCAGCAGCACGCCGCCGTCGACCAGCCCGGCGTTCTTGACGGTGGCGTCCTCCTCGGCGACGTCGGATGCCAGGGGCACCTCGGTGCCGAGCAGCTCGCCGAGGCGGGCGGCGACGGGGGCGAGGGAGTACGTCGGGTCGGGCGCGCCCTTGGGGCGGCCGAGGTGTGCGGCCACGGTGACCCGCGCGCCGGCGTCCCGCAGGGCCTGAAGCGTGGGCAGGCTCGCCCGGATCCGGCCGTCGTCGGTGATGGCCCCGGTGGTCTTGTCCAGCGGGACGTTCAGGTCGGCGCGCAGGAGCACGCGCCGACCCGAGACGCCCTCGGCGAGGAGGTCGTCGACGGAACGCATCGTTGTCAGAGCTTCGAGCCGACCAGCGAGACGAGGTCGACCAGGCGGTTCGAGTAGCCCCACTCGTTGTCGTACCAGCCGAGGACCTTGGCCATCGGGCCGAAGACCTTGGTCAGCTTGGCGTCGTAGATGCACGACGACGGGTCGGTGACGATGTCGGAGGACACGATCGGCGCGTCGGTGTAGGTGAGGTACTTGCCGAGCGGCCCGGCCGCGGCCTCGCGGTAGGCGGCGTCGATGTCGTCGGCCGTCGCCTCGCGGCTGAGCTGCACGGTGAGGTCGGTCGCCGAGCCGGTGGGCACGGGCACGCGGATCGCGTAGCCGTCGAGCTTGCCCTTGAGCTCCGGCAGCACCAGGCCGATCGCCTTCGCGGCGCCGGTCGACGTGGGCACCATGTTGAGCGCGGCGGCGCGGGCGCGGCGGAGGTCCTTGTGCGGACCGTCCTGCAGGTTCTGGTCGGCCGTGTACGCGTGGATCGTCGTCATCAGGCCGCGCTCGATGCCGAAGGCGTCGTTGAGCACCTTGGCCAGCGGGGCCAGGCAGTTCGTGGTGCAGGACGCATTGCTGATGATCGTCTGCGAGCCGTCGTAGAGGTTGTCGTTGACGCCCATGACGATCGTGATGTCGTCGTCGGTCGCGGGCGCCGAGATGATGACCTTCTTGGCGCCACCGGCGTCGACGTGCTTGCGGGCGTCGGCGGCCTTGGTGAAGAACCCGGTCGACTCGACGACCACGTCGACGCCGAGGTCGCCCCACGGCAGGGCGGCGGGGTCGCGCTCGGAGAGCACCTTGACCGTGTTGCCACCGATCTTGATGCTCTCGCCGTCGGCGGCGATGTCCTCCTTGAGGACGCCGAGCACGCTGTCGTACTTCAGCAGGTGCGCCAGGACCTCGGGGCTGGTGAGGTCGTTCACCGCCACGATCTCGATGTCCTGACCGCTGGCCGCGGCGGCCCGCCAGAAGTTGCGGCCGATGCGCCCGAAACCGTTGATGCCCACCCGAACCGTCACTGGGTCCTCCACTCGTCTGGGGAACTGCTGCCCTGGGGCCGTGTTCTCGTCGTGCTCGACGGTGGGCACGACCACACTCGCCGACGACCCTATCGGCAAAAGGACAACCCTTCCCCCCACCCCTCGCAGGCTCGGGGCGGGCCCCTGAAGGGTGCCTTACTGCGCCAGCATGTCGTCGGTGACGACGGACTCCGTGTCCGGGATGCCGAGGTCCTTCGCGCGCTTGTCGGCCATGGCCAGGAGCCGCCGGATGCGGCCCGCGACGGCGTCCTTGGTCATCGGCGGGTCGGCGCGCTGGCCGAGCTCCTCCAGCGAGGCCTGACCGAACTCCAGCCGCAGCCGCCCGGCGACGAGCAGGTGCTCGGGGGCGTCGCCGGCGAGGATCTCCAGCGCCCGCTCCACCCGCGCGCTGGCCGCGACCGCGGCACGGGCGGACCGGCGGAGGTTGGCGTCGTCGAAGTTGGCGAGCCGGTTGGCCGTCGCCCGCACCTCTCGGCGCATCCGCCGCTCCTCCCAGGCGAGGACGGCGTCGTGCGCGCCCATGCGGGTGAGCAGTGCGCTGATCGCGTCGCCGTCACGGACGACCACCCGGTCGGCGCCGCGCACCTCGCGGGCCTTCGCGGCGATGCCGAGCCGGCGGGCGGCGCCCACCAGCGCCATGGCCGCCTCGGGCCCGGGGCAGGTGACCTCCAGCGACGAGGAGCGCCCCGGCTCGGTGAGCGAGCCATGGGCGAGGAACGCGCCGCGCCAGGCCGCCTCGGCGTCGCTGATGCCGCCGGAGACGACCGAGGGGGGCAGCCCGCGGACCGGCCGGCCGCGCTGGTCGACCAGCCCCGTCTGGCGGGCCAGTCCTTCGCCGTGCTTGGCGATGCGGACGAGATACCGGACGCCGCGGCGGATGTTGCCGCCGGCGAGCACGCTCACCCCGCTGGTGTAGCCGTAGACCTCGCTGATGTCCCGGCGCAGCCGCCGGGCCACCGAGCCGGTGTCGAGCTCGGCCTCGATGACCACCCGGCCGCCCACGATGTGCAGGCCTCCGGAGAAGCGCAGCAGCGCGGTGACCTCCGCCTTGCGCTCGGAGGTCTTCGTGCACTCCACGCGTGAGAGCTCGTCCTTGACCATCGCGGTCATCGCCATGTACGGCGTCCCCTTCCCCCTCGTACCGACGGCCCCGGAGCCGCGAGTGTCGTCATCGGTTCCGATACCCGATCGGACACATCTACTCCTTCACCGCGAGCCGACCACGGATGCCAGCGCGGCCGACAGGCGCACGGGATCGTGTCGTGGCGCGCCGTCGAGCTCGGCGACCGGAGCCAGGACGAGCTCGGCACCGCACTCGCGCACCGCAGACAGGAGACCACGGCGGTCAACAACCGATGCTGCATCAGCGATCACCGTGTGCAACGCCACTCCGCCCAGATGCGCCTGCAGCACACTCAGATGTTCCTCCGGGGAGAACCCGTCGGTCTCGCCGGGCTGCGGCTCGAGGTTCAGCACGACGACCACTCTGGCCTCTGCGGCCTCGATGGCGCTACGGAGCGTGGGCACCAGGAGGTGCGGCAGCACGGACGTGTACCAGGACCCCGGACCGAGGGAGATGACGTCGGCCCGGGCGATGGCGTCGAGCACCGCGGGATTGACCGGGGGGTCCGGCGGTGAGACCAGGATCTCCCGGACATGGCCCGGGGTGGTCGCGATGGCCACCTGCCCGCGGATCGTGCGCTCCCGCTCGGGGTCGTCGGGGTCGGTGCTCTCCACCCGGGCAACGAGGTCGAGGGGGACGTCGGCCATGGGGAGCACCCGCCCGCAGCAGGCCAGCAGGTCGCCGATCTCGTCGAGGGCCCGCACGGTGTCGCCGTCGTGCATCTCGGCCAGGCCGGTGAGGAGCAGGTTGCCGACCGGGTGGCCGGCCAGGGCCCCGGTGCCGCCGAGCCGGTGCTGGAGCAGGGCGGCCAGCTCGCGCGGGCGCTCCCCGTCGCCGGCGAGCGCGGCCAGGGCCATCCGCAGGTCGCCCGGCGGCAGCACGGGCATCTCCCGGCGGATCCGGCCCGACGAGCCGCCGTCGTCGGCGACGGTGACCACGGCCGTCAGCTCGCCGGTGATCCGGCGCCAGGCGGCCAGGGACGCCGCGAGCCCGTGGCCGCCCCCGAAGGCGACCACGCGCGGCGACGCGGCGGCAGGCGTCTCCCCGCCCACTACTCGCGGCCCAGGTCGCGGTGGCGGGCGGTGGCGGTGAGCCCCTCGGTGGCGAGGCGGCGGGCGAACTCCTCGGCGATGGCCACGCTGCGGTGCTTGCCGCCGGTGCAGCCCACGGCCAGCGTGAGGTAGCGCTTCCCCTCGCGCCGGTAGCCGGGGATGAGCAGCCGCAGCACGTCGGTGTAGCGGTCGAGGAACTCCTCCGCGTCGGGCTGGTTGAGCACGTAATCGCGCACGTCGGCGTCCTGCCCGGTGTGCGGACGCAGCTCGGGGATCCAGTGCGGGTTGGGCAGGAAGCGCGCGTCGACCACCAGGTCGGCGTCCAGCGGCAGGCCGTACTTGAAGCCAAAGCTCATCACCGTGGCGGTGAGCGGCGGCGTCCGGCCCTCGCGGGCGAAGGCGTTCTCGAGCGTGGCCCGCAGCTGGTGCACGTTGAGGTCGCTGGTGTCGATCCAGAGGTCGGCCTCGCCGGCGATGCCGGTCAGCAGCGCCCGCTCCTCGCCGATGCCGTCGATGAGCGTGCCGTTGCCCTGCAGCGGGTGCTCGCGCCGGACCGACTCGTAGCGGCGCACCAGCACCTCGTCGCGGGCGTGCACGTAGACCACGCGCGGCCGGTGCCCGGCCTCGGCCAGCACCTTGATGGCGTCCTGGAGGTCGCTGGAGAACGCCCGGCTCCGGACGTCCACGACGGCGGCGAAGCGCCGCAGGTCGCCGCGGGCGCCGAGCTCGACCATCGGCAGCAGCAGCGCCGGCGGGAGATTGTCGACGACGAACCAGCCGAGGTCCTCCAGCACGCGCCCCGCGCTGTTCTTGCCCGACCCGGACAGCCCCGTGACGACGACGACCTCGAGCGGCAGGGTCTCCGTGGTCGTGGGGTCCAGCGAGGGCGGCGTCTGGGCGTGGAAGTCGGGATCCGTCACGAGGCCACCAGTCCGACCTCGGCGGTGTCGCCGCTGCCGGGCTGGGGCGTGCCCCGCTCGGCCGGTCCCTGCGGTGCCGTCGTCGACTCGACCGGCCCGTCGGCGTCCGCGGCCGCGCCCGCGGGGTCGGCCGGCTCGGCGATCGCCGCCTGCACCGCCTCCGCCGTCCGCCGTCCGATGCCCGGCACAGCCATCAGCTCCTCGACGGTCGCGGCGCGCAGCCGCTTGAGGGAACCGAACTGCTTCATCAGGGCCCTCCGCCGCGTGTCCCCGAGGCCGGGAACGTCGTCCAACAGGGAGACCAGCATGCTGGTCGACCGCTTCTGCCGGTGATAGGTGATCGCGAACCGGTGGGCCTCGTCCCGGACCCGCTGCAGCAGGTAGAGCGCCTCCGAGGTGCGCGGCAGGATCACCGGGTCGCTCTCGCCGGGCAGCCACACCTCCTCCATGCGCTTAGCCAGCCCGCACACGGCGACGTCGACGACGCCGAGCTCGTCGAGCGAGCGGCTGGCCGCCGCGACCTGCGGCGCCCCGCCGTCGACCACCAGCAGGTTCGGCGGGTAGGCGAACCGACGCGGCCGGCCCTCCTCGGCGGCGACGCCCTGCTCGTCGCGCCGGTCCTGCTCCTCCTTGAGATGGCGGGCGAACCGGCGGCGGACCACCTCGGCCATCGCCGCCGTGTCGTCGGTTCCGTGCGTGACGGAGAAGCGGCGGTAGTCGGACTTCTTCGCCAGGCCGTCCTCGAAGACCACCATGCTGGCCACCACGTTGGTGCCCTGCACGTGCGAGACGTCGATGCACTCGATCCGCAGCGGGGCGTCGGGCAGCTCCAGCGCCTCCTGGAGCTCGGAGAGCGCGAGGCTCCGGGCCGTCAGGTCGCTGGCCCGCTTGACCCGGTGCCGCGCGAACGCCTCCTTGGCGTTGCGCTCCACGGTCTCCAGCAGGCTGCGCTTGTCGCCGCGCTGGGGCACGCGGAGGGAGACCTTTCCGCCGCGCAGCTCCTCGAGCAGCTCGGTGTAGACGTCGGCATCCTCCGGCAGCTCGGGCACCAGCACCTCGCGCGGCACCGCCTCCCCCGCCTCGCCGACGCCGGTCTGCTCGTCGACCCCGCCGTACACCTGCAGGAGGAACTGCTCGACCAGCTCGCCGGTGGAGACCGCCTCGACCTTGTCGACGATCCAGCCGCGCTGGCCGCGCACCCGCCCGCCCCGGACGTGGAAGACCTGGACGGCGGCCTCGAGCTCGTCCTGCGCGAAGGCGACGACGTCGGCGTCGGTGCCGTCACCGAGGACGACGGCCTGCTTCTCCAGCGCCCGCCGGAGCGCCCCCAGGTCGTCGCGGAGGCGGGCGGCCTTCTCGAACTCCAGGTTCTCCGAGGCCGCCGCCATCTCCCGCTCGAGCCGCTTGATCATCGACTCGGTCTTCCCGGCCATGAAGTCGCAGAAGTCGTCGACGATCTGCCGGTGCTCGTCGGCGCTCACCCGGCCGACGCACGGCGCGGAGCACTTGCCGATGTAGCCGAGCAGGCACGGCCGGCCGACCTGGCCGGCGCGCTTGAAGACGCCGGCGGAGCAGGTGCGCGCCGGGAAGACCCGGGTGAGGGTGTCGAGGGTCTCGCGGATCGCCCAGGCGTGGGCGTACGGGCCGAAGTAGCGCACCCCCTTGCGCTTGGGGCCGCGCATGACCTGCAGCCGCGGGTACTCCTCATTCAGCGTCACGGCCAGCGACGGATAGCTCTTGTCGTCGCGGTAGCGGACGTTGAACCGGGGGTCGAACTCCTTGATCCAGTTGTACTCGAGCTGGAGGGCCTCGACCTCGGTGCCGACGACGGTCCACTCCACGCTCGACGCCGTCGTCACCATCTGGCGGGTGCGCGGGTGGAGGCCGGCGACGTCGGCGAAGTAGCTGTTCAGGCGCTGGCGGAGGCTCTTGGCCTTGCCGACGTAGATGACCCGGCCGGAGGCGTCGCGGAAGCGGTACACGCCCGGGGACTCGGGGATGCTGCCGACCGCCGGGCGGTACGTCGACGGGTCGGCCATGGCTCCAGATTAGGTCGGGATGCCGACACGTCGTCGGCACCTGGGGCGGTCGGCCGGCCCGTGCCGGTGCTACGGGTGGTCAGCGCGTCGGCGCCGCCACGCGCGCGTCCAGCCAGGCCAGCAGGTCGGCGACGACCTCGTCGCGGTTGGTCTCGTTGAAGACCTCGTGCCGCGCCTCGGGGTACACGTGCTGCTCAACCGGCAGTCCCCGCTCGGTGAACAGCTGGGCCAGGGCGGTGACCTGGACGGCGTCCTCGCCGCCCACGGGGTCGAGCTCGCCGCTCAGCAGGAGCACGGGCAGGCCGTCGGGCAGTCTGTCCACCGCCTCCGGCCGGGCCGCGCCGACGGCGAGCGCGAAGACCCCGGCCGCGTAGGCCACGGTCAGCGGCATCTCGTCGCCGCTGAGCGGGTCGGCGACGTACTTGTCGACCTCGGCCGGGTCGCGGGACAGCCAGTCGAAGCGGGTGCGGGCCGGCTCGAACCGCTCGTTGAAGGCGCCCAGCGCGTCGAGCGCGTGGTCGGCGGCCCCCGCCGCCACGGCCTCCTCCAGCGCGGTCACGCTGTCGGCGAGGTGCGGCGCGACCCCGATCGGCCCGGAGAGCGCCAGGCCGGCGAGGTCGCCGCCCTCCCGCTCGGCGGCGGCGAGCGCGATGATCGAGCCCATCGAGTGCCCGAGCAGGATGCGCGGCACCCCGGGGTGGTGGTCCGACATGACCAGGTGCAGCGCCTCGACGTCGCCGAGGACGCCCTCCACGCCGAGCCCCCCGAAGCGCCCGATGCCGGTGCTCTCCGCCGTCCGGCCGTGCCCCCGCAGGTCCATGGCGTAGACCGCCAGGCCCCGTCCGGTCAGCGCCTTGGCCAGCCGGCCGTAGCGCCCGGAGTGCTCGGAGGCCCCGTGCACGACCTGGACGGTGCCCCGGATGTCGCCGTCGGGCTGCCAGACCCGGTAGCGCACCCGGGACCCGTCGGCCGCCTGCAGCATGTGCAGGTCCCCGGAGCTCGTCGTCATCGCACGTCCTTTCCGCCGGCCGGTGTCCGCACCGGCCTACCGGTGCCGGGACGGACGGTCAAGCGCAGACCGTCAACTGGCCTTCTTCCGGGCCCGCTTCTTGGGGGCCGCCGCGGCGGCCACCGCGTCCGTGTCGAGGATCCTGGCGAGGTAGCGGCCGGTGTGGCTCTCGGGCACCGTGGCGACGAACTCCGGCGGGCCCTCGGCGACCACCGTGCCGCCCCGGAAGCCGCCTTCGGGCCCCATGTCGATCAGCCAGTCGGCGCTCTTGATGACGTCGAGGTTGTGCTCGATGACGATCACCGTGTTGCCCTTGTCGACCAGTCCCTGCAGGACGAGCAGCAGCTTGCGGATGTCCTCGAAGTGCAGCCCGGTGGTGGGCTCGTCGAGCACGTAGATGGTGCGGCCGGTCGACCGCCGCTGCAGCTCGCTGGCCAGCTTCACGCGCTGGGCCTCGCCGCCGGAGAGCGTGGTCGCCGGCTGGCCGAGCCGGACGTAGCCCAGCCCGACCTCGGTCAGCGTGCGCAGGTAGCGGGAGATGGACGGGATGGCGGCGAAGAAGTCCGCCGCCTCCTCGATCGGCATGTCCAGGACTTCGGCGACCGTCCGGCCCTTGTAGTGCACCTCGAGGGTCTCGCGGTTGAACCGGGCGCCCTTGCAGACCTCGCACGGCACGTAGACATCGGGAAGGAAGTTCATCTCGATCTTGAGCGTGCCGTCGCCCGAGCACGCCTCGCACCGGCCGCCCTTCACGTTGAAGGAGAACCGGCCCGGCAGGTAGCCGCGCATCTTCGCCTCGGTGGTGCTGGCGAACAGCTTGCGGACCTGGTCCCACACGCCGGTGTAGGTGGCCGGGTTCGACCGCGGCGTCCGGCCGATCGGCGACTGGTCGACGTGCACCACCTTGTCCAGCAGCTCCAGGCCGGTGATCGTCCGGTGCCGGCCGGGCACCTGGCGCGCGCGGTTCAGCTCGTTGGCCAGGGTCGTGTACAGGATGTCGTTGACCAGGCTCGACTTGCCCGATCCGGAGACGCCGGTGACCCCGACGAGCACGCCCAGCGGGAACGTCACGTCGATGCCCTTGAGGTTGTGCTCCCGGGCACCCTTCACCACGAGCTCCCGGCCCGGCACGACCTCCCGTCGCTCCTTCGGGGTCTCGATCGTCCGCCGGCCGGACAGGTACTGACCCGTGATCGAGCGCTCGCTGGCCAGCAGCTCCTCGACGGTGCCGCTCACCACAACCTCGCCGCCGTGCTCGCCGGCGCCCGGACCGATGTCGACCACCCAGTCGGCGGTCTTGATCGTGTCCTCGTCGTGCTCGACGACGATCAGCGTGTTCCCCATGTCGCGGAGCCGGACCAGGGTCTCGATCAGCCGGGTGTTGTCGCGCTGGTGCAGCCCGATCGACGGCTCGTCGAGCACGTAGAGGACGCCGACGAGACCGGAGCCGATCTGGGTGGCCAGCCGGATGCGCTGGGCCTCCCCACCGGCCAGCGTCGCCGCGGGGCGGTCGAGGGAGAGGTAGTCGAGGCCGACGTCGACCAGGAAGGACAGCCGCGCCTGGATCTCGCGCAGCACGCGGTCGGCGATCGCCCGCTCGCGCTCGGCCAGCTCGAGGGAGTTCAGCCACTCGGAGGCCTCGCCGATGGACAGGCTGGTCACGTCGGCGATCGACCGGTCGTTGAGCTTCACGGCGAGGATCTCCGGCTTGAGCCGGGTGCCGTGGCACACGGGACAGGGCACGTCACGCATGTAGCCCTCGTACCTGTCCCGCATGTAGTCGCTGTCGGTGTCCTCGTGCCGGCGCTCGAGGAAGGGCAGCACACCCTCGAACGCGGCGTAGTAGCTGCGCTCGCGCCCGTAGCGGTTCTTGTAGCGGACGTGCACCTGGTCGGGCGACCCGTGCAGGATCGCCTTCTGTGCCCGCGCGGGCAGCCGCTCCCAGGGGTCGTCCATGGAGAAGCCCAACTGCTGCGAGAGCCCGGTCAGCAGCCGGGTGAAGTACTCGTTGCTCATCGAGGTCGACCACGGGGCGATGGCGCCCTGCGCCAGGCTCTTCTCGGGGTCGGGCACGACGAGGTCGGGGTCGACCTCCTTGCGGGTGCCGATGCCGGTGCACTCGGGGCAGGCGCCGAACGGCGAGTTGAACGAGAACGAGCGCGGCTCCAGCGCCTCGAAGGACAGCCCGTCGTCGACGCAGGCGAGGTGCTCGGAGTAGGTGCGCTCCCGGTGCGGGTCCTGCTCGTCGAGATCGACGAAGTCCAGGACGACGAGGCCGCCGGCGAGCCCGAGCGCGGTCTCCACCGAGTCGGTGAGCCGCCGCTTCGCGCTCTCCTTGACGGTGAGACGGTCGACGACCACCTCGACCGTGTGTTTCTCCTGCTTCTTCAGCTTCGGGGGCTCGGTCAGCGAGTGCACGACGCCGTCGACCCGCATGCGGGAGAAGCCCTGGGTCTGCAGGGAGCTGAACAGGTCGACGTACTCGCCCTTGCGGGCACGGACGACGGGGGCGAGCACCTGGAAGCGGATGCCCTCCTCCATGGCCAGCACCTGGTCGACGATCTGCTGCGGGGTCTGCCGGGAGATCGGCTTGCCGCAGTTCGGGCAGTGCGGCTGCCCAGCGCGGGCGTACAGCAGGCGGAGGTAGTCGTAGACTTCGGTGATCGTGCCGACGGTCGACCGCGGGTTGCGGTTGGTCGACTTCTGGTCGATCGAGACCGCCGGCGACAGACCCTCGATGAAGTCGACGTCCGGCTTGTCCATCTGGCCGAGGAACTGGCGCGCGTAGGCCGAGAGCGACTCGACGTACCGGCGCTGCCCCTCGGCGAAGATCGTGTCGAAGGCCAGGCTGGACTTGCCCGAGCCGGAGAGACCCGTGAACACGATGAGCGCGTCCCGGGGCATGTCGAGGTGGACGTCCTTGAGGTTGTGCTCGCGGGCGCCGCGCACGACGAGGCGGTCCATGGAATCCCTGTCAGTCGCTGTGGCGGTGGTGCTCTTCTGTGCGCCCTACCCGGGTGGGTCGAGCCGGTACTCGGTCGCTCGGTGTGTCCCGCCCGGTGTGCCGCGGACGCAGACCGCCGCCGGGCGGGCACTCAGGCGTGCGCCGCGACCGGTTGCGCGGTGGGGTCGAAGACCGGCGCGTAGCGGCGCCACGGCAGCCGGCTCTCCAGTTCTCCGGCCAGCCAGAGTAGTCGCCCTTCGGCTCCCGGGGGGCCGACGAACTGGACGGCGACCGGCAGGCCCTCGGGCCGGGTGCCGGCCGGGAGCACCAGCGCCGGCAGGGCCGCGAGGTTCCACGCCGGGGTCCACGGTGCCCAGCGGGCGTTGGCCGTGACGTTGGCCAGGAACGACCGCTCGTGCCATGGCCGCGCGGGCAGCGGCGGGCCGGTCGTCACCGGGCTCAGCAGCAGGTCGACGTCCTGGAAGAAGGTGACCATCCGCTCGCGGAACCGCTCGGCCGTGCGGGGCCGCACCAGCCCGGCCCGGCGGACCAACCGGCCGATCCGGGCGTGGGTGCGGCTGCGCGGCTGGAGCGCCGCGCGGTCGAGGTCGAGGTACTCGGCGTCGGCGTCGGCGCCGGCCATCCACCGGGCCATCGCGCCGGCCGCGGCACCCGGCGTGATCGGCGGGTTCTTCCGGACGACGGTGTGCCCCGCGGCGGTGAGCTGGGCGATGACCGCGTCGACCGCGGCGAGCGTGGGGCCGTCGGCACGTACGCCGGGCAACGGAGACCGGGTGGACACGGCGATGCGCAGCGGCCGGCCCGGCGCCTCGGGGGGTGCCGGCTGCTCCCCCGCCAGGACGGCGTGCGCGACGGCGAGGTCGGCGACCGTCGTCGCGAGCGCGCCGTTCTCGGCCATGCCGGACCAGCTGTCGGCACCGATCTCCGCCGGCACGACCCCCCGGCCGGGCTTGAGCGTGACGAGCCCGCAGGCGGCGGCCGGGAGGCGCAACGAGCCCATGCCGTCGTTGCCGTGCGCCAGCGGCACCGACCCGGAGGCGACGGCGGCTGCGCTGCCGCCCGAGCTGCCGGCCGGGGACCGGGCGGTGTCCCACGGATTGCGGCTGACCGCACCCGGGCCGTCGGTGGCGCCGTAGAGGCACAGCTCCGGGGCCCGCGTGATGCCGACGACGACGGCCCCGGCCTTGCGCAGCCGCGCGACGACGGGGTGGTCCTTCGCCTCGGGGCCCTTCGCGCAGGCGGGCGAGCCGTCGGTGCACGTCTCGCCGGCGACCGCCACGTTGTCCTTCACCGCGATGGGGACGCCGGCCAGCGGCAGGGCGAACCGGGCGAGCGCGGTGTCGACGGCGTGCGCCTCGGCGAGCGCCGCCTCGCGGCGGACCACCCGGAAGGCGCCGATCCGGGCGTCGACCGCGTCGATGTGCGCCAGGTGCGCCCGGACGACGTCGACCGCCGTCACCTCGCCGGACCGCACCAGAGACGCGATCTCGGTCGCCGGCAGGCCCACGGTGCGGGCGGCAGCCTCGGGGATCGGGGAGGCACTGGCATCTCCGCTAGCGTCCATGCCAGGACCGTAACGAGAGCCGCCGACACTTTCCGATCGGAGTCCAGATGAGCGCCTACACCGGCGACGTGGAGGTGGGCGGCCCGGCCGCCGTCCGGGAGCTGCCCGGGCTCACCGTCAGCAAGGTCGCCGTCAGCGAGATGGCCAACAACGCGTATCTGCTGCGCGACACCGCCACCGGGGAGGCCGTGCTGATCGATGCGGCCGCTGAGCCGGAGACGCTGCGCGCGCTGATCGGCGACGCCGACGTGCGAACCGTCGTCACCACCCACGGGCACTGGGACCACCACCGCGCGCTGCCCGAGGTCGTCGAGGCGACCGGCGCGGAGACGGTGGCGCACGTATCCGACGCCGCCGACCTCCCCGTGCCCGTGCAGCGCACCGTCGAGCACGGCGACACCCTGACGTTCGGGGGGCAGACCCTCGAGGTGATCCACCTGCGCGGGCACACCCCGGGCAGCATCGCGCTCGTGTGGCGTGGCCCCGGCGACGCGGGCACCCACGTGTTCACCGGCGACAGCCTGTTCCCCGGCGGCGTCGGCAACACCCAGCAGGACCCGCAGCGCTTCGCCAGCCTCATCGACGACGTCGAGCAGCGGCTGTTCGGCACGCTGCCGGACGAGACGTGGGTCTACCCGGGCCACGGCAACGACACGACGCTCGGCGCCGAGCGCCCGCACCTCGGGGAGTGGCGCGCCCGAGGTTGGTGACCGGGAAAGGCGGCTTCAGGACACCCGCGACAGCCGATGAATTCCGCTCCTGGTGGCCGCCTACCGTGGCGAGCGGCGACCTTCGGTCCGCGGAGGGAGAACCGATGGGCAAGGTGCTCTACTCGGCGACCATGTCGCTGGACGGGTACATCGCCGGCCCGGACGGGGACATGTCCTGGCTCGCGCCCTACCTGGGCCCCAATCCACAGGTGGATGCCCTGCAGCGGGGCATCGGCGCACTACTCATCGGCGGTCGCACATTCCGCGGAGACGACCCGAATCGGGGTACGGACAAAGAGGGAGCATTCAGCGGAACGTGGACCGGCCCGTCCTTTGTCGTGACGCATCACCCGCCTCCCGACCCGGTGCCCGGGTTGGCGTTCCTGCCTGACGTGGCGTCCGGTCTCGCGGCGGCCAAGGAGGCTGCAGGCGAGGGCTACGTCAATGTGCTCGGCGCCGACATCGCCCGTCAGTGCCTCGAGCTCGGCGAGCTCGACGAGGTCCTGGCGATCATCGCGCCGGTCCTTCTCGGCGATGGAACCCGGTTGTTCCAGCATCCGGGTGGCCGGCAAGTCCAGCTGGAGCGCCTCAGCGCCGAAACCGTCCCGCACGCGACGAACGTGTGGATGCGCGTCCTTCGCTAGCTGGACTGCTCGACCGGGTCATCCGTGGGGCCTGGTGGCGGCAGCGTCCTCTTCCCGCTGGGCGTGTCACCGAGTGGGCCGCCAAGGGACATCGGCTGACGCTTTGACAGTTTCGACGACGGTGCCAGGGCGATGAGAGGCTTTGGACCGCCGGCGCAACTGCGACGGCAGGAATGGCGAACGGACCGTCCACGGACCGTCCACGGACCGCCAGTTCCATCCGGGCGATCGCCCGTGTCCGGTCAGCCATCAGCTGCATCCGATACCGGGTCCGGCTTCACCCAAAGCCTCCGGCCGGGCCCGAGCACCCCGGTGACCTAGTCGCGGTCCCGGGGCACGATGCCGTCGAGGATCCGCCGCAGACCCCATAGGTACTGATCGGTCGAGATGTACTCGGCCATGGTCCTGGCGGCTGCCGCGCTGTGGGGGAACGCATCGGACGGCGTCGCGGAAAAGGTGAGGTGCCGGCCGGTGATCCGTTCCGACTCGGGAGGGAGCGGCCCGGGTTGATGAGCGTCGGCGACCTCCAGTGCGATGGAGCCGAACACGTAGACGATGAGCAGGTAGGACGCCCGCGCACCATCCGTCGGGTCGAGTCCGGCGTCGGCCAGCAACTGCAGCAGACGCTCGTTGAGGGCGAGGGCGTGCGGACCGTCCATGGGTCCGCCGATCATGAGGCCGACCGCGCCTGGGTGAGCCGAGAGGTGGGCTCGCAGGTCGAGGGCCAGCGCCTCGACGCGCTCGCGCCACGGGCGGCCTCGGTCGGCGAAGACGTCGTGATCCACCTCGCCCAGGAGCCGCTCCACGAGTGCCTTGACGACGGCGGCCTTGTCCGGGAAGTACGTGTAGACGGCGTTCGGCGCGACGCCGACCCGCGCCGCGATGCCTCGGACGGACGCCGCGTCCGGCCCTCCGTCGTCGAGCAGGCTCAGGGCCGCATCCAGGATCTCGTCCTCGGTCAGAGCTCGTCGGGGACCGCGGCGGCGCGGGACAGCTGGAGCGGACATCGGCGCGGACGACCCCCTTGACATCGGTGACCACACAGTAGAACGCTCCTGCACATCGTACAAATTCTGTACAGCGTCCAGGAAGCTTTCTGATGACAGCCATGGTCCCGGGCCCGCGCCTTCGCCGGACGACCCCCTCTACTACGGGCACGCCCGCGACGGCCGTTACAGCCCTCTGGGTCCACGACGAGGCCAACCGCGCCATCCGCGGCCTGGCCTGCTCCGGAGCGCTGCACATCCGGCACTTGGCCACCACGGGCAGAACGACTTCTACCTGCAGCGGCCCAGCAACTGACCCCCACGCGACGACGAAAGCGACGATCCGATGTCCGAGAACCGAACCCCATATCCCGTCCGCGTCGATGCGTCGCTGGACCCGTCGCTCTCCCGCGGGTTGTGGCTCGTGAAGTGGCTGCTGCTGATCCCCCACCTCATCGTGCTGTTCTTCCTGTGGGTGGCCTTTGTCGTCGTTACGGTGATCGCCTTCTTCGCGATCCTGTTCACCGGCCGCTATCCGCGGTCGCTCTTCGATTTCAACGTCGGGGTCATGCGCTGGTCCTGGCGCGTGCACTACTACGGCTACTGGGCCCTCGGCACCGACCGCTATCCGCCCTTCACCCTGGCCGAGGTGCCGGACTACCCGGCGCACCTGGCCGTCCCTTATCCCGAACGGCTGTCCCGAGGTCTCATCTTCGTGAAATGGCTGCTGGCCATTCCGCACTTCCTCGTCCTCGCGATCTTCGTCGGCGGCGGGCTGTGGCTGGGCACCCGCGTCGGCGACGCCGACAACGGCTGGGACAACGGCTCGAACGCCGGCTGGAGTCTGGTCGGCCTGCTCGTGCTGATTGCCGCGATCGTGCTCCTGTTCACGGGCCGCTATCCGAAGCCGCTGTACGACTTCGTCATGGGCATGGACCGGTGGGCGCTCCGGGTGGGCGCCTACGCGGCGCTGATGACAGACCGCTATCCCCCGTTCCGGCTGGACCAGGGCGGCACGGACCCCGGCTGGGTACCCAGCGGCCCCATCCCTCCCGCGCCCTTCGGGCAGCCGACCGCAGGGCCACCGGCTCCCGTCACCGCCGGGCGGTGACCCCTCGCGAGGGGACCGCCGCGCGGCTGTGACAGAGGAGCGCCGATAAGGCCGGCCTCACGGCGGCCGGCTGAAGCCCCGGTCCGTCCTCGTTCCCCGGCGGTGCTGGGAAGACAACAACCCCGGAGAACTTCGCGCCCCTCATGGACGACCTGGAGTCCAGGATCTTCGGGCGGCTCGACGACTCATCGTGGTTCTACCCCGGCCACGGCAACCACAGCACGCTCGGCGAGGAACACGCACCTCGGCGAGTGGCGGGCGCGCGGCTGGTAGCCCTAAGGGCGGCTTCGGCCGCTGTCAGGCCGCCCGCTCCCGCTGTCGCCGCGGCCGCGGGGGCACCGCTTTCCATGTGCCCCCGCCTCGTCGGACGACCAGCGCGAAGGCAGGCATGGGGTGCGGCCGACCAGGTGTCGACCGCCATCCGGGCCAGCAGCCCCTGGACCTCGCCCCACGGGCCGGCCACCACGCTCGAGGATGGGAGGTCTGACAGGGGCATGGCCGCCGCCTAGAGCCGGCTGGCGCAGTATTTGCACTTGATGGCGTCAACGGGCAAATCGGCTGCCCTGCATTCCGGGCAGGTGCGGGTTGGCGCCGGCTCGCCGAACACGGTCATGCCTCGCCGTCTCATGTAGGCCCGATAGGGAACCACGATAAGGAAGTAGATGACGGCCATGAGGATGATGAAGTAAATGATGTCTGCGATGAAAGCCCCGAGGTCGATTCGCTGACCATTGATGGTCCAGCCCAGGCCCTTACCGGCAGCACCGCCGCCACCGGCTGCGTTGACCAGCGGCGCGATGATGTGGTCCGTAAAGGACTTGATCAAGGTGCTGAAGGCGAGAGCCACCACCAGGCCCACCGCGATGACGATCAATTCGCCCTGCATCAGGAAGTTCCTGAAACCTCGGAGCATGGTGGTCTCCTTCGAGGGCGCTCCAGCAGCCTCTGCCTGGGCCACGGCCGCCTCACGCTCCCACGGTCCGGTCCCTCTAGCGCGGCATCAGCGCGCCCCAGGGAGCTAGGCGACGTCGGCACCCCGGGCCGGGGACGCCGGTCAGACTGCCGCGGCGGGAGGGTCTCGTCCCAGTTGTTGCGCTGCCAGGGCGACAGGAAGGCTGCCGGCACGTGGTCCGATCCGACCACGCGGCGTGCCGTTCCGGTTGGTCGCTTCGGGCGATGCGGGCGGGACGGGCGGGTTCCTAGCGTCGATCACCGTCAGGAAACCCCTACCGCACCCCAGGAGGCGGCCATGTCCGTCGTGATGATGATCGACAACCCCAACGGCTCGCAGGAGATCTACGAGAAGGTCGCCTCGAGCGTGACGCTGCCCATCGGCGGTCGGGTCCACCTGGCCGGTCCGCGGCCGGGCGGCGGCTGGCGCGTGATCGAGGTGTTCGACACCGAGGATCAGGGCCGTCTGTTCTTCAGGGAGAAGTTGGGCCCGGCCCTGCGTGCTGCCGGAGCGCCCGGTCCCGCGCCCGACCCGGAGTTCTGGCCGCTCCACAACGTCGCGACGACGGGGGTGCCGGCATGACCGCCGCCAGGACCGCGGTGACCGCGGCCGCGAGGGCGCCGGACCACGCGGTCGCCGTCCGTCCGCCGCCGCAGAACACGGACGATGCCCCGCGCGAGCCGGTCAGGTGGGGCCGAGCGCGGCGGACCGCCGCCGCGGCCACCGTGGCAACGGCACCGGTGGTGCTGCTCGCCGGGATCGGGTACCACCCGTTCATCGCCGACCTGCGGGACAAGGAGGCCGTGGCGGCCGCGCTCACCGCCGACGTGACCCGGTGGTCGGTCGCGCACCTCGTGGTGGCCGTCGCGGCCCCGCTCGTCACGCTGGCGTTCCTCGCGGTCGCCGGGGCTCTGCGGCAGCGCGGCGAGTGGCGGTGGAGCGCCCGATCCGTGCCGTTCGTGGTGATCGGCAGCACCCTCTTCGCGCTGCTGCCCGCCATGGAGATCTCCGTGCTCGCGGCGACGCTGTCCGGCGCGGACCCGGTCGCGGTGCTGCTCGAGCTCGATGCATGGTTCATGCCGTTGCTGCTCTCCGGAGCAGTGGTCTTCGCCGTAGGGGCCGCGTTGGTCGCCCGCTCGGTGGTCTCGGCCGCAGTCCTCGGGCGGGGCCGGACGACGCTGGTGGTGACGGCCTTGCTGGTGGCTGCCGCGTCCCGGTTCCTGCCGTTCACCGCGGCCCTCCTCGTCGGGGCGGGAGCCCTGGTGGTGGTCTTCTGGTCACTCGTCGGGCTGGTGGCGGCACGTCCAGGGCCACGCGCCGGCGGGTAGGCGGGTGTCCGTGGTCCCTGGACCGATCCGCGGTTCGCGTGTTGCATGGTGCCGAGGAGCAACGGATGCCGGCCACGGAGCAGCTCACCATCGGGCGGGACGCGTTCACCGCCCGGGCGTGGGCGCAGGCCTACGAGGCTCTGTCCACGGCCGACGAGGCCGCCGAACTGGGCGTCGACGACCTCGACCGCCTCGCGCTCGCGGCCTACCTGACCGGGCACGACGACGCCTGCGATCGCGCCCTCGAGCGCTCCGTCCGACGACTGCTGGACCACGATGACCGGCGCCGGGCGGCACGTGCGGCGTTCTGGCTGGCGTTCGGGTTGTTCCAGCGCGGCGAAGCGGCCCGAGCCGGGGGGTGGCTGTCCCGCGCCCATCGGCTGCTGGCCGAGGACGGCGACCCCGCATGCGCCGAGCAGGGGCTGCTGCTGATCCCCAGCGGACTTCAGCACCTGTTCTCCGGGGACGCGGAGGCGGCAGTCGCGGTCTTCCAGCAGGCGGTCGAGGTCGGGACCCGCTTCCGCGACCCGGACGTCACCGCGTTCGGCGTGGTCGGCTCCGGCCAGGCGTTGGTCGCCGGCGGGCACCGAGAGGCGGGTCTCGCCCTGCTCGACGAGGCGATGGTCGCCGTCACCGCGGAGGACGTCTCACCGATCACCGTGGGCATCGTCTACTGCGCGGTGATCGAGACCTGCCACCTGGCGTTCGACCTGCACCGGGCCCGCGAGTGGACCGGGGAGCTCACCCGGTGGTGCGCCGCACAGCCCGACCTCGTGCCCTACCGGGGGCAGTGCCTGGTCCACCGGGCCCAGGTGCTGGCGCTCGAGGGGCACTGGGCCGAGGCGATGGAGGAGATCGGACGAGCCCGGGAGCGGCTGGCGGATCCGCCGGGCCAACCCGCCTTCGGCCTGGCCTGGTACCAGACCGGGGAGCTGCTGCGCCGGCTGGGCCGGCACGGCGACGCCGAGGACTGCTATCGGCAGGCCAGCCAGCACGGTCACCCGCCGCAGCCGGGGATGCTCCTCCTGCGCCTGGCGCAGGGCCGCGGGACGGACGCTCGTGCGGCCGTCGACGCGGCACTCGCGACGGCGACCAGCGGTGGCGAGCGCTGGCACCTGCTGGCGGCCGCCAGCGAGGTCTGCTGCGCGTGCGGCGACGCGGCAGCGGCTCACGCGGCCGCGGACGAGCTGGACGACGTCGCCCGGAACCAGGCCGGCGAGTGGCTGCAGGCGCTCGCCGCGACGGCGATGGGGAGCGTGCTGCTGGCCGAGGGCACCCCGCGGGACGCCGCGACGGTCCTGCGCCGGGCCTTTCGGGCGTGGCGGGAGCTGCACGTCCCCTACGAGGCCGCGCGCGTGCGGCTCCTGCTGGGCGAGGTGTCCCACACCCTCGGCGACAGCGACGGTGCGCTGCTGGAGTGGGATGCGGCCCGGTACACCTTCGAGGAGCTGGGGGCGGTCGACGACCTGGCCCGCGTCCAGGCCCGCCTCTCCCCCGAGCCCCTGTCGCGCCCCAGCGGACTCACCGAGCGGGAGGTCGAGGTGCTCCGGTTGGTGGCGCGGGGCTGCACCAACCGCGAGATCGCGGACGCGCTCGTGCTCAGCGAGCACACGGTCCGGCGGCACCTGCAGAACGTGTTCGGCCGCCTCGGGGTGTCCTCGCGGGCGGCCGCCGCCACGTTCGCCGTGCAGCACGATCTGATCTGACGGGCCAGGGGCGTGGCCCGTTCGGACCACGCACCGACCGACCGAATTGGTCGTCCTGGTCGATGCCGGCGGGTGCTCGCACTTCCTAGCGTCGACGTCGTCCGTACGTCAGACGACCGAGGAGGCCGCCATGCCGGGTACCACCGCCACCGCCGGATTCCGCGAGGCGACGATCGGCGACCTTCCGGTCGCCGAGCGCCGCTACGACCTGGCCGGGATCCCGACCGCCGTCCTGGAAGGCGGCGAGGGACCGACGGCCATCCTGCTGCACGGGCCCGGGGAGTTCGCCGGGCTCTGGGGCCGCGTGGTCCCGGACCTCACCGAGACGCACCGGGTGGTGGTCCCCGACCTGCCCGGACACGGCGCCTCCGGTCGGCCCACCGACGGACCACTAGACGCCGAGCGCTGGCTGGCCTGGCTGCGCGATCTCGTGGCCCGGACCTGCACCCACCCCCCGGCACTCGTCGGTCACCTGGCCGGCGGGGCCCTCGCGCTCCGCCACGTCATCGAGGGAGGCCCGGCCGAGCGCATCGTGCTGGTCGACTCCGCCGGTCTGTCGTTCAGCCGACCGGCTCCGTCCTTCTCGGCCCCGCTGGCGCGGTTCCTCGCCCACCCGACCGAGCGCAGCCGGGACCGCTTCCTCGACCGCTGCATGTACGACTTCGACGGCATGCGCAGCCGGCTGGGCCCCCGCTGGGACCCGTTCGCGAACTACGCACTCGAAGGCATCCGAGCGGCTGGCGCCCGGTCGGCGGTGCTGTCGTTCGTGATGGCCATGGGCATGCGGCCGATCGCTCGGCGCGACCTCGCCCGGATCGCCGTTCCGGTGTCGATGATCTGGGGTCGGCACGACCTGCAGAACCGGGTGCGGATCGCGGAGTCCGCCGCCGCCCGGTTCGGCTGGCCGCTCGAGGTCATCGAGGACGTGCGGGACGACCCGTGCTGGGAGCGACCGGACGCCGCCGTCGCCGCGTTACGCGCCGCACTGGCTCGACCCCTGCGCCGGCACGTACCTGCCTGAACTGCCGGACCGGGCCGACGACGCCACGCGGCCCGCGGTGACGCCGGGCTACTCGTCGTCCTCGAACAGGTCGATGATCGTGTCGGCCGGCTCGGCGACGTAGAGCGGCACGACCGACACCGACCAGTCGGGGCGCTTGTCGTCGATCTCCAGGGCCAGGTCCCAGGCCATGCGCGCGGCGAGCGGCCCGAAGCAGGCGTCGTCACCGTCCTCCCCCACGGCCACCTCGACCAGCCACTGGTCGGAGAGGTCGGCGGCCAGCTCGGCGAAGTCCGGGGCCGCGTCGTCGTCCGGTTCGGCGGAGTCCGACAGGACGGGATAGATGAGCGCCATGACCGGGACGCTAGGGGCACGGGCGGCCGCCCGCTCGGTCGTCCGACGCGGGGTCTGAGGAAAGTCAGGCGATACGGACGTCGTGACGGCGGCCCGGCGCGAGGAACCCGAGCAGCCGGCCGCCCTCCTCCTCGACCTCGGCACGCTCGGCCGCGGAGAGCGCGCCCGACGGCCGCACGGTGAGCACGGTGGCGTCGGCGTCCGTGCCCGCCGCCCAGGTGGCCCGCAGCGCTCCGTCGACGAGCACCGTGCCGGTCCGCGCGCCGGAGCCCGCAGGCAGCGGAACGGGGATCCGCTCCGGGATCACGCGGGTCCGGTCGTCGTGGGAGAGCAGGACGTTGTCGTACTCGGCCAGGAAGCGCACCGGCGCCGGGACGTCGGGATCGGGCAGCACACCGTCGGGGACGTCGACCAGCTCGGCGCCGTCCTCGGAGCGGAACCGGCGCAGCCGTGGGCCCAGCCGGTCGACCACCTCGCGCAGCCGCGTGAGCCCGCACCAGGTCTGCACGTCGCGGACGCTCGCCGGCCCGAACGCCCCGAGGTAGCGGACGACGAGGTCGTCGGGCGTCGCCGGGACCACGTCCGGCGCCCCGAGCCACACCGCCAGCGGCACCATCACGGCCCCGCCGGACCCCGCCCACAGCCCACGCGGAGGAGGCTGCACCCAGGGCAGCCAGTAGCTGACCCCCAGGGTCGCCGCCTCCGCGTCGAGGTCCGGGTGGCGGCGGGCGAGCTCCCGCTGCAGCGCCGCCCGGCCCATCGGCCGCTCGGCGAGCAGCTCCGCCGCCTCGGCGACCACCGCCGAGAGGTCCTGCCCCCGGAGTCGCTGCCCCCACGCCGTGCTCGCGAACGTGCGGTCCAGCACCGGCTGCAGCAGCGGCCGCAGGGCGGCGGCGTCGGCCGCCGTCACCGTGTGGATCGTCGTGCGCATCAGCTGGGTGCGGACCACCGCCCGAGACGTCATCAGGGTGTCCAGCTCGCCTGGGTCGTAGCCGGCGAGCCGGTTCCACAACGACAGGTGCGGCACCCGCGGCGCCTGCGCCTGCAGCCCCACGAGGTGCTCCAGCGCCGGCGCGACGGCCCGGTCCACCCGGCCCAGCAGCAGCTGCCGGGCGAGCGTGGCCCGCCCGAGCGCCCGACGGCCGAGGACCGGGATCACGGAACGTCCTCAGTCGACGCGGGTGGCCCGGACGGCCAGCGGCTCCGCGGACGCCTCGCCGTCGGGCACCCGCCCGTCCGACCCGGGCGCCACGGCGACCGGTTCCGCCGTCGCCTCGCCCGGGTTCGACGGTGTGGGCAGCCAGCGCGCCCACCACCGCAGGATGTGCTCGAACCGGGCCAGCCGGTGCTTCGGCCGGCCTGACCGGGACAGCTCGTGTCCCTCCCCCGGGAAGAGCAGCAGCTCGGTGGGAACGCCGCGGCGCCGGAGGTCCACGTAGAGCCGCTGCCCCTGCTCGACCGGGCAGCGCCAGTCCTCCTCGGAGTGGATCACCAGCGTCGGCGTGGTGATCGCCCCGGCGCCGGCCATCGCGCTCTGTGCCGCTACCTGCTCCGGATCGCTGCCGAGGTAGATGTCCGGGAAGAACCACCCGATGTCGGACGAGCCGACGAAGCTCACCGGGTCGAGGAACGCCCGCTCGACGACCGCCGCGGTGAAGCGCGAGGTGCGCCCGATCAGGAAGGCGGTCAGGTACCCGCCGTAGGAACCCCCCATGACGCCCACCCGGTCGGCGTCCAGCTCCGGCTCGGCGAGTGCGGCGTCGAGGAACGCATGGACGTCGCCGGCGTCCAGTTCGCCGAACCCGCCCTTGATCGCCCGGCCGTGCGCCTCGCCATAGCCGGCGGACCCGCGCGGGTTGCACTGCACGACCGCATAGCCGGCGGACACGTACACCTGGGTCTCGTCGAACAGGGCCCGGTCGTACTGCGCGAACGGCCCGCCGTGGATGGTCAGCAGCACCGGGTGGGGCCCGGGACCCGGCGGCGTCGTGACCCAGCCGTGCACCGGATACCCGTCGGGCGCCTGGACGGTCCGCTCGCCCATCCGGTGCAGGCGGCCCGTCTCGCCGAGCGGCCGGCCGAACCCGGTCAGCAGCCGGCGGCGGCCCGGGGTAAGCGCGATCAGCTCACCGGCGGACCGCTCGTGCGCGACCACCGCCACCACGACGTCCCCAGCAGCCGCGAAGCTCCGGACGACGAACGGCCCGTCGACCAGGGGTTCGGGCGGGCCGCCGTCCAGGGGGACCCGGACCAGCTCCACCGCCCCCCGTCGGTGCAGGCCCACCAGGACCGCACCGCCGGCGAGCACCGTCGCCGGCGTCTCGTCGGCACGGCCGTGCTCCGCCGGGTCGAGCAGCGGTTCGAGGGGGCCGCCGGCGGCCGGCACGCGGCACGGCACCGCCTGCCTCGCGACGAAGTCCAGCCCGTCGGGACCCAGGTCGGGAACCGCGGTCAGGTAGATCGAGCCGCCGGACGAGTCGTAGGCCGGCAGCGCGCAGTCACCGGTCGAGTCGGTGACCCGTCGCAGCCCCGAGCCGTCGGGCCGGATCGCGTACACGTCGCGGACCAGGTCGTGGTCGGCGGTCGCATGGCGGGCGGAGACGAAGGCCAGCTCCCCGCCGTCGGGGCGCCACGTGACGTCCTCGCAGTCGGCGTCGCCGGTGGTGACCTGCACCGGCTCGGGCAGGGGCGCGGTCTCGTCGGCGAAGTCCTCGGGCAAGGCGAGCACGAAGACCTGGCTCGGCCGGTCGTTCAGGAAGCCGACGGCGTCCCGCCGGTACTTGAGGTTCGTGATCAGCCGCGGCGGCTCGGCGCCCGGTCCCACGCCCTCGACCGTGCCGTACCGGCCGGGCTCCGGAACGCGGGCCACGTAGGCGAGCCGCCGGGAGTCCGGCGCCCAGACGGGCGCGCCCGCCCCCAGCGGGTGGTCCGTGAGGCGGCGCCCCTCTCCCCCGGCCGTCGGCAGCACCCAGATCTGCGGCTTGCCGCCGGGCTCCGCGCTCAGGTGCGCCAGCCAGCGGCCGTCCGGCGAGAAGGCCGGCGCGCTGTCGAGATGCCCGGAGGTCAGCGGCCGCGCCGGCGCCGACCCGTCGGTGGGCACCGCCCACAGCTGGCCGCGGTACTCGTCGGCGTCCAGGTCCAGCCGGCTGACGGCGACGACGGCGATCCGGCCGTCGGGCGACACGGTCGGGACGCCCGGGGTCCGCAGCAGTGCGAGGTCGGTCGGCCGCATGACCGGCGACGCTAGCCGAGCCCTCCGACGGAACGGTTCCCCCGGAGGGCTCGGTGGCTAGCGGGGGCTGCGCTCCTCGTCGGCCACCAGGTGCGCCTCGGCGTCGGCCTCCGTCTCCGGTCCGACGAGGGCCTCGTCATGCTCGAGGGCCTCGTCGTGCTCGGGGGACCGCTCGGCGGCCGGCAGCTGCCCCCGGGTGGTGAGCAGACTGGCCGCCGTGGCGACGACGAGAACGCCGAGGATGATCGCGAGTGACAGCCAGATGGGGATCTCCGGTACCGCGTCGATGTGCTCCCCGCCGTTGATGAACGGCAGTTCGTTGGTGTGCAGCGCCTCCATGACGAGCTTCACGCCGATGAACGCCAGGATGACGGCCAGCCCCATGGACAGATAGACCAGCCGCTTCAGCAGGCCGCCCAGCAGGAAGTACAGCTGTCGCAGGCCCATGAGCGCGAACACGTTCGCGGTGAATACGATGAAGGGCTCCTTGGTGAGCCCGAAGATCGCCGGGATGCTGTCGAGCGCGAAGAGCAGGTCCGTGGTCCCGAGCGCCAGGAAGACCACGATCATCGGCGTCCAGAACTTCTTGCCGTCCTGGGTGACCCGGATCTTGCTGCCGTGGTAGTCCTGGGTGATCGGGAGGACCCTGCGCATCCGGCGGATGAACGCGTTCTCCTCGTAGTCGTCCTCCTCGCCCCGGTGCCGGACGAGGTTGATCGCCGTGTACACGAGGAACGCGCCGAAGATGTAGAAGACCCAGGTGAACCGCTCGATGACGGCGGCGCCCAGGAGGATGAAGACGCCACGCAGGACGAGCGCGATGATGATGCCGACCATGAGCGCTTCCTGCTGCAGCTTCCGCGGCACCTGGAAGCGCGCCATGATGATCACGAAGACGAACAGGTTGTCGACCGACAGCGAGTACTCCGTCAGCCAGCCTGCGTAGAACTCCGTCGCGGACTGCCCGCCGGCGACCGCGAGCACCACGACCCCGAAGGCCAGCGCCAGGGCCACGTAGAAGCTGACCCAGAGGGACGCCTCCTTGATCGACGGTTCGTGCGGGCGTCGCGCGACGATCGCGAGATCGGCGAGCAGCAGGGCGGTCAGCCCCACAAAGGTCGCGATCGTGAACCACGTGGGCAGATCCACGGTTTCCACCTAACGGTCGGAACGGGCACGGTCCGGGCGGACGCCGGACCGCAGGGTCAGCGGTGTGGCGTCGGTTCAGGTGTGTCGGAGTCGCGCCGGACGGCCCGGTTCCTGGCCAGGCTGGCCACGGTGGTCACCAGCAGGGTTCCGAGGATCACGGCGAGGGAGAGCGGGGTGGAGATCTCGGGGATCGCCGTGACGTGCTCGCCGCCGTTGATGAAGGGCAGCTCGTTGGTGTGCAGCGCGTGGATCACGAGCTTGGCGCCGATGAAGCCCAGGATCACCGCGAGCCCGTACGCGAGGTAGACGAGCCGGTCGAGCAGCCCGTCGATGAGGAAGAACAGCTGGCGCAGGCCGAGCAGGGAGAAGGCGTTGGCGGCGAATACCAGATAGGTCTCCTGCGTGAGACCGAAGATCGCCGGGATCGAGTCGACGGCGAAGATGACGTCCGCCGTGCCGATCGCGATGAGGGCGATCGCGAGAGGGGTGATGAAGCGCCTGCCGGCGACCGTCACCATCATCTTGTCGCCCTGGTAGTCCTCGGTGGTCGGGAGGACCTTGCGGGTGAGCCGCAGGACGGCGTTCTCCTCGTAGTGCTCGTCACTGCTGTGTCCACCACTGCGCGCCTGCACCCAGGCGGTGTAGATGAGGATCGCGCCGAAGAGGTAGAAGACCCAGCTGAAGTTCTCGATCGCGGCGGCGCCCACCAGGATGAAGACGGTCCGCAGCGCGAGCGCGAACGTGATGCCGAACAGCAGCACCTTCTGCTGCAGCTCCCGCGGAACGGCGAACGCCGCCATGATCAGGACGAAGACGAAGAGGTTGTCGACCGAGAGGCTCTTCTCGGTGATGTAGCCCGCGAAGTACTCGCCGGCGTACTCGGCCCCGGAGAACCAGAGGACGAGCAGCCCGAAGATGACCGCGATGCCGACGTAGACCGCCGACCAGATCGCGGATTTTCGGAGCGACGGGGCGTGCGGTGTGCGCACGTGCCCGACGAAATCGAAGATGAGCATCCCCACGATCACGGCGATCGTGAGAGCCCAGACGAGGAACGGCACGTCCATACGAAAAAAAGCCCTCCGGCAACTGGCATCAGTCAGTACCGGAGGTCTCTCCCGCCGAAGGCTGGACGCCGACGACCGACAGCGCCGGAGGTCGCGGGACCTCGTGATGACGACGCTGCCGCGGGGGATACTCCCCTCCACGTGCGGACGCCGAGTGCAGCTCGACGGCGCCCACCGGCCACACTAGGTGACCGTTCGGTGCAAGGGCCAGCGGGGACCCGAGAATTCCCCGTGTCCCCACGAGGTGAGGATTCTCACCGGCTGCGGCAGTCTGTCGACGCGGAACTCGTCGGCTACTCTTCGCCCGCTTGAAGGGGAGTATTCCTTCGCAGCGGTGTCGTCATCACGGAGCGCCTCGTCGGCGTCCCCGGTGCTGCTGGTCCTCGGAACGCGGGCGGAAGAGACCTTCGAAACCGTCGTCGCCGACGACCCCTCGGAGGATTCGTGTTCACTGCCGTGCCGCCTGTCGTCTGGATCCTGACCGCCGTCGGGTTCCTGGCGATCGTCGTGCTCGATCTCGTCGTCATCGCCCGCCGCAAGAACGCGGTGACGATGCGCCAGGCGACGCTCTGGGTCCTCTTTTACGTCGCCTTGGCGGCGCTGTTCGCCGTCGGCCTGTTCGTGTTCCGGTCGGGGACGTCGGGCAGCGAGTTCGTCGCGGGCTACATCACCGAGTACAGCCTCAGCGTCGACAACCTCTTCGTCTTCATCATCATCATGGCGAGGTTCGCCGTACCCCAGCTGGCCGTCGACAAGGTGCTCTACATCGGCATCGTCGCGTCGATGGTGCTGCGCGGGGTCTTCATCGCCGCCGGCGCGGCAGCCATTTCCGCGGCGAGCTGGGTCTTCTACATCTTCGGCGCGTTCCTGATCTACACGGCCGTCAAGCTGGCGTTCGAGGGCGAGAACGACGAGGACGACTTCAAGGAGAACGCCCTGCTGCGTGGGCTGCGACGGGTGCTGCCCATGACCACGGAGTACGAGGGCCCGCGCCTGGCCACCCGGGTGAACGGCAAGCGGATGCTCACCCCGCTGGTGATCGTGATCGCCGCCATCAGCGTCGCGAACGTCGTCTTCGCCCTCGACTCCATCCCGGCGATCTTCGGTCTGACGCAGGACCCCTACATCGTCCTGACGGCCAACGCGTTCGCCCTGATGGGCCTGCGGCAGCTGTACTTCCTCATCGGTGGCGCGCTCGAGCGGATCATCTACCTGAACGTCGGGCTGTCGGTGATCCTCGGCTTCATCGGCGTCAAGCTCGTCATCGAGGCGCTGCACGGCTCGCACATCGACCACCTGGGAGCCATCCCGCTCCCCGAGATCGGGATCGCGACCTCGCTGCTCTTCATCCTCGCGACGCTGACGATCACCGTCGGTGCGAGCCTCGCCAAGACGCGGCTGGACGCCCGCCGGTCGCTCTGACCGCCGTCAGCCGGCCGGCGGGCGCCGGGCCTTCGGCAGGGCCGCGACCGCGGCGTCGTACGAGGCATCGATCAGCTCGCGCACCTCGTCGTCGGGCACGGGGCCGGTCCAGTCGACGGAGTTCCAGCCGTACCGGCCGACGTAGTGGCTCGACGTGATCGCGCGCGGGTAGCGGTCGCGCCACTCGGCTGCCTCGAGGGCGTCTCGCCCGCACTTCACGCTGACCGTGCCCGGCCCGATGAAGGCGAAGCCCTTGCCACCGACCTTCGCCACGAGCTCCTCCTCGCCCCACGGATACGTCTCCTCCGCGCCGGGCTTGGCGAGGCAGTAGGCGACGAGTTGCTCGCGGTTCATCGGGCGCCCCTCCCCGTTGTTGATCATCGGCGAATGGCGAGCCGACACGCCGAAGGTCACCACCAGATGCCGATGATCAACTAGGGCGCCGGGCTGCCGTCAGGCGTGCGCGGCGTCGAGCTGGCGGAGCTCCTTCTTCAGCTCGCTCAGCTCGTCGCGCAGCCGGGCGGCCACCTCGAACTGCAGCTCGCGGGCCGCGGCCAGCATCTGCTCGTTCATCTGCGCGATGAGGTCGGCCAACTCGTTGCGCGGCAGGCCCTGGACGTCGATCGCGCCGGCCTTGCCCCTGGCGGCCGCCTTCTTGGAGGACAGCCCGGGCACCGGTGCCTTGCCGCGGGACTGCTGCCTGCCGGAGCCGCCGACCAGTGCCGACGACTCGGAGTCCTCGGCCTCCCGGTAGATGCCGTCGAGGATGTCGACGATCTTCTTGCGCAGCGGCTGCGGGTCGAGGCCGCGCTCGGTGTTGTAGGCGATCTGCTTCTCGCGGCGCCGGTTCGTCTCCTCGATCGCGTGCGCCATCGAGGGCGTGACCGTGTCGGCGTACATGTGCACCTGGCCGGACACGTTGCGGGCCGCGCGGCCGATCGTCTGGATCAGGGACTTCCCGGAGCGGAGGAAGCCCTCCTTGTCGGCGTCGAGGATGGCGACCAGCGACACCTCGGGCAGGTCGAGCCCCTCGCGCAGCAGGTTGATGCCGACCAGCACGTCGTACTCGCCCTGCCGCAGCTCCCGCAGCAGCTCCACCCGCCGCAGGGTGTCGACCTCGGAGTGCAGGTACCGGACCTTGATCCCGAGCTCGAGCAGGTAGTCGGTGAGGTCCTCCGCCATCTTCTTGGTGAGGGTCGTGACGAGGATCCGCTCGTCCTTCTCGGTGCGGACCCGGATCTCGTGCACCAGGTCGTCGATCTGGCCCTTGGTCGGCTTGATCACGACCTCGGGGTCGACCAGACCGGTGGGCCGGATGACCTGCTCGACGACCTCGCCCTGCGTGCGGCCCAGCTCGTAGTCGCCCGGTGTCGCGGACAGATAGACGGTCTGGCCGATCCGGTCGGTGAACTCCTCCCACTTCAGCGGCCGGTTGTCCATCGCCGACGGCAGGCGGAAGCCGTGCTCGACGAGGGTGCGCTTGCGGCTCATGTCGCCCTCGTACATGCCGCCGATCTGTGGCACGGTCACGTGCGACTCGTCGATGACCAGGAGGAAGTCGTCGGGGAAGTAGTCGATGAGACAGCTGCCGGCGGTGCCGGGGGCTCGGCCGTCGATGTGCCGCGAGTAGTTCTCGATGCCGGAGCAGAAGCCGACCTGCCGCATCATCTCGATGTCGTAGGTGGTGCGCATGCGCAGCCGCTGGGCCTCGAGCAGCCTGCCCTGCTTCTCCAGCACCCCCAGCTGGTGCTCGAGCTCGGCCTCGATGCCGCGGATGGCCCGCTCCATGCGGTCGGGGCCGGCGACGTAGTGGGTGGCCGGGAAGACGAACAGCTCCTGGACCTCGCGGACCACCTCACCGGTGAGCGGGTGCAGGTAGTAGAGGCGCTCGACCTCGTCGCCGAACATCTCGATGCGGACGGCGAGCTCCTCGTACACCGGGAAGACCTCGATGGTGTCGCCCCGGACCCGGAAGGTGCCGCGGCTGAACGACAGGTCGTTGCGGGTGTACTGCTCGGTGACCAGCGTGCGCAGCAGGTCGTCGCGGTCGCGCTCCTCCCCCACCGAGATCTTCAGCGCCCGGTCGACGTACTCCTGCGGCGTGCCCAGGCCGTAGATGCAGGACACCGTCGCCACGACCACCACGTCGCGCCGGGTGAGCAGCGCCTGCGTGGCCGAGTGCCGCAGCCGCTCGACCTCCTCGTTGATCGAGGAGTCCTTCTCGATGTAGGTGTCCGTCTGCGGGACGTACGCCTCGGGCTGGTAGTAGTCGTAGTAGGAGACGAAGTACTCGACCGCGTTGTTCGGCAGCAGCTCGCGGAACTCGTTGGCCAGCTGCGCGGCGAGCGTCTTGTTCGGCGCCATGACCAGCGTCGGCCGCTGCACCTGCTCGATCAGCCACGCCGTCGTCGCCGACTTGCCGGTACCGGTCGCGCCCAGGAGGACGACGTCCTTCTCCCCCCGCTTCACCCGGGTGGCGAGCTCGGCGATGGCCGCCGGCTGATCGCCGGCGGGCTCGAACTCGCTGACGACCCGGAACTTGCCCTGGGTCGGCCGGATGTCGGTGGTCGCGCGCACGGGACGACGGTACGACGAGGGTGTGACAGAACGCGTCCGAGCGGTTCCCCGGGACCTCTGGTCCGCGCGTGGCCGGTGGGGCGCGCCGACCACTTGTCCTCGGCCGGGTACCGCCCTAGCGTGCCTTCCCGCAGTGGTTCCAGACCGGGGGCCAGCGCCACCTGGGGGACTTCCCCCCGGGCGAGGTCGGCCCCGGCCGGAGCCGACCGGGCCCTCCCGGACCTGCGCACGACGCCCCTCGCGGTACGCCGCGAGGGGCGTCGTCGTCGTCCGGCCCCGCGAGCGGACTCACACGGGCTCAGCTCACACGACCTTCAGGGTTGCGGGAAGCTGGGGAGGGGCACTCGGACCCCCACGACCCTCGCACGCGCCTGTGCGGGGGCCATCGCCCCATGCCCGGGGCGCCAACAGAAGGAACTACCCAGGATGACGCAGGTCTGGCCCGGCAGTGCCTATCCCCTCGGGGCCACGTACGACGGCACCGGCACGAATTTCGCGATCTTCAGCGAGGTGGCCGAGAAGGTCGAGCTCTGCCTCTTCGACGACGAGGGCAACGAGGAGCGCATCCAGCTGCCCGAGATGGACGGCTTCGTGTGGCACGCCTTCCTCCCCGGGATCCACCCCGGCCAGCGCTACGGCTTCCGGGTGCACGGCCGCTACGACCCGGCCCAGGGGCTGCGCTGCAACCCGAACAAGCTGCTGCTCGACCCCTACGCGAAGGCCATCGACGGCCAGATCGAGTGGGACCAGTCGGTGTTCGGCTACGACTTCAAGACCAAGAAGCGCAACGACGCCGACTCGGCGCCGCACATGCCGAAGTCCGTCGTCGTCAACCCGTACTTCGACTGGGGGGTGGACCGACCGCCGAAGACGCCGTACCACAAGACGGTCATCTACGAGGCCCACGTCAAGGGCCTGACCATGACCCACCCGCGGGTGCCCGAGGAGCTGCGCGGCACCTACGCCGGCATCGCCCACCCGGCGGTCATCGAGTACCTCACCGACCTCGGCATCACCGCGATCGAGCTCATGCCGGTGCACCAGTTCGTGCAGGACGACACCCTGCAGCAGAAGGGCCTGCGCAACTACTGGGGCTACAACACGATCGGCTTCTTCGCCCCCCACAACGAGTACGCGAGCGTCACCACGGCGGGCCAGCACGTGCAGGAGTTCAAGGGGATGGTCCGCACCCTGCACGAGGCGGGCATCGAGGTCATCCTCGACGTCGTCTACAACCACACCGCCGAGGGCAACCACCTCGGCCCCACGCTGTCGTTCAAGGGCATCGACAACCGGACGTACTACCGGCTGGTCGAGAACGACAAGCAGTACTACATGGACTACACCGGCACCGGGAACACGCTCAACGTCCGGACGCCGCAGTCGCTGCAGCTGATCATGGACTCGCTGCGGTACTGGGTCACCGAGATGCACGTCGACGGCTTCCGCTTCGACCTCGCCTCGACGCTGGCCCGCGAGCTGCACGCCGTCGACCGGCTGGCCACCTTTTTCGACCTGGTCCACCAGGACCCCGTCGTCAGCCAGGTCAAGCTGATCGCCGAGCCGTGGGACGTCGGCGAGGGCGGCTACCAGGTCGGCAACTTCCCGGCGCTGTGGACCGAGTGGAACGGCAAGTACCGCGACACCGTCCGCGACTTCTGGCGGGGCGAGGACGCCACCGTCGGCGAGTTCGCCAGCCGCATCACCGGTTCGTCCGACCTCTACCAGCACTCGGGCCGGCGGCCGTTCGCCAGCATCAACTTCGTCACCGCGCACGACGGGTTCACGCTCAACGACCTCGTCTCCTACAACGAGAAGCACAACGAGGCCAACGGCGAGGGCAACAACGACGGCGAGAGCCACAACCGGAGCTGGAACGGCGGTGTCGAGGGTCCCACCAAGGACCGGGCGGTCCTGTAGTTGCGTGCGCAGCAGCGGCGCAACTTCA
>DATHAK010000226.1:0-13284 GCA_035296685.1 Blastococcus sp.
CCTTCACCCGGGTCACCGGCTACCCCACGGAGGAGGCCGTCGGCCGCAACTGCCGTTTCCTGCAGGGGCCCGCGACCGACCCCCGCGCCGTCGCCGACATCCGGGCCGCGGTCGCCGAGGCGCGCACGGTCACCACGACGCTGCTGAACTACCGCAAGGACGGCACCGCCTTCTGGAACCAGCTGTCGGTCAGCCCGGTCTTCGACGGCGACGGGGCGCTGGTGAGCTTCGTCGGCGTGCAGACCGACGTCACCGAGCGCGTCCGGGTGGAGAACGAGCGCGAGGCGGCCTTCGCCGCGGAGCAGGCCGCCCGGCGCGAGGCGGAGGTGGCCCGGTCCGTCGCGGAGTGCGCGCGCGCCGACGCGGAGCGCGCCCAGGGCCGGCTGGCGCTCATGGCGGAGGCGACGAGCGCGCTGGTCGCCACGCTCGACATGACCGAGCTGCTCGACCGTCTGGCCGCGCTGTGCGTCCCGCGCCTGGCCGACTGGGTGTTCCTCACGCTGGTCGACGAGTACGGCCAGGTCGCCCGGACCGCGGCGCGCCACCGGGACGGCCGGCAGGCGGACCTGCAGGCGTTCGCCGCCGCGCACGCGCAGCACCTGCCCTCGGCGTCGCCGAGCCTGCGGAGCATCGCGAGCAGGCGGTCGGTGCTTCTCGACGCGCTGACGCCCGAGGTCCTCGACGGGATCCTCGTCTCCCCGGGCGCACGCGAGGCCTTCGAGCGGCTGGGCGGGACGTCGGCACTGGCCGTTCCCATGACCGCGCGGCGGCGCACCCTGGGCGCCCTCACGCTGGTCGTCGACGCACCCGAGCGCCGTTTCGGTCGCGAGGACGTCGAACTGGCCGAGGACCTGGCGGGCCGTGCAGCACTGGCGGTGGACAACGTCCGGCTCTACCAGCAGGAGCACACGGTGGCCGACACGCTGCAGCGGTCGCTGCTTCCGGAGCTGCCCGTGGTGCCCGGCCTGGAGTCGGCGTCGCACTACGTCAGCGCCTCCAGCGCCGCCGAGGTGGGCGGCGACTTCTACGACCTGCTGGCCCTGCCGGACGGCTCCGTGGGCATCGCGATCGGCGACGTCGTCGGGCACGACGTCGCGGCCGCCGCGGCCATGGGCCACCTGCGTGGCGTCCTGCGCGCCGTCGTCTGGGAGGCCGAGGACGCCGACCCCGGCACGGTGCTCGCCCGCGTGGACCGGCTGGTGCAGGGCCTGCGGGTCGCCTCGCTGGCCACGATGGTCTACGCCCGCGCCGTCCGCCCGGCCTCCGCCGGCGGGCCGTGGCGGCTGCACGTGGCCAACGCGGGCCACCCGCCGCTGCTGCTGCGGGCGCCGTCCGGCGCGGTCCGGGTGGTCGACGGGGCGACCGGCCTGCTCGTCGGCGTGGACGCCTCCGCGCACCGGGAGACGCTGAGCCTCGACGTCCCGGCCGGATCCACCCTGGTGGCCTACACCGACGGGCTGATCGAGCGCTCCGGCTCCGACATCGACCAGGGGATCTCCGAGCTGTGCGAGCGCCTGGCCGCCGCGCCGGCCGACGCGGGCCCGCGGGAGCTGTGCGACGCCGCGGTCAGCGGGGTCCTCGACCACCGGGACGACGTGGCGCTGATCGCCGTCCGCTTCGGCTGAGCTCAGGCCTCGCTGCGGCGCAGCAGCCCGTAGGAGCCGCGGTGGTACAGCAGCGGACGACGGTCGGGGTGCGCGCCCAGGTCGACCACGCGGGCGACGACGATCGTGTGGTCGCCGCCGTCGTATTCGGCCCACAGCTCGCCGTCGATCCAGGCCACCACGTCGTCCAGGACCGGGGCCCCGTGGGCGCTGGGGGTCCACCGCACGCCGTCGAACTTGTCGCCGCCGGAGCGGGCGAAGTTCTGGGACACGTCGTCCTGGCCCTCGGCCAGCACGTTGACGCAGAAGCGGCCGATCTCGCGCAGGCGCGGCCAGGTGCTCGACGACCGGGCGGGCGCGAAGGCCACCAGCGGGGGATCGAGGCTCAGCGAGCTGAACGACTGGCAGGTGAACCCGATCGGTCCCTGCGCCGTGTCTGCGGTGACGACGGTGACCCCGGAGGCGAAGTGGCCGAGAACCTCACGCATCGCCTCGGGGTCGACGATCGGCGGCGCGCCGTCGGGAGAGCCCGTCACGCCGGTGCGGAGCGGGGCACCGACCGGCCGCCGGCCCGGTACAGCGAGCTCGGCAGCTCGTGGCCGACGGCCTTCTCGGTGACCCGCGCCGCCCCGAGGACGGCGTCGAGGTCGAGACCGGTGCGCACCCCGGACTCCTCCAGCATGTACACGAGCTCCTCGGTGGCGATGTTGCCGCTGGCGCCGGGCGCGAACGGGCAGCCGCCGAGACCGCCGACCGAGGAGTCGAGCTGGGTCACCCCGGCCTGCACCGCGGCCAGCGCGTTGGCCTGGCCGGTGCCCCGGGTGTCGTGGAAGTGCACGCCGACGGGCACGCCGGGGCAGGCACGGCGGACGGCGTCGAGCAGCTGGACGACGCGCATCGGCGTCGTCGTCCCGATCGTGTCGCCGAGGCAGAGCTGGTCGGCGCCGGCGGTGACGGCGGCCCGCGCGACGTCGACGGTGCGCGGGATCGGGGTGCGACCGTCGAAGGGGCAGTCCCAGGCGGTGGCGATGATGACCTCGAGCGAGCCGCCGGCGCCGTGCGCGAGGCCGGCGATCTCCCCCACCGCGGCGACGGCCTCGGCGGTGCCGCGGCCGGCGTTGGCGCGGCTGTGCCCGTCCGAGGCCGAGACGACGTACTCGAGGTTCGCGACACCGGCGTCGACGGCGCGGGTGGCGCCCCGGGGGTTGGCGACCAGCGCCGACCAGTGGACGTCGCCCCAGCGGGAGAGCTCCGCGGCCACCTGGTCGGCGTCGGCGAGCGCGGGGACGGCCCTGGGCGAGACGAAGGACGTCGCCTCGATCCGGCGGACACCGGTCGCGACCAGCGCCTCCAGCATCTCCAGCTTGGCGTCGAGCGGGACGGGCGCCTCGAGCTGGAGGCCGTCGCGCATGCCCACCTCGCGCACGTCGACCGCGGTGGGCAGCACCAGGTCGAACTCGTTCACGCGCACCTCCCGGTCGGGGACGCCGGGGACCTCGTCGGCCCGGAACTGTCGGACGTCACCAGCATCCTGCACCCATGACCTCTTCCCTCTTCGGGGCGACCCGCAACGGTTCCGAGGCGCTTCCTGCGCGTTTCGGGGTACTGGTCGCGCAAGATGAACGCAGGCGGAGGAGGTGGGACGTGGTGGAGGTGGTCGACGCACTGCCGCCCGCGGACCGGCGCAGTGCCTTCGCGAACGCTCCGATGGGCATCGCGCTCACCACTCCCGAGGGTGTGCTGGTCGACGCGAACCCGGCGCTGTGCGCCATGCTCGGCCGTACCGAGGCGGACCTCTACGGCCACTCGGTCCTCGACCAGCTCCACCCCGACGTCGTCCCGGCCGCCCGCGAGGCGTACGCGTCGCTGGTCGCAGCGCCCACCCGGCCGATGCGCCACGAGACCCGTCTGCTGCGGCCCGACGGCGCCGACCTCCCCGTGCAGGTCACGGCCTCGTGGGTGCAGGAGACCCCCGACGGTCAGGCCGCCCACCTGGTCATGATCGTGGAGGACATCACCGAGCGGAAGGCGCTGGAGGCGCAGCTGGTCCACCGGTCGCTGCACGACCCGCTGACCGGCCTGCCGAACCGGCTGCTGTTCCAGGACCGGCTGTGGCACGCCCTCGAGCGGGGGCGCCGCGAGAACACGCCGACGTGCGTGCTGATCGCCGACCTCGACGGGTTCAAGGCGATCAACGACGAGCTGGGGCACCCCATGGGTGACCTCGTCCTGGTCACCTTCGCCGAGCGGCTCCGGTCGGTGCTGCGGGCCAGCGACACCGCGGCGCGGCTGGGCGGTGACGAGTTCAGCATCGTCTGCGAGAACACCGAGCCGGCCGACGCCCAGGTGCTGGCCGAGCGGCTCCGCGCGTCGGTGACCGAGGCGCTGCAGCTGAGCGGGCGGGCGGTGTCGATCGGGCTGAGCATCGGCATCGGCTCGGTGGCCGGAGGCCTCGAGCCCGGGCCGGTCTACGAGGCCGTCATCCGAGCGGCCGACGACGCGATGTACGCGGACAAGATCCGGCGTCGTCGCGAGAGGGGCAGCGAGCCGCGGCTCAACGGGGTCGAGCAGGGCTGACCGTCGCCGTCGCCCAGCCGACCGTCGCGGGATGGCGGGCGAGGAACGCCGTCAGGGCGGGCAGGGGAATGGCCACCAGGACGAAGAAGGCCGACCCCATCCGCTCCGGGGGGTCGGACGTCACCAGCGCGACGAGCAGTTCGAGGGCCAGCACCGCCGCGGCCGCGACCGCCGACCAGAACAGCACCGCCGGCGACCGGCGCGCGAGCAGGCCGACCCCGCCGGCGATCAGGCCGGCCGCGCACGGGAGGCCGAGCAGCAGCACGTAGTTGCCCGGGTCGGCGCCCCCGTCCGTGATGAGCAGCAGGACCAGCAGCAGGACCGGGATGGTCAGTCCGGCGGTCACGAAGCCGAGGACGCCGGCGGCCACCGCGACGCCCGGCCGGCCCGGGCCGTGCGGCCACACGGCGGGCAGCGGTGCCCACTGCCCAGGCGGCGGCCAGTGGCCGGGCGGCGGTCCGTAGCCCGGCGGCGGTCCGTAGCCGGGCGGGGACCCCCCGGAGTGCTGGTCGCCGAAGGACGTCATGCCGCTCAGTGTGCGGTCCCCGCCCGTCCTTCTACTGCACCCGACGGTTCTGTATCACCCGGACGAGCACCCCGCCCGCTGCCGGTCAGCCGCCCAGCACCGCGGGTTCCCGTTCCCTCACGGTCATGGGAGCCGGCACGGGGCCCAGCCGCGCGCCCTCCACGTCGAGGTCCGGCAGGAGGCGGTCCAGCCAGCGCGGCAGCCACCAGGCCGACCGGCCGAGCAGGGCCAGCACGGCGGGCACCAGGGTCATCCGGACCAGGAAGGCGTCCACCAGGATGCCCACCGCGAGGCCGAGGGCGATCGCCTTGACGATGACGTCCTCGATGGTCACGAAGCTGGCGAAGACCGAGAACATGATGAGCGCGGCGGCCACGACGACGCGGGCCGCGTGCCGGGCGCCCGTGACGACGGCGTCGCGCGGCGCGGCACCATGCACGTACTCCTCCCGCATCCGGGAGACCAGGAACACCTCGTAGTCCATGGCCAGGCCGAACAGGACCGCCATGAGGATCACCGGCAGGAAGCTGATCACCGGCCCGGTCGCGTCGACGCCGAAGAGGTCGGCCAGCCAGCCCCACTGGAAGACCGCCACGACGGCGCCGAAGGAGGCGCCGACCGACAGCAGGAACCCGACGGCCGCCTTCACCGGCACCAGGATCGACCGGAAGACCAGCATGAGCAGCACCAGCGCAAGCCCGACGACGACCAGGGCGAAGGGCAGGAGCGCCGCGCCCAGGCGGTCGGAGACGTCGATCGCGACCGCCGTCTGACCGGTGACCGCGAGGTCGGCACCGGTCTGCTGCTCCAGGCCGGGCACGCGGTCGCGGATGTCGGCCACCAGCGCGTTGGTCGCCTCCTCCTGCGGCCCGCTCTCCGGGATCACGGTGACCAGGCCCGTCGAGCCGTCGGGCAACAACGACGGCGCCGCGTACGCCACGTCGTCCAGACCGCCCTCGAACTGCCCCGGCGTCGCGGTGGGGGTCCCGCCGATGGCGGCGGCGATCGAGCCGACGGTCTGCTGCGCCGTCGCCGGGTCGAGGCCCTCGACGAGCACCACGAGCGGGCCGTTCAGGCCGGGCCCGAAGTGGGCGCTGATCAGGTCGTAGGCCCGGCGCTCCGGGCTGTCGGGGGCCGCGGTCGAGTTGTCGGGCAGGGCCAGCTGCAGCTGCGGTGCCGGCAGCGCGAGGAGGACGAGCCCGGCCAGGACGAGGACGACGGTGACCAGCGGCCGGCGGGTGACCAGCCGGGTCCAGCGGGCGCCCATCGAACCGCCGACGCCGGTGCTCTCCGCGGCGTCGGCGATCTCCCGGCGGGAGGCGCGCGTTCCCGGCCTCGGGGTGAGGCGGCGGCCGGCGAACCCGAGCAGGGCGGGCAGCAGGGTGAGGGCCACGAGGACGGCGACCAGGACGGTGCCCGCCGCGCCCAGACCCATGACCGTCAGGAACGGGATGCCGACCACGGCCAGGCCCGACAGCGCGATCACGACGGTGAGGCCGGCGAAGACCACGGCGGAGCCGGCCGTGCCCGCGGCCCGCGCGGCGGACTCGTCGGGGTCCATCCCGTTGGCCAGCTGGGTGCGGTGCCGCGACAGGATGAACAGCGCGTAGTCGATGCCGACCGCCAGGCCGATCATCAGGGCCAGCGTGGGGGCACTCGACGACAGGGTGACCAGGTTCGAGCTCAGCAGCAGGGCGCCCATCCCGACGCCGATGCCGAGCAGGGCGGTCAGCAGGTTCATGCCGGCGGCCAGGAGCGAGCCGAAGGTCAGGACCAGCACGAGGACGGCGACGGCGACACCGATGAACTCGGTCGCACCGATCTGCACGCCGGTGCTCCCGAACGCGTTGCCGCCGACCGCGACCTCGAGGCCGGCATCCCGCGCGGCGGCGGTGGTGTCCTGGAGCGCGTCGAGGCTGTCGGGGTCGAGGTCCTCGCGCGCGACGTCGTACTCCACCGTGGCCAGCGCCGCGGCGCCGTCGGGGCTGATGGCGGAGCTCTCGAAGGGGCTCACCACCGCTGCCACCTGCGGCGCCCGCTCGGCCGCCGCGACCACCTGGCCGATCGCGGCGGCGAACGCAGGGTCGGCCACCGTGGCGGCGTCCGGGGCCACGAAGACGATCTGTGCGCCCGCGCCGGCCGCACCGGGTGCCGCCTCGGCGAGCTGGTCCAGCGCGTCCTGCGACTCCGAGCCGGGGATCGAGAACTCGTCGTCGAAGGAGCTGCCGACCGTGACGAGCAGGGCGACGATGGCGCCGAGGACGACCAGCCAGATTCCCGAGACCAGGCCGCGACGGCGGTAGGAGGCGCGGCCCAGCCGGGCGAGGAAGGAGCTCATGGGAAGGGGACTCCGGATCAGTCGGTCGACGGCGGCCCGGCGGTGGCCGAGCGCAGGAGGAGCAGCAGGGCGGTGCGTTCCAGGTCGGAGGCGGCCCGGTCTGCGGCGCCGCCGGGCCCGCCGAGCACCTCACGGATGACGACTCCGTCGTGCAAGGCGAGCACGATGCGGGCCAGCCGGTTGGCCGGGACGGTCAGCGCGATGCCGGCCCGGGCGGAGACGGCCGTGATGAGCTCGGTCAGCCGGCGGTGCAGCTGCTCGGCGTGACGGCGCAGCGCGGCCGCCGCCTGCGGGTGCCGGGTGGCGTGCAGGGCGTACTCGGTGTGCACCAGCACCCAGGTGCGGTCGGCGCGAAAGCTGCCCAGGCATCGTTCGACGGCGGCGGCGACGGGGTCGACTTCGTCCTCGATGCCGATCAGCAGTTCCTCCGCCCGGGCGAAGTTGCGCGCGGTCTCACGGAGGAACAGCGCCTCGAAGAGCTCGTCCTTGGTGCGGAAGCTGGAGTAGAAGGCGCCACGGGTGAAGCCACCGCGCCGGCAGATGTCCTCGACGCTGGCCGCGGCGAACCCGATGTCGGCGAAGGTCTCGAGGGCGGCGTCGAGCAGCCGCTCGACGGTCGCCGCACGACGACGACGGGGCCGGTCGTCGATCTCCTGCATGCTCACGATGCAGCACTGTATTCGATACAGAGCCGCATCCGATGCAAGAGTGCATCGTGACGTGCCCGACGCCCTCCGGACTGTGGGCGCGCAAAGACCGTCGGTCAGGCGCCCAGGGCCGCGCTCACCACGGCCTTCGCCTCGTCCTGCACCTGCACGAGGTGCTCAGGTCCGCGGAAGGACTCGGCGTACACCTTGTAGACGTCCTCGGTGCCCGAGGGCCGCGCGGCGAACCAGGCGTTCTCCGTGACCACCTTCAGCCCGCCGATCGGGGCGTCGTTGCCGGGGGCCCGGGTCAACTTCGCGACGATCGGTTCGCCGGCCAGCTCGGTCGCGCTGACCGCCTCGGGCGAGAGCTTCCCGAGGGCCGCCTTCTCCTCCCGGCTGGCCGGGGCGTCGACGCGGGCGTACGCCGACTCCCCGTACCGCTCGGTCAGGTCACGGTGCAGCTGCGACGGCGACCGGCCGGTCACCGCCTGGATCTCGCTGGCCAGCAGGGCCAGGAGGATGCCGTCCTTGTCCGTCGTCCACACCGAGCCGTCCCGGCGCAGGAACGACGCACCGGCGGACTCCTCCCCGCCGAAGCCGACCGACCCGTCGAGCAGGCCCGGCACGAACCACTTGAAGCCGACGGGCACCTCCACCAGCGTGCGCCCCAGGCCCGCCACCAGCCGGTCGATCAGGGAGCTGGACACCAGCGTCTTGCCCACCGCCGTGCCGGCCCCCCAGTCGGGCCGGTTCGCGAAGAGGTAGGAGATCGCGACGGCGAGGAAGTGGTTGGGGTTCATCAGGCCGCCGTCCGGGGTGACGATGCCGTGCCGGTCGGCGTCGGCGTCGTTGCCGGTGGCGATCTGGTAGTCGCCCCGCTTGTCGATCAGCGAGGCCATGGCCGACGGCGACGAGCAGTCCATCCGGATCTTGCCGTCCCAGTCGAGGGTCATGAACCGCCAGGTGGGGTCGACCAGCGGGTTCACCACTGTGAGGTCGAGCCGGTGCCGCTCGGCGATCGCCCCCCAGTAGTCGACGCTGGCGCCACCGAGCGGGTCGGCCCCGATCCGCACGCCGGCGCCCCGGATGGCGTCCACGTCCAGGACCGACGGGAGGTCGGCGACGTAGTCGCCGAGGAAGTCGTGCCCGCCGGCCGCCGCGCGCGCCCGGGCGAAGGGGATCCGGCGGACGCCGTCGAGCCCGGACCGGAGCAGCTCGTTGGCCCGGTCGGCGATGACCTTCGTCGCGTCGGTGTCAGCGGGGCCGCCGTTGGGCGGGTTGTACTTGAACCCGCCGTCCCGCGGGGGGTTGTGCGAGGGCGTGACGACGATGCCGTCGGCCAGGCCGCTGCTCTTCCCCCGGTTGGCCCGCAGGATCGCGTGGCTGACGGCGGGGGTGGGCGTGTACCGGTCGTCGGCGTCCACCAGCACCGTCACGTCGTTGGCGGCGAGCACCTCCAGCGCGCTGGCCCAGGCCGGCTCGGACAAGGCGTGGGTGTCGCGGCCGACGAACAGCGGACCGTCGTAACCCTGCGCGGCCCGGTATTCGCAGATCGCCTGGGTGGTGGCGAGGATGTGCGCCTCGTTGAACGCGGCGTCGAACGCCGAGCCACGGTGCCCGGAGGTGCCGAAGACGACCTGCTGGCCCGGGTCAACAGGATCGGGCTCCAGCGTGTAGTAGGCCGTCACCAGCGAGGCGACGTCGATCAGGTCGCCGGGATCGGCGGGCTGTCCGGCTCGGGGGTGGCTCATGCCGCGATCCTGGCCCGTCAGGCCTCCACCCGCTGCAGGAACAGCTTCAGCGTGGTCAGGAAGGTCTCCGGCTGCTCCGAGTGCACCCAGTGGCCGGCGTCCTTGATCCGCACCAGCCGGGTGGCGGGAAAGAGGGCGTCCATGCGCGGCCGGTCCTCGGGCAGCACGTACGTCGAGTTCGCCCCGGCGATCCAGAGCACCGGGCCGTCGAAGGAGGCGCCCGCCGGCGGCTCGGGGAATCCCCGCAGCTCACCGAGGTCCCGCTCCAGCGCCTCCAGGTTCAGCCGCCAGCGCCAGCCGCCATCGGTTCCCTCGCGGACCAGGCTCTGCAGCAGGAAGCTGCGCACCATCCGGCTCGGCACCACCGGCCGCAGCGCCTCGTCGGCCTGGTCCCGGGTGCGCAACCGGTCGAGGTCGAGGGCGCGCATCCCGGCGATGTAGGCAGCGAAGGGCGAGGCCTCCTCGTCGGGATCGTCGGTGCGCCCGCCCTGCACGGGGTACTCGACCGGGGCGACGTCCACGACCACCAGCGCCCGTAGGAGCTCCGGCCGGCGCAGAGCGAGCTGCATCGCCACCTTGCCGCCCATGGAGTGCCCCACGAGGGTCACCGGGCGGCCCAGCTGCTCGATCTCGGCGGCGGTCGTCTCGGCCATGTCGAGGTAGTCGACGCGGTCGGTCCACGGCGAGTGACCGTGGTTGGGCAGATCGAGCAGCGTGACGCGGTGGTCGCCGGAGAGCCCCTTGGCGATCGTCGTCCAGTTCTTGCCCTGGCCGAACAGGCCGTGGACGAACACCACCCTCGGGCCGGACTCGCCAGTGGTGCGCGACGCCAGGCGTTCGTCTTCGGCACCTTCGGTCACCCGGCGATTCCATCAGACGTTCCGTCGGTACCGCCGCCTACCGTGCCGGGGGACGAGGGGGAGATCCATGCCGGGACGACGGCGCCGCACGGCCAGCCGCAGCACGACGAGCACCGCCAAGCGGACGACGAGGGCCGCACCCAGCCGCACGAAGAAGCCCGTACCCGAGGTGCCGACCGCCGGTCCGGGTGAGCGGGTGTGGGTGCTCGCGGTGCCCTTCCGCGCCCCAGCGCCCGGAGCGGTGTGGCGCCCCGACCTGCAGGCGCACGTCTGGGTCGGCGCGGAACTGCCGCCGGAACTGGCCCCCTACGACCCGCCGCCGTACACGTTCGAGCGGTTCCTCGAGGACGAGCTGAACGACAAGCCCCGGACCCTCCCGCTCGCCCGGCCGATGACGCCGCGCGACCAGCAGTGGGACGGCGCCGACGTCGTCGCGGCCCACGCCGCGGCCGGGGGACGGGTCTTCCTGCTCGGCGACGACCCCGGTGTCGGCAAGACCGGCACCGCGATCCTGGCCGCCCGGCTGATCGCCGAGCAGCGGGACGTCCGCACCGTCCTCGTCGTGGCCGACCGGCCGGCGGCGATCACCATCCCCCACTGGGCTCGTTCGATCGCCGGCTTCGGCGACGGCGGGCTGCGCTGGTGCGTCACCACCTGGGACCGGCTGGCCAAGGTGTCGAAGTTGCGGTTCGACGTGGTGATCGCCGACGAGGCGCACATGGTCCGGCACACCACGACCCAGCGGTGGAAGCACTGGAAGGCGGTGTCCGGCGCTTCGCGGGTGAAGGACGCCCCGTTCGTGCTGGCCTGCACCGCCACGCCCGCGCACACGCCGCTGGAGCTGCCCTATCTCGCGCCGCAGTTCGCCGTCACCCATGCGGAGCCGCTGAAGGAGTGGGCCGACCTCCCGAAGAAGCTGGCCACCTCCGGGTTCCACGTGGAACGAGGCCGCTACGGCTGGCAGTGGACCGAGGACGCCGACGAGCGCCGGGCGGACCTCGGCCGACTGCAGGGGTGGTTGGCCGACGCCGACCCGCCCGCGACGCTGCACCGGCCCGCGCCGTGGGGCCCGGTCTCGGTCACCGGCACCCCGGTCGCGCTCACGCCGGCCGAGCGGGCCGCCTACGACTCCGAATGGTCGGAGTTCCGCGCGGAGATGCAGCTGGCCCGGCGCTCGCGAGAGAGCGCCAGGGGCCGGGCGGCGCTGCTGCGGTTCCGGCAGAAGGCCGGGCTGATCCGGGTGCAGGCGACCGTCGACTGGGTCAAGGCGCAGGTGGAGGCCGAGCGGCAGGTCGCGGTGTCGGTCGAGTTCGTCGAGACGGCGGCCGACCCGATCCGTGAGGCGCTGCTCGACTCCGGCATCGCCGTGGCAGGCATCTACGGTCGCGACCGCTTCGACGTCGAGGCCGAGCGGCTGCGTTTCCAGCGCGGCGACGCGCCCGTCTGCGTCTTCACCGTCACCGCCTCGATCAGCCTGCACGCGGGCGAGACCCTGCCCGACGGCCGCCCCGCGAGCGCCACACCGCGGGTGGGGTTGTTCCACCAGCCGCGGTTCTCCGGCATCCAGGCCCGGCAGGTCACCGGCCGCACCCACCGCGACGGACAGGTCTCACCGTGGCGGATCGCGTTCGCCGAGGACACCGTGGAGGAGCAGGTGGCCCGCGTGATGGTGGAGCGGCTGGCGGTCAGCGGCTCCGCAGCCGGCGCGGACACGTCGTCCCTGCAGGAGATCGCCGAGCTGCTCGATGCCGACTGGCTCCCGGCCGCCGCCCTGACCGACGGCTGACCGGCCGCGGTTCAGGGGCGGGGGTTGGTGCGCGTCCAGCCGCGGTCGTCCCGCCGGGCGCCCGACGCGGCCCGGCACCGGCGGCAGACGGCCTGCACCTCTTCCGCGTGCCGACCGGACTCCGGTTGCACGTCCTCCCAGGTGACGTGCGGGAAGCGGGCCAGCCGGGACTTGCTCAGGGACAGGCCGCACGCGGTCTCGTTGCGCCCCCGCTCCCACGCATGCACCTCGCCGGCGGGGTAGCGGATGCCGTCGTCGGGATCCACCCACCGGTCCGTGGCCGCGACGGCCGAGCTGCGCGCTCCCATGCCGACGCCCCTACCCAGGTGCCGGCCCCGCGCACCACGCCCTCGCGCGCTTTCGACGGCTGGGCTATCCGGCGAGCACCCGGGCGAGGAGCCCCTCGGCGCGTTCCTTGCGCAGGTTGAGCAACCGGAGCGGGACGCCGACGAAACCGCCCAGGGCGATGGCGAGAGCCCAGACTCCCGGGTCGCCGGTTGTGACGGCGGCGGCCGCCACGAGGAGGGCGACCGAGAGCGCGAGCGTGGCGGTCACCCACCGGCCCTTCGCCAGCTCGCGGATCTCCCCTTCCAGCAGGGTCGCCCAGGCGGAAGGCCGGGCATCGAGCGGCAACTCACCTGTGGCCAGGGCGTCGCGGAGCAGCGCCCGTCCCTCGCGGTCTCCCCGCGAGGGGAACCAGCCGATCCGCGCCAGCCCGCTGACCAGGATCATGCCGACCGCCCACCCGCCGGACTCGAGCATCTCGGCCCAGCTCCACGGCTCGCTGTCGCTCAGGCACCGGAGCGCCTGGATGCCTGCGCCGACGTACGCGCCACCGGACAGGACGAGGACGGCGGTCCGGGTCCAGTACTCCCGGCGGCCCTCGTCGGCCGTCACCCGGTCAGCCGACCTTGCCGTTGCCCGTGGCGCCGTCGCCGTCCGCCGCGATCGGCACGTGGGTCACGCCGTCGGCCACCTCGGCATTCGCCGCGCCGCCCAGCCGGCGGAGCAGCCCGGCGACGTCGATGCCCGTCAGATCGCCAGACAGCTGCAGCCCCTGGGCGACGTTCGCGGCCACCGAGCGGCCCAGCGAGCCGGCGCCGTCGGCGGAGATGACGGTCATCTTGTCCACGGCCGACAGCGGCGCGGCGGCGGCGCCGACGACGTCGGGCAGCACCTTGACCAGCATCTCCAG
>DATHAK010000227.1:0-2132 GCA_035296685.1 Blastococcus sp.
CGAGCATCGTCCGGGCGTCGAACAGCCCCGCGTAGCGCAGCGGCTCCAGGGTGTCGAGGAACGAGACCCACCGTCGCAGGGACATGAGCACCGACGAGTCGACCCCGCGCTCCGGCCGGGTCATCGACCAGCGCAGCAGGAGGCCGTCGTCCCCGGCCCAGGTCGCCAGCTGGGCGGCGCTGCTCTGGCAGACGGCCAGCAGCCCGGTCAGCGCGTCCCGCAGCCGGGCGACGGCGTCGGCGGCCGCCGGTTCGCGGGGCAGTCCGGCCACGATGAGCTTGCGCAGCGCGACGTGGAACGGCGTGGCGCCGTCGACGGCCGCGCCCGCCCGGCGCAGCCACTGCACCTCGCGGGCGAGCAGGTCGGCGTCGTGGAACGGGTTCCAGCCCTCCGGCACCGTCAGGCCGGGGATCGTGCGGGCGCGCTCGGCGATCTTGTGCACCGCGGTCTGCACCCGCCACAGCGCCTCGACCAGCGCCGGGACGTCCTTCGGCCGCACCGTCGCCTCGGGCCGCAGGTACGGCGCCAGCCGGTCGCGGACGGCGATCAGCCGGCGGCGCCGGCCGAACCAGGACGACGCGGCGGCGGTCTGCGCGGCCACGTAGATGTCGGCCAGCGGCAGCTGCAGCACCTCGGGCGTGCACACATCGAGGCCCGGGTGGCGGAACGCGGTGAACGCCGCGATCTCGCCGAGGACCGCCGACGTCGCCGCCGTCCAGAGCTCAGTGAACGTCTCGTCGATCACGTCCAGGCCGGTGCCGGGGCCGCGCAGGATGTGCACCAGCGCGTCCAGCTCGTCGGGGGTCCGCGCCCGGCGCAGCACCCCGGAGAGCTCCGGGACCGCCGACACCGCGCGCACGGCGGCGTCCACCTCGGCGGCCGCGGTCTGCGTCGCGGGCAGGTCGATCGCGGGGGAGTCGACGAACGCCCACGGGTGCCGCAGCGACGGGCGGGTCAGATCGGCGATGTCGGGCAGCAGCGCCAGCGCCACCCGCACCGACCGCAACACCTCGGCCGGGGCGCTGGCGACGAACGGCAGCGGCACCGGGAGGGGCTCGACGTCGGTGCCCGCGGTCAGCTCCGCCGTCCGCGCCGAGTACAGCGACAGCCCGGCGGCGTTGTCGTCGTGTAGCCGGTCGGCGTAGCGGGCGAGCGTCCGGCGCGACGAGCGGAGGTCCTCGGACGCCGTCGCCAGGCCCTGCTCGTCGACGGCGACCGCGTGCTCGAGCGCCAGCTTGATCTGCGCCCGCACCGTCGAGGCCCGCGATCCCTTGTCGTGCAGGTCGAGGGCGAACATGCCCATGCCGACGGCGTCCAGCCGCCGCGCGACGACGTCCAGGGCCGCCCGCTTCTCGGCGACGAACAGCACCTTCTTCCCGGCCGCCACCGCGTGGCACAGCAGGTTGGTGATGGTCTGCGACTTGCCGGTGCCGGGCGGGCCCTCCAGCACGAACGTCCGGCCGGCGTCGGCCTCGGCGATCGCCCGCAGCTGGGAGGCGTCCGCGGCGGCCGGCAGCTGCGCGGCGAGGTCGTCGAGGTCGGTGAAGCTGCCGTTGTCGCGCGCCGGGTCACGGAACGCCTCTGTGGGCTGGTGCACGAGATGGGACACCAGGGAGTTGTCGGTGAAGTCCCCCCAGTGCTCGTCGAGGTCCTTCCACAACCGGTACTTCGCGAACTGCAGGATCGCGAGGTCCGCCGTCGCCTCCACCCGGTAGGGCAGCCCATGCCCGACCAGCGCCGTCCGCATCGACTCCAGGGCGGTGTCGAGGTCGAGCGGGGCGCCGTCGGCCGGCTCGGTCAGGGTGGGGACGACGAGGCCGTGCAGCTGGCGCAGCTTCTCCAGCAGGCAGTAGTTCGGCGTGCTCGCGCCCGACTCGTCCAGCGTCAGCCGGTAGGAGCCCGTGCGGCCCATCGGCGTCAGGACGACGGGGATGAGGACCAGCGGCGAGCGCAACGGCCGCCCGTCCAGCTCCCAGACCAGCGAGCCCAGCGCCAGGTACAGGTTGTTGGCGCCGGTCTCCTCGAGCACGGTCTTCGCCTTGTAGGCGAGGTTGCGCAGCCGCGGCAGGTAGTTGCCGCTGCTGACGTCGGCGTGCACCTCGCGGCGGTCGACCAGCAGCTCGGTCAGCTGC
>DATHAK010000228.1:0-11793 GCA_035296685.1 Blastococcus sp.
GCCGGCGCCCTCGTCGTTGGTGCCCGACGGCTGCTCCACGAAGTCGCAGTGCTCCAGGAGCCCGGCCACCTCGACCACCCGCCGCAGCTGGACCTCGCCCCAGCGGCCCCGCACGTGCGGGGTGCGCAGCGCGGTGACCAGCGCCGCGGTCTCGTGCTTGAGCTGCGCCGACGCCTGCCCGACCGTGCCCATCTGCTCGCGCAGCTCCCCGTGCGCGGTGGCGCGGGCGCGCTCCATGCCGGCCAACAGCCGGTGCAGGTGGTCGAGCGACTCGTGCACGGGCTCCAGTCCGTCGTCGGGACGCCTGCGGGCCAGCAGCGCGACCACGCCGAGCGTGACCGCCGTGGCCAGGAGCGCGCCGAGGAGGAGACCGGTGAGCAGGGAAGCGGCGTCCATGCGCGCAGGTTGCCGTACGGGTCCGACAATTCCCGGGAACCTCTGCCTCTGAGTGCAGGTGCAGTCAGAGGCAGAGGTTCGGCAGGTCAGAGCTCTCCGGGCGCGTGCTCGGCCTCGTGGTCGAGCAGCCAGCGCTTGACCGGCGTGCCCCAGCGGAAGCCGCCCAGGCCGCCATCGGACCCGAGCACCCGGTGGCACGGGACGAACAGGGCAGCCGCGTTGCGGGCGCAGGCGTTGGCCGCGGCCCGGACCGCGGCGGGCCTGCCGCACCGGGCGGCGAACGCCGCATACGTGTCGGGCCGGCCGGCGGGCACGGTGCGGAGCACCTCCCACGCTTCGGTGAGGAACGGGCCGGAGCGCTGCTGGACGGCCACGTCGTCGATCGCGGTCACGTCCCCGGCGAAGAACTTCTCCACCACGTCGAGGACCGGCAGGTCGTCGACCCGGTCGCTCCGGGCCGGGCGCAGGGCCGGGTGGACGACGGGGAGCAGCTCGCCGAGGTCGGCGGTCCAGCCGCTGGCGAGGACGACGTCCCGGCCCTCGGTGTCCTCCGTGACGACGACGGTGAACGGTCCCGGCGGGGTGGCGACGGTGGCGTGGCGGACGGTGGCGTTCATCAGGCGCTCCTCGGGAGGACGGGCAGGGGTGGCGTCGGGCGGGTGAAGAGGGAGGGCACGGCCAGCGCCCACAGGTGCAGGACGGCGTAGGACCGCCAGGGCCGCCAGCGGGTGGCGGCGTCGGTGTCGGAGCTGCCGAGCGCGGTCAGCGACTTCCGGAGGGCGAGGTCGCCAGGGAGCCACACATCGGGGTCCGCCAGGCCGCGGAGGGCGACGAGCGCGGCGGTCCACGGGCCGATACCGGGGACGGCGAGCAGTGCGCGGCCGGCCTCCTCGCGGTCGGCGCCGGGGTCGAGCGCCACGGTTCCCTCGGCAAGCGCCGCGGAGAGGGCGTGCACGGTGCGCCGTCGGGCGCCCGTCAGCCCCACTGCGGTGAGGTCGGCGTCGGCCAGGGCGGCGGCGCGCGGGAACGCGTGGGTGAGGGTGCCGACCGGCTCGGGCAGGGGAGTCCCGGCGGCGAGCAGGCGAGCGGTCAGCGTCCGCGCACCGGCCACCGACACCTGCTGGCCGAGCACCGCGCGCACCGCCAGCTCGGCGGCGTCGGGAGCTCCCGGCACCCGGCGGCCGGGGGCGGCGGTGACCAGTGGCGCCAGCGCCGGGTCGGTGCCGAGGACCTCGTCCACGGCGGCGGGGTCCGCGTCCAGGTCGAGCATCCGGCGGCAGCGGGTGACCGCCGCGGCCAGGTCGCGCAGCTCGGTCAGCCGCAGCCGGGCGGTGACCGCTGCGCCGCCGTTCGGGGCGGGGGACAGCTGCACGACCGCGGGGCCGTGCGGCAGGTCGAGCACACGGGAGTACGTCGTCCCGTCCCACTCCTCGAGGCCGGGCACCGCGTGCGCGCCCAGGAAGAGCAGCACCTCCGCGGCCTCGTAGGGGGCCCGGGCGGCGAGTCGGATGGTCAGCCAGCCGGACGCCCCGGCGGTCGTCCCGGCGGTGGTCCTCCGCAGGCCGGTCGGGGTCGTCGCGAAGACCTCCCGCACCGTGTCGTTGAACTGCCGGATGCTGGCGAAGCCGGCCGCGAAGGCGACGTCGGCCATCGGGAGATCGGTGGTCTCGATGAGCAGCCGCGCGGTCTGCGCGCGCTGGGCGCGGGCCAGGGCCAGCGGTCCGACGCCCAGCTCGGCGACCAGCAGCCGGTGCAGCTGGCGCTCGGAGTAGCCCAGACGGGCGGCCAGCCCGGGAACTCCCGAGCGCTCCACCTCGCCGTCGGCGATCAGCCGCATGGCGCGGGCGACGACGTCGGCGCGCACGTCCCACTCGGGCGAGCCGGGGACGGCGTCGGGCCGGCAGCGGCGGCAGGCGCGGAACCCGGCGCCCTGGGCCGCGGCGGCGGTGGTGAAGAAGGAGACGTTGCGCGCGAGCGGGGTGCGGGCCGGGCAGGACGGCCGGCAGTAGATGCCCGTGGTGTGCACCGCCGTGAAGAACCAGCCGTCGAACCGGGCGTCCCGGCTGGCGACGGCGCGGTAGCAGCGCTCCTGGTCCAACGAGTGGCTCACGACGTCGAGCATGCCAGGGGGGACCGACGGGGACTGGCGGTTTTCGGACGTCGCCGTGCGTCCACCGGACGGTGGACGCAGGACCAGCGGTTCGGCGGTCCCGGAGGACGCCCCTGCCGCAGCAGGGTTGCGGCATGACGACCACAGAGACGGCGCCGCTCCCCCTGGGGACCGGCGAACACCAGCCGGCCGTGACCGTGCGCGGCTTGGTCAAGCGCTACGGCGGACGGGCGGTGCTCGACGGGCTCGACCTCGAGGTCCGCGCCGGTGAGTGCTTCGCGCTGCTCGGCCCCAACGGTGCCGGGAAGACCACGACCGTCGAGATTCTCGAGGGGGTGCGCCGCCGTGACGCCGGGGACGTCCGGGTGCTGGGGCAAGACCCGGCGGTGGCCGGCCGGCGCTGGCGGGACCGCATCGGGGTCGTGAGCCAGGGTGAGGCCGCCGGTCAGGAGCTGACCGTGCGCGAGGCGCTGGACCACTTCGCCGGCTACCACGCCGTGCCGCAGCCGACCGACGAGCTGCTGGCCGCGGTCGACCTCGAGGAGGCGGCGCGCACCCGGGTGGTGCGGCTCTCCGGCGGTCAGCGCCGCCGGCTGGCGGTGGCGCTCGGGGTGCAGGGCCGACCGGAGCTGGTGTTCCTGGACGAGCCCACGACCGGCATGGACCCGGTGGCGCGGCGGCAGTTCTGGGAGCTGATCCGCGGCCTGCGCGCCGGCGGGACCACGGTCCTGCTGACCACCCACTACCTGGACGAGGCGGCGACGCTGGCCGACCGCGTGGGGGTGGTGTCCGGCGGGCGGCTGGTCGAGGTCGCCCCGCCCGACGAGCTGGGAGCGGCCCTGCGCGGGACGGCGACGGTCACCTGGACCGAGCACGGCCGGCGCCGCCAGGTGCGCACCGGGGCGCCGTCCGCGGTGCTGCGCGACCTGCTGGCCGCCGACCCCCACGGCGAGGTCGCCGGCCTCACCGTCACCCGGCCCGGCCTGGAGGACGTCTACCTCCAGCTCGTCGGCGCCGTCCCCACCGACTCCGAGGGAGAGCTCCGATGACCGCCGTCCTGACCCCGACCACCCACCGTCCCGCACCGCCGTCGGCGGCCCGCATCGCGCTCTCCCGGGTGCGGCTGGAGCTGCGGCTGTTCTTCCGGGAACGCCAGCAGGTGGTGTTCTCCTTCGCCTACCCGGTGGTCATGCTGCTGATCTTCGCCTCGATCATGGGCGACGAGGAGCGCCCCGGGCAGGTCCCGTTCGCGCAGTACTTCCTGGCCGGCATCGTCGCTACCGGCATCATGCTGACCAGCTTCCAGGCGGTCGGCACCAGCATCGCCGCGCAGCGTGAGGCCGGGCAGCTCGAGCGGCTCCAGCTGCTTGGCACCCCGCCGGTGGCGTACTTCGCGGGCAAGGCCGGGCAGGTGTTGGTCACCGCGGCCGCGCAGGTGGCACTGCTCCTGCCCGTGGCGCGCTACGTCTACGACGTCCCGATGCCCGTGGACGTCGGGCACTGGCTGACGTTCCTGTGGGTCGCCGGGCTCAGCGCCCTGGCCGGCACCGTGCTCGGGGTGGCCGTCTCGGCGCTGCCGGGCAATGCCACCGCGACGACCACCGCGGTCTCGGCCCTGGCGATCGTGCTGCAGTTCTTCTCCGGCGTCTTCTTCGGCTTCCTGGAGCTGCCGGGCTGGATGCAGCAGATGGCGTCGTTCTTCCCGCTGAAGTGGATGACCCAGGGCATGCGCTCGGTGTTCCTGCCCGACCAGGCGGGTGCATTCGAGATCGCCGGGGGGTGGGAACACGGGAAAACGGCCCTGGTCCTCGCCGCATGGGTGATCATCGGCGTCGTGATCTGCGTGCGCACCTTCCGCTGGCGCCGGAGCGAGGGATGACCTCGCCCGACCCGGCACGGTGCGCCGCCGTCTCCGAGTCCACCGGGGACGGCGGTCCGCCGCTGTCCCCGCGCGCGTGGCGGACGACGGTCGTCGTCCTGCACGCCGTCATGGGGGTCCTGCTGCTGGTCGCGGTCGCCGACGTGCTCGTCGGCGGGATCGACGGCCCCCGGCCGCTGCTCCTGACGGCGCTCGGCGTTCTGGCCCTCGACTACCTGCTGCTCGGGGCCCCGGCACTCACCACGCGCGGCACCTGGCGCACGTCCGCGTACCTGGCGGTCATGGTCGGCGTCTACGCGGTGCTCGCCTGGTACGAGCCCGAGCTGCTCTTCCTGCTGTTCCTGGGCTACTCGCAGGTCTGGTTCCTGGTGGGCTCGCTGCGGGCGGGGGTGCTGTGGACCCTGGCCCTGGCCGCGGCCAGCACCGTTGGCCCGATCCTGGCGTGGACGCGGGGCGACGAGCCGCTCTGGGGGCCGGGGCAGACGCTGGTCGGGGCACTGTTCAGCCTGGCGCTGGGGATCTGGGTGCACCGGGTGCTGCAGCAGAGCGACCAGCGGGCGGCGCTGATCCGGGAGCTGGAGTCGACCCGGGCGCAGGTGGCCGACCTGCACCACGCGCAGGGGATGGCCGCCGAGCGCGAGCGGCTGGCCCGCGAGGTGCACGACACCCTGGCGCAGGGCTACACGAGCATCGTGGTGCTGGCGCAGACGGCCGCGGCCGCACTGCCGGGGGACCCGTCGTCCGCCGCCGAGCGGCTGGCGCTGATCGAGGAGGTCGCGCGGGAGAACCTCGCGGAGGCGCGGGCGATGGTGGCCGCGTTCGCACCCGTGGCGCTCGACTCCGCGACCCTCGTCGAGGCGCTGGAGCGGCTGGTCGAGCGGTTCGGCCGGGAGACCGGACTGGCGACCCGGCTGGACACCGCGGCGCTGGGCGACGGCGGCGCGCTGAGTCGGGGCGAGGAGGTCGTGCTGCTGCGCGGGGCGCAGGAGGCGCTGGCCAACGTGCGCCGGCACGCGTCGGCGACCGCCGTGGTGCTGCGGGTCAGCCAGGTGGGCGCCGGGGAGTCCGCCCAGGTATCGGTGCACGTGGAGGACGACGGCGTGGGATTCGACCCGGAGTCCGCTCCCGGGGTCGGCCTCGCCGGGCTGCGGGACCGGGCCGAGGAGGTCGGCGGGACCGTCGACGTCGTCTCCACGCCCGGTGAGGGCACGCGGGTGACGGTGCGGGTGCCGGCGCGGTGAGCGTTCGTGTCCTGGTCGCCGACGACCACCCGGTGGTGCGGGGCGGCGTCGTGGGCTGGCTCGCGGCGCAGCCGGACATCGACGTCGTGGCAGAGGCGGCCGACGGGCTGGAGGCGCTGGCGCTGGTTGCGGAGCACGCGCCGGACGTCGTCCTCATGGACCTGCGCATGCCGCGGATGGACGGCGTCTCGGCGATCGAGCGGATCGCGACTGCGCACCCCGCCGTCCGGGTGCTGGTGCTGACCACCTACGACACCGATGCCGACATCGTGCGGGCCGTGGAGGCGGGGGCGACCGGTTACCTGCTCAAGGACACCCCGCTGCCGCAGCTGGCCGACGCGGTGCGGGCCGCGGCGCGCGGGGAGACGGTGCTCGCCCCGCCGGTGGCCGCCCGTCTCGTGTCGCGGATGCGCGCACCGGCGGCGGAGGCGCCCACGGCCCGCGAGATCGAGGTGCTCGCCGGGGTGGCGCGCGGGCTGACCAACGCCGAGATCGGCCGGGAGCTGTTCATCGGCGAGGCGACGGTGAAGACCCACCTGCTGCGGGTCTTCGCCAAGCTCGGCGTCGACGACCGGACGCGCGCGGTGATGGTCGCCGTGGAACGCGGCCTGCTGCCGCGGCCGGGCTCGTAGCGCCGAGTGTCGGCCTGTTGTCGCTTCCGGCCCGCTGAGACGACGACCCGACAGTCGGCGACGCGGGAGTGACCCGCGCCGGCACGTAGCCTGAACTCCCGTGAGCCTCACCATCGGGATCGTCGGCCTGCCCAACGTCGGCAAGTCGACCCTCTTCAACGCCCTGACCAAGAACGACGTGCTCGCGGCGAACTACCCGTTCGCGACGATCGAGCCCAACGTCGGTGTGGTGGGCGTGCCCGACCCGCGGCTGCAGAAGCTCGCCGACCTCTTCGGGTCGCAGAAGATCATCCCCGCCACGGTGTCGTTCGTGGACATCGCCGGCATCGTGCGCGGCGCCTCCGAAGGGGCGGGACTGGGCAACAAGTTCCTCGCCAACATCCGCGAGAGCGACGCGATCTGCCAGGTGATCCGGGTCTTCACCGACCCCGACGTCGTCCACGTAGACGGCAAGGTGAGCCCGGCCGACGACATCGAGACGATCAACACCGAATTGCTCCTGGCCGACCTGCAGACGCTGGAGAAGGCGATCCCGCGGCTGGAGAAGGAGATGCGCAAGGACAAGGAGCGCGCCTCGCTGCACGCCGCCGCCGTCGAGGCGCAGAAGGTGCTGAACGAGGGCCGCACCCTGTTCACCGCCGGCATCGACCCCGCGCCGCTGCGCGAGCTCGGCCTGATGACCACCAAGCCCTTCCTGTACGTGTTCAACGTCGACGAGGAGCAACTCGGCAACGACGAGCTGATCGACGAGCTGCGCGGCCTGGTCGCCCCCGCCGAGGCCATCCTCATGGACGCCAAGATCGAGAGCGAGCTCGCCGAGCTGCCCGCCGAGGAGGCCGCCGAGCTGCTGGCCGGCATCGGCCAGGAGGAGCCGGGCCTGGACCAACTGGCGCGGGTCGGTTTCGCGACCCTCGGGCTACAGACCTACCTGACCGCTGGGCCCAAGGAGGCGCGCGCCTGGACCATCCCGGTCGGCGCCACCGCCCCGCAGGCGGCCGGCGTCATCCACACCGACTTCCAGCGCGGCTTCATCAAGGCCGAGATCGTCTCGTTCGACCAGCTGATGGAGGCCGGCTCGATGGCAGACGCGAAGGCCAGGGGCTGGGTGCGCATGGAGGGCAAGGACTACGTCATGCAGGACGGCGACGTCGTGGAGTTCCGCTTCAACGTGTAGACGGCGGTATATCCGCAGGCCATCGGCTTGTTGAGGTGGCCGAGTCCGCACCCAGTCCACTGTCCGCGAAAAGTTCCTCGGCGGCCCGCCTCGTGCGGTCCCCCGCGGTGGGCCAGAGGTGGCTGTAGGTGTTCAGCGTCGTGGTTGCGCTGGCGTGCCGGAGGGCCCGCTGGACGGTGACGACCTCGCAGCCGGAGGCGATGAGCCCGGAGGCGTAGAAGTGCCGGAGGTCGTGCAGCTTGACGCCGCTGAGGCCGGCCGCGGCGAGAGTCGTCCGCCAGCGGTGGCCGACGGCGTTCTGGTGGAGTGGCCGGCCGGCGTCCCCGGTGAAGAGCCAGGCGCCCTCCGGGCAGTGGGCGGCGACGTGCCGGGCGATCAGGTCGACCAGCGACGACGCGAGGTACACCTGCCGCTCGCTGCCGTACTTCGGTGCGCGCAGCTCGATCGCGCCGCCGGGGGCGTCGGCAGCCCCGGCTCAAGGCCTCGGTCGGTCCGGTCCTGCCGGAGCCAGGAGTAAACCGTCTGCTCGCTGATCTCCAGGTCGAAGGCCACCTCGGACACCTTGCGCCCCGAAGCCACCAGATCCAGCACCTTGCGCCGGAACTCCGCCGGATATCCACGTCGTCCCACAACCCCTCCCCAAGGGGTCAGGTGGCACGAAGAGCCAACAATCGGACTCGACGAAACAAGGGGCCGATGAACTCAACTGGGGGAGTCCCCCCGTGAGAGCGACGCCTTGACGCTGTCCTCGCCCCTGCGTCGTTGACAGAGGACCGTCACCTTGTTCAGAGGAGCGGAACCCCGTCATCCCGCTGCGGGCTCCCCGAGCACTGGATCGGTACTGAATCCGGCTTCTAGGGCGGAGGCCCCGGAGGCACTTCCGCATCCCGAGTCGGTAAGCCAAGAATTCAGATACGAAATGGTTCTGTAGCGGCAGCCCGAAATGGAGAGCCGCGCAGCACGGCCGTCCCGTGTGCCAGTCATGACGGGGGAATGCCGCGCCTCATCAATGAAGGTACGGGCGAGGGATGGGTGCCGAATGACCGGCATGTTGCCGTCGACGGCAAGATGCCGAAATGACCCGCCGGGGGGCGGCCAAACTCTTCCGAGAGGAGTTGCGTCGCGCCGGGCGCTGCCATGCAAGCGTGAGCACGCGAGTCTCGCTGGACGCTCGCGGCGGGCTCTGTTCGGCCATCCAGGGCGTCAGTAGGCCCTTGGTGCTGGCGCGGTCCAGCGGATGGCGCCGTCGACCGGAGTGCCCCCACTCAGAGCACTCCGGTCGACGGTCTACGTCAGCGAATACCGGCCTAGCGAGCCACGCCGCCGCCGTCGGAGCACGGGCTCAGCGCCACGGAGCCGCTGGCGGTGCTAGAGGTGCCCTCACGGCAGAACAGCAGGACGCCACCCTGCGTGGCCTCGAAGTGGACCACGTAACCCACGATCACCGGATTCACACCAGTCCAGTTGCCGTTCGGGCAGCCGGCCTGCCTTCCGGTGACAGTGTCGCTCACTGTCGCGGGCCCGGCATCATCGGACACAGTGGCGCGACCGTTGTCGATCTGGTCAGCCGGGATGACGGTCGGCTCCCCGCTGCCCACCTCCGGACCAGGCACCCTGTTCTGCCCCGGCGCCTGGTTGCCGCCCCGGTTCTGACAGGTGTAGGTGGCCAGCGCCTGGACGGTGGCAGTGACGATGATGTCGCCCTGGCCGAGACCGGCCAACTCGGCCGTGCAGTCGACGGAGCCATTCGTCAGAGTGCAGCTCGGCTGACCGCCCTGCGTGAAGTGGACTCCGGACGTCGGTGTAGTAGGTCGGGCGGCCTGGGCGGACCCCGTGAAGGCCAACCCCATCACCAGGGCGCTCACGATGACGAACAAGCGTCTCATGCTAGATCCTTTCGACGGGGAAGCCTCACTGTTGAAAGCTCTCACCGGCCGGTGACCTTCCACCTCCTGGTCGACATACACAAGGGCCTTCGATACAGATGGATCGGATTTCTCTAATGGCGATATCAAATCTGTCCGAGTGTGAGTCCGTCGTCACGCAAAGTCCTACTAAAAGAACAGATGCGACCTAAATGTCTATCGGTGAAACCGAAACGGTCTCGCTTCCCTGCACGCTAAGCCGGAATCTTGCATGGCTCGGTTGCATGAGCGGCGCCGCGGGTTCTTGACCGCCGTGGTGGGTGATTCTGCGTCGGAGGTGTGGCAGAAGGCCCGGTGTCGTCGGGTGGTCGCCGGGTTCCACGGGTCCGGTTCGTCGCTGCTCGTCGGGGCGGGCGGCGCGGGGGTCAGCCCGGGGTTTCCCCACCAGGGCAGATGGCCGCGTATCCGGTGAGCTGTCGTAGCCCTTGTCCGTGTGAACGCCGAGGTGGTGCCGCGCCTGGGCGCTGCGGAGGCCTGTCGGGTGGACGTTGCCTGCCCGGCTCGCCAGCCCCGCGAAGCCTGCCCTCGGCGCCACCCGAGAATCCCCGGCCGTCTCCCGCCGCGAAGACTGCCGCATTCCTCGGCAGAGTACAGCCGACGACTACTGGAGAACGGTCAAGATCAAGAGGGACACACCTGCTGCATGCTGGCTGCAACGACCACCTATTGCCCACACCGTTCAGTAATCCGATCAACACCCGTCGAATAGCACACGAAGATCGACTCTGACCGTCAATGGCCAGTCCTTTACGGAAGGACGGCACGTATGCTCCCGAAATGGGTAGTTCGGACCCCTTCCAGGTGGCTCCTCGGTAATCCAGAGGTGACATGTTGGCCATTGTTGGATGGCATTGATAGATGCCCGGTGCGATGAAGGTCTACGCTAGAACACCGGCCGCCATTGCCAACCGCGGTTCCTGGAACGTCACTGCCATGGTCCGCGACGGCCAGTCGAATGTCACCCCTCGTCCCGGAGACGTAACCACTGACCTGGAGGACGCCGCCCGAGTGTCACCCGTCCAAGGACCCACGGGCGGGATACCCGGGGGGACGAGGGCCGCGGAGCACCTATGGGAGAGCCGGCGCCGGGGGTCGACGTGGGTGTTCGCCGGGTCAGGACGACGTGGCCTCCGGCAGGAGCGTGAACGCTTCGACGTGGGCGGGGCGAACGACCGTGAAGTGCCGCCTATCGAAGGTGGCGATGCGATGGATTCCGAGGCGCTCGGCGATGGCGATGACCGACGCGTCGGTCCCGCCGAGGCGGAGGTCGGCATAGCGCTCGGCGAGGTCGGCCATCCGAGCGACGTCAGTGTCGGTCAGCCCCGCAAGACCGTCAATCAGGGCCCATCACGGCCGATCTTGGTCAACTGCATCTACGCAGCTCAGAGCCCATATTCGTCGATTGTCAACGTCGTCCGATGACCCCGGATCGTTCCGCTTCCAGCGTCTGACGTTGGACCGTTCGCCCGGGTCGGCCCAGTGCGATCACCCCCTGGGGTTCTCGCCGTAGGTGGACAGCACGAGCCGGTCCGTCAGCAGCGACCTCAAGGGCCGCCTGCCTCTCAGTGTCGGCCCCGTGGAGCGAGGATGCCCCAGGTCTGCACCTCGCCGCCCTCGGTGAGACATGTGACGACATTTGCCGCAGTGCGATCGAAAACCGGATGCTCTTTGAGCGTTTCTCCAGTGACCAGATTTATCGCAGCTTTGACGTTGTAGACCCTGTGGCTGCCATCTGTCAGCTGGAAGTGGGTGGTAGGGGTCTCCGGGCCTTTTGCTTCGAAAGCTGGGGGGGTGTTGATTCCCCCCGAGCAGTTGGTGAACTGGGCGGTGATGGACTTGTCGGGCGGCAGTCCGAGGACTTCGTTCAGGGTATCGGCCATCTCTGCAGAGCCTCCTCAGGATCTGTGTGCGCCTTCCGGATTTGATGCAGCCTTAGGAGCCGAATAGACGCGAACTGAGGGTTCCACCGGAACCCAGAAGCACAGAGAGTCGTACGTCCTCGAAGAGCGAGCGGCCGGCAGGATCCTGGAGACAGGCGTGTCTAGCGCGTTGTTCGGAGCGAACGTCGCCGGGGGCCGCCGTCCTCACGCCCTTCGGCGTGACACGTCCAGGTGTCGAAGGCGGTGGCGCGGCCGAAGCCCGGCCCACAGCCGGGTCACCGGGCTCGTCAGCCCTCTCCTCCTCGCTGCTGCTCGTCGGGGAAGCGTCCCTCGAGCTTGTCGTTCCAGTAGGACAGCTCGTACGTCCTGATGATCGCCCACCGGAAGAATGTCGCAGCCTGGTGCAGGCATCCCACCGCGACGAGGGCGAGAACGAGGGCGGTCAGTCCTGCGAAGAGCGGCAGTCCGCCGGTGAACAACTCGACGAGGGCTGTGACGACGCCCAGGGCGAGTGCCGGAACCGAGCGGCTGAGCATCAGGCCGGTGGCTCTCAGCC
>DATHAK010000229.1:0-3721 GCA_035296685.1 Blastococcus sp.
GGTCATTCCGAGTCCTTTGCTGTCGGGGACGGGAGGTGGAGCAGTCGGATCCGGACGGCGCCGAGGTCGTCGAAGGGGAGGAGGAACAGCCGCTCGTCGCCGTTCAGTGCGCGTCCCGGCACCCAGCGGCCGGTCTCGAAGTGGCCTTCCTCGACGGAGTCGACCTCGACGAGACCGTTGCCGCAGGTGAAGTCCAGTCCCACCCCTTGGCCGACGAGCAGGAACTGGTCTGCCGACTCGGCGATCACGAGGGCGAAGGGCCGTCCGTCGGCCGGCGTCGGTCCGACCGCGGCACCTTCTGTCTCGCTGGGTGGTGGTGGCGGGGGCAGCGGCTCTCCCACGCCCGCGTCCAGCAGCATCTGTCCGAGTAGGGCGCGTGCGTTCCTCGCCACGACGTCGTAGCCGCCGAGGCGGAACTGTTGCTCGCTCTCCGCGTCGTCCAGCAGGACGCCGGCGATCCGCTCGTCGGCCTGGGCGGCCGTGACGACGTCCTCCATCTCGCCCAGCAGGGCGCACGCCCGGCCGAACTGGCTTCCGGCGCGGAGGTCGTCCACCCCGAAGACGGAGAAGCCGAACGCGCCGTGGTGACCGAGCGCCCAGAACAGCCGGCCGGTCTCGACCCGCGACTCCGGGACGAACAGGGGGTTGTCCGGCCGGGCGTAGTCGCGGAGCACGGCCTTCGCGTCATCGATGTAGATGTCCGGCGCCACTAGGTCGAGGGCTGGCGCCGCCGCTTTCCAGACGTCGATCACCCGACCGGCGGGGCCCCCGCTCGGATAGTTCCCGGCCTGCGGCTGACCCGGCTGGGGGCCGAGCCAGGCGTTGGCATACATCGGCAGCGGCTTCACACCTTTGCCCGCGGCGGCGAGAGCGCCGCAGTGGCTCGCGAACGACCAGGCCATGAACACCTCGTCGGCCTGCCAGTCGTCGCCGAACACCTCCGACCAGGTGCCCGACTTCCGGTTGCCCTGTCGCCCCCAGAGCGCCGCCAGCTCCGGGCGGAGCTCGCTCTGGTGCTCCACCAGGTGGTCGAGCAGCTCCGGCGGCACGGGGTCCCGCCACGCCGCCTCGGCTTCGGGCGACCGGTCGCGGCTGTCGCGGAGGAGGCCCACCTCGTTCTCGACCTGGACCAGGACCACGGTGTGGTCCGGGTCGACGTCGGTCAGGTGCTCCATGAACAGCACGAACGCCCGGCGGTCGGCATCCAGGAGTTCGGGCGAGAACACCGTGAGCACGGGTTTGGGCATGGCGCCGGGGTAGGTGAAGTGGGCCTTCTCCTGCCCCTGCGCGACGGCACGCGGGAAGCGATCCACGTCCGCGCGCACCCACCCCGGGGCGTAGGTCGACGCGGCGTTCTTGAACGCGCCGAACCAGATCAGGACCAGCCGCATGCCGCGCGCCCGCGCCTGCTCGATCTGCGCGTCCACGGTGCTGAAGTCGAACGAGCCCTCCACCGGCTCGACCTGGGCCCAGCTCGCGGCGCCGATCACCGTGCGGATGCCAGCGTCCGCCAGCCGGTCCCAGATCGGTTGCATGTACTCGGGGCTCGACGGGCTGGAGTTGTGCAGCTGCCCACCGAGCAGCAGGGCCGGCCGCCCGTCGACGATCAACTGCGCGCCCGTCGCAGTTGATCGGAGCGTCGGCAGTGGGCGTTCACCGCTCACGACTGTGCCCTCTCGACCGCGCCGCGCAGCCGGGTGACGGCGTCGTCGGCGACGTCCACGCCCAGCGCGTCCGACAGCGCCATCAGGTACACGAGGCAGTCCCCCAGCTCGTCCCGGAGCTCGGCCGTGACGGCGTCCGGCCCGACCTCGGCCTGCCACTGGACGATCGTCGCGACCGCGCCGACCCGCCCGGTCAGGGCGAGGACGAGGTTGCGCGGGGTCTGCAGCGGCGCCCACCCGTGCAGAGCGGTCAGTTCGGCGAAGACGCCGCGCAGCTCGTCGAGTCCGGCGGTCATGTCACGGCCGCCGGGTCGTCGGCGCCGACGTACTCGAAGGACCGGACCAGGACGGCGCCCTCGCGGCAGGTGAGGCCGACCACCCGTCCGGTCATCCCGCCGGCGACCTCGGTCGAGAGGTAGCGGCCGTCGACGGCGCCGAGCTCCGTGAACGCCCCGTTCTCGACGACGCCGGCGGCGATCCGGTCGGGACCGCGCGGATCCCAGCCGCCGCCCGGCGCGGGCTCCATCCGGAGTTCGAGGACCGGCTCGCCGTCGACCGCCCGCTCCCCCAGCACGTGCCGGACGGCGCCGATGGCCCAGATCGCCCGCACGGACCCGCCGGCGACCTCGAGCTCCACCGCGTGCGCGGGGTCGATGCGCACGGCGATGCCGCCGGTGCCGTCGACGTCGAGCCGCGCCCGCACGCGGGCGTGCAGGTGTTCCTGGCGGCGGCCGAGGAAGACGGGCTCCCCGCCGTCGGCACGCACCTGCCAGCCGGCGTCGGTCCAGGCGGCCACCTCGCCGGGAAACCGGGACGCCGCCACCCACGCCGGCGGCAGCGCCGGACCGGTGATCTCATCCCGCACGACCGCGTCGGCGGACGCGGCCGGCTCCAGGTGACCGGTCAGGACCGGCCAACCGTCCTCCCAGACCACCTCGTCGGCGAACGTCTCGCGGCCGAGCACGTGCCACTCCGGGCTCGAGCCCCGCGCGCGCACGCCGTGGTAGACCATCGCCCAGCTCCCGTCGGGGCGCTGCACCAGGTCGGCATGGCCGGTGTTCTGGACCGGCTCGTCCGTGCCGCGGTGCGTGATCAGCGGGTTGCCCGGGTTGCTCTCGAACGGCCCCTGCGGTGACCGCGACCGCGCGATGGTGACCGCGTGGCCGCGCTCGGTGCCGCCCTCGGCGATAAGCAGGTACCACCACTCGCCGATCCGGTAGAGGTGCGGGCCCTCCGGGAACTTGCCGCCGGTGCCGGCCCACAGCCACCGCGTCTCGCCGAGGATCTCGCCGGTCAGCGGGTCGATCGCCGCCTGCCGGATGCCGGCCGGGAGCCCGTCGAGGCCGGGTCCCGTCCAGCTCATCAGGCAGGTGCCGTCATCGTCCCAGGCGACGTCCGGGTCGATGCCTATCGCCGACGGGATGCGCACCGGCTCCGACCAGGGCCCGGCCGGATCCTCGGCGTGCACGAGGAGCTGGCCGCCGTCGTCGGACCAGTTGGTGGTGATCATCCAGAACCGGCCGTCGTGGTGCCGCAGCGTCGGCGCGAAGATCCCGCCCGACGGTCCGGCCTTCGAGACGTCGAGCTGTGACGGCTCGTGCAGTGCGTGCCCGATCAGCTCCCACGACCGCAGGTCGGTCGACCGGAAGATCGGCACGCCCGGCGCGTACTCGAAGCTCGACGTCGCCAGGTAGTACGTGTCGCCGACCCGGCAGATGCTCGGATCGGGGTGGAAGCCGGGGATCACCGGCCGCTGGACGGTCATGCCCGCACCAGCGCCCGCTCCCCCGCGACGACCTCGGCGATCAGGTCCAGGCCCCGCCCCACGGGCTCGAGCTCGGCGGGCTGGTTGAGGAAGGCGTGCAGGACACCGGGCACGAGCACCTGCCGGACGCCGACGCCTGCCAGCGCCAGTGCGGCGGCGAAGGCCTCGCCGGAGGCCCGCAGCCGGTCGTACTCGGCGTTGATCACCACCGTCGGGCAGAGGCCCTCGAGCACGCCCAGCGCAGGCATGGCGTACCCGTCGGCGGAGCTGATCGGGCCGCCGAGGTAGTTGA
>DATHAK010000230.1:0-2420 GCA_035296685.1 Blastococcus sp.
CCCGCTGCAGGCCTACTTCCGGATCAACACCGAGAACATGGGCCAGTTCGAGCGGACGCTGATCATCGTCGACGAGGGCGCCTACGTGCACTACGTCGAGGGCTGCACCGCGCCGATCTACAAGAGCGACTCGCTGCACTCCGCCGTCGTCGAGATCATCGTCAAGAAGAACGCCCGCTGCCGGTACACGACCATCCAGAACTGGTCGAACAACGTCTACAACCTGGTCACCAAGCGGGCGATCGCCCACGAGGGCGCGACCATGGAGTGGGTCGACGGCAACATCGGCTCCAAGGTGACGATGAAGTACCCGGCCGTCTGGATGACCGGCGAGCACGCCAAGGGCGAGGTCCTCTCCATCGCCTTCGCCGGCGAGGGCCAGCATCAGGACGCCGGCGCCAAGATGGTGCACGCCGCGCCGCACACGTCCTCGACGATCGTGTCGAAGTCGGTCGCCCGCGGCGGTGGCCGCACGTCCTACCGCGGGCTGGTCCAGATCGACGAGGGCGCCTACGGCTCCAAGTCCACCGTGAAGTGCGACGCGCTGCTGGTGGACACGATCAGCCGCTCGGACACCTACCCCTACGTCGACGTCCGCGAGGACGACGTCTCCATGGGGCACGAGGCGACGGTGTCGCGCGTCAGCGAGGACCAGCTCTTCTACCTGATGAGCCGCGGCATGACCGAGGACGAGGCCATGGCGATGGTGGTGCGCGGCTTCGTCGAGCCGATCGCCCGCGAGCTGCCGATGGAGTACGCCCTCGAGCTCAACCGCCTGATCGAGCTGCAGATGGAAGGTGCCGTCGGCTGATGGGTTCTTCATCTCTCCCGTCCCAGCCCACCCCGTACACAACTGGTCTCACCACCGACACCGCCACCCTCGCCGGGGAGCTCTTTGCCCCCGGCGTGGGTGCGCAGGCGGGTCCCCCCACCACGCCCGCGGACGCGACGGGCGTCGTGCCCGGGGCCCACTCGCACGGCGGGCCGACGCCCACCGGTTCGCCGGCCGAGCGGTTCACCTCGCTCGACCCGGACGCCTTCGGCGTGCCCACCGGCCGCGAGGAGACGTGGCGGTTCACGCCGATGAAGCGCGTCCGCGCGCTGCTCGACGGCGCACCCTCCGACGCGCACCTCACCTGGACGACCGACCTGCCCGAGGGCGTCGAGCTGACCAGCGTGGAGGCCGACGACCCGCTGCTCAAGGGCCTGCCCGAGCCGGCCGACCGGCTGGCCGCCCTCGCCCGGCAGCGCAGCGGCGGCGCCGCCGTCGTCCGAGTCGCCCCCGAGGCGCAGCTGGACCGCCCGGTCGGCCTCGGCCTGGCCGGCACCGGCTCGGCCGACGTGGTCTGGGGCCAGCTGGTCGTCGAGGTCGGCGCGTTCGCCAAGGCGACCGTCGTCCTGGACCACAGCGGCCTGGCCAAGTACGCCGGAGGCGTCGCCGTCCTGATCGGGGACGGCGCCGACGTCACGCTCGTCTCGGTGCAGGACTGGGCGCCGGGCGCGGTACACGGCGGCCAGTACGACGCCGTCGTCGGCCGCGACGCCACCTTCAAGCAGGTCGTCGTGACCCTGGGTGGCGACCTGGTCCGGCTGGTCAGCAACGTCCAGTACTCCGGCCCCGGCGGCTCGGCCGACCTCTACGGGGTCTACTTCGCCGACGAGACGCAGCACCAGGAGCACCGGCTCTGGGTCGACCACGCCGTGCCCAACTGCCGCAGCAACGTCCTCTACAAGGGCGCGCTGCAGGGCGAGGACGCGCGCACCGTCTGGATCGGCGACGTCCGCATCCGCCCGGCGGCGACCGGCACCGACACCTACGAGCTCAACCGCAACCTCGTCCTCACCGACGGGGCGCGCGCCGACTCGGTGCCGAACCTGGAGATCGAGACCGGCGAGATCGTCGGCGCCGGCCACGCCAGCGCCACCGGCCGGTTCGACGACGAGCAGCTGTTCTACCTCTGCTCGCGCGGCATCGACGCCGAGACCGCGCGCCGGCTCGTCGTCCGCGGCTTCTTCGCCGACGTCGTCCAGCACATCGGGCTGCCCGAGCTGCAGGCCCGGCTGATGCACACCATCGAGGCCCGCCTCGGCGCTCTGCCGGGCCTGGAGGACCAGGCGGTGGTCGCGTGAGCTTCGAGCGGGTCTGCGCGCTCTCCGAGGTTCCGGAGCCCGGCTCCCTCCGGGTCGAGCTGGACGACGTCGACATCGCCGTCGTCCGCTTCGAGGGCGAGGTCTACGCCATCGAGGACCTCTGCTCGCACGCCGAGGTGCCGCTCTCCGAGGGCGACGTCGAGGAGTTCAAGGGCGCCCCGACCATCGAGTGCTGGCTGCACGGGTCGTGCTTCGACCTGCGCACCGGCGAACCCACCAACCTGCCGGCCACCGAGCCGGTGTCCGTCTACCCGGTCCGCGTGGAGGGG
>DATHAK010000231.1:0-21684 GCA_035296685.1 Blastococcus sp.
CGCACGGGACTACGCCGCCGAGGTGGCGCAGGCTCCCTGTGTGGCGGTCGCGCACATCAAGGCAGCGGTCGACGTCGCCGACTGGGACCGCAACCTCGCCGCGGCCGCGGTCGGTCAGGCCGCCTGCATCCGTGCGGCCGCCGGCTCGCTGCCGTCGTCAGCCGGGGCGTCCGCCGGACGGAGGCGGGCATCGAGACGGTGCACGGGCCATCGCCGGTCGGCGAGAGCATGCGGGTCCGGGTCACGTCGGCCGGCATCTGCGGCAGTGAGCTGCACGCGGTCGCCGGCGGCCCGATGCCCGTCGTCCTCGGCCACGAGTTCGGGGGTCGGACGGACGACGGCAGGCTGGTGGCCGTCATGCCGTACGCGCCGTGCGGGACCTGCCCGGCCTGCGCCCGTGGCGACGAGCAGCTCTGCCCGGCAGGCACCCGCGCCTTCCACGGCGGGACCCGGGACGGCGGTCTCGCCGACGAGGTGCTCGTCGAGCCGGGCTCCCTCGTCCCGGTGCCGGCCGGCGTCGAGCCGGAGGCGGTCGGCCTCGTCGAGCCGATCGCCGTCGCCGTGCACGCGATCGGCCGGGCGCCCCTGGCGGCCGGGGAGCGGGCGCTGGTGATCCGCGGCGGCAGCATCGGCCTGCTGTGCGCGGCCGTGCTGGCCGACCGCGGTCTGGGCGTCGACCTGCTGGCCCGGCACCGGGCCCAGATCCGGGCGGCCGGGGCGATCGGCGCAGCTACGATCGCGGCCGGCCGCAACCCGGTGGTGGTCGACGCGGCCGGCACCGCCTCGTCGATGGAACGGGCGGTGCGGATGGCCGAGCGGGGCGGCCGGGTCGTCCTGGTCGCACTGCCGTGGGCCCCCGTCCCGATCGGTGCCGCCCTGGTGCTGAAGGAGGTCGCGGTGCTGCCGGCCGGCTACTACTCCCGCGCCGACTTCGCGGACGCCGCGGAACTGCTCGGCCGGCACCCGGATCTGCCGGGTCGACTGGTCACCCACCGGTTCGGGCTCGAGGACGCCGCCACCGCTTTCGCGGTCGCCGGCGACCGGGCCGCCGGTGCGATCAAGGTGCACCTATTGCCGTGAACCGACCTGGGCGAGACTGACTCCGTGGACGTCCACCAGTTGCGGTGCTTCCTCGCCGTGGCCGAGGAACGCCATTTCGGCCGCGCCGCCGAGCGCCTGCACCTGACCACGTCCCCGGTCAGCAGGGCGGTGCGCGACCTCGAGCGGGAGGCGGGGGTGCCGCTGTTCGTGCGCGGCCCGCGGGAGGCGACCCTCACGCCCGCCGGGGTCCGGCTGGCCGAGCGCGGTGCGGCGGTGCTTGCCGGCTTCGACGGGCTGCTGCCCGACGTGCGGACGCTCGCGGAGGCCGACCGGCTCGTCGTCCGCCTCGGGAGCACGCACCTCACCGAGCCCGAGGTCGTCGACGCGGTCGTCGAATGCGCCGAGAAGGCGCACCTGGACCGGACGGTGACGCTGGACCTGCGTTCCCCGGCCGAGCTGCTGGCCCTCCTCGAGCGGGGCGCCCTCGACGTCGTCGTCGACTACGTGCCGATGGGTCACCCGCAGCTGCGCACCCGCCCGCTGGTCGGTTACCGCATGGGCGTGGCGATGCGCGCGTCCGACCCCCTCGCCGGCCGGTCCGAGCTCACCGTGGCGGACCTCGCCGGGCGGACCGTCCAGCTGCTCTGCCCCGGGCCGGTGCCCGAAGCGGTGGCCCGCGTCCGCCGGCACCTGGAGGAGCGGGGCGCGCGGGACGTGCGCATCTATCCCGTGGGCGACGTGATGCAGCTGGCCGAGCACGTCCGGCGCACCGGCGACCTGTCGCTGGCCTTCGTCCACGTCCGGACCGGAGCCACGCGCGCCTTCCACGATCCGGCGTTCGTCGTCCGGCCCGTGGTCGACGGGCCGGAGCTCGACCTGGGGATCGCCTGGCGGGCCGACCGGGAGGACGGCCCCGTGGTCCGGGCGGTGCTCGCCGAGGTGGCGACCCGCTGGCCACAGGTGCACCGCCGCGGTTGATCGGCCCGCGTTGCGCATCGCGCGACGGGACGTGCTCGTCCTGGCAATGGACGTGGTGCTGTCTCGTGGGCTCTAATCAGTCCACTCAATCGTGTGGGGGCGGTCACAGCGCTGTGGCGCAGGTGGTCGTCCCCGGGGCTGCCCAGGAGGCTTCCACATGCGGAAACGAGTCCGGTGAAGGCGGCGCCCTTCGGCTACTCCGCACCCCGGTCGCTGGACGAGGCGATCGAGATCCTCGGCCAGTTCGACGACGACGCCAAGGTGCTGGCCGGCGGCCAGAGCCTCGTGCCGGTCCTTGCGATGCGGCTCTCCCGGTTCGAGCAGCTGGTCGACCTGCAGCACGTGCCCGACCTCGTCGGCGTCACGCGGTCGAACGGCACGGTGCGCATCGCGGCGATGACCACGCACACCGCCGTCGGCCGCTCTGCCGAGGCGGCGGCCGTGCCGCTGCTGACCAAGGCCACGCCGTTCATCGGCCACGAGGCCATCCGCAACCGGGGCACGCTCGGCGGCGCGATCGCGCACGCGGACCCGGCCGCGGAGTGGCCGGCCGTCGCCCTCGCGCTCGGCGCCCGACTGGAGGCGACGGGTCCCGACGGCACACGCATCATCCCGGCCGCCGAGTTCTTCCTCGGCACCTGGACCACGGCGCTCGAGAGCACCGAGGTGCTCGTCGCCGCGCACTTCCCGGTGTGGGACGGCGCCTGCGGCTTCGCCGTCGAGGAGGCCGCTCGCCGGCACGGCGACTTCGCGATGGCCGGGGTCGTCTGCGCGGTGCAACTCGACGGGGACCGGGTCGCCCGGGCCGCGCTGGCCTTCCTCGGCGTCGACGGCACGCCGGTGCGGGCGGCGTCCGCCGAGGCGGCGGTGACGGGCGTGGCGACCGGCGACGTCGACGCAGCCGAGATCTCCGCGCTGGCGGTCGAGGGTCTCCAGCCGCCGGACGACCTGCACGCGTCCGGCGCACAACGCCAGCGGATGAGCAGGGTGCTCGCGCAGCGGGCGATCACCAACGCGATCGAGGAGGCAACCCGTGCCTGAGGGCGACATGAGCGTGTCGATGACGGTGAACGGCCGGGAACGGACCGCCGTCGTCGAGCCGCGCAAGACCCTGGCGGACTTCCTCCGCCAGGACTGCGCGTTGACGGGCACGCACCTCGGGTGCGAGCACGGCGTCTGCGGCGCCTGCACCGTCCTGGTCGACGGGCAGGCGGTCCGGTCGTGCCTGGTCTTCGCGGTGCAGGGCGAGGGGCACGAGGTCACGACCGTGGAGGGGCTGACCGGCCCGGACGGCGCGCTCACCCCCGTGCAGGAGGCCTTCCGGGCCGAGCACGGACTGCAGTGCGGCTTCTGCACCCCGGGGTTCGTCGTCTCGGCCACGGCCCTCCTCGCGGAGAACCCCCGGCCCACCGACGACGAGATCCGCGAGGGCCTCTCGGGCAACCTGTGCCGCTGCACCGGCTACCAGGGCATCGTCAACGCCGTCCGCCGGGCCTGTGGCCGGGCCGACGCCAACTCCTCGGGCAGCATGGAGGTGCCGGCGTGACCGCGGTCGCAGACTCCCCGGGCGCCGCCGCGCCCAGCCTGGCGGGCGCGGCCGGCCGCTGGATGGGTCAGTCGGTCCCTCGCAAGGAGGACCCGCGCCTGCTCGCCGGGCGCGGGCGCTACCTCGACGACATCGTCGTCCCCGGCATGCTGCACGCCGCCTTCGTCCGGAGCGACGTCGCGCGCGGCCGCATCGTCCGCGTGGACACCGAGGCGGCGACGGCGTTGCCGGGGGTGCGGGCCGTCTTCACGGCCGCCGACCTCAACCCGCTCGTGCACGAGACGTGGTGGAGCATGGCCGGCAAGGACGCCGTGTACGCGCCGAACTTCTGCCTGGCCGAGGGGGATGTGCGCTTCGTCGGTGATCCGGTGGCGATCGTCCTGGCCGACTCCCGGTACGTCGCCGAGGACGGCGTGGACCTCGTCGAGCTCGAGGTGGAGGCCGACGACCCGGTCCTCGACGTCGACGCCGCCCGGTCCGAGGGCGCCACGCTCGTGCACCCTGAGCTCGCTTCGAACGTCGCGTCGGCGATCCCCAAGGCCGACGTCCCGGGCCTGCAGGAGACCTTCGACTCCGCGGCGACCGTGGTGAGCGAGACGTTCGTCCAGCACCGCTACCTCCCCGTGCCGATGGAGACCCGCGGACTCTTGGCGCAGTGGGATCCGTTCACCGAGGAGCTCGACCTCTGGGCGGCCACGCAGAGCGCGCACGAGCTCCGCGCCTTCTTCTCCCGTCTGCTCGGCATCCCGGAGAGCCGGGTCCGGGTCCGTACCCCCGACGTCGGGGGTGGGTTCGGCCAGAAGGTCTTCGCTCTCCGCGACGAGTGGGCGGTCGTGCTGGCCAGCAAGCTGCTCGGCACCCCGGTCAAGTTCGTGGAGGACCGGCGGGAGAACCTCATCGCGGCCTCGTCGGCGCGTGACGACAGGATGTCGATGGACGTCGCCGTCGACCCGGACGGGAAGTTCCTCGCTTTCCGCGCGGAGCTGGTCGAGAACGTCGGGGCCTACCCGTTCGCCGGCTCGGGCAGCGCTGCGGCGCTCGTGGGCATGTGCCTCCCAGGCCCGTACACGGTGCCCGCGATCGGCTTCTCCGGGGACGCCGTCTTCACCAACACCACCGGACGCGCTCCCTACCGCGGGCCGTTCCTGATGGAGACCGTCGTCCCCGAGCAGATCGTGGACGTGGTGGCGCGGCGGATCGGGATGGACCCGCTCGAGCTCCGCCGGCGCAACGTCATCCAGAGCTCGCAGCTGCCCTATCAACTGCCGACCGGGCTGGTCTACACGGGCGTGACCCCGGCGGAGACGCTGGAGCAGGCCGCGGAGCTGATCGACTACGAGGGCTTCCGGGCCCGACAGGTTGCGGGGCGTGCCGACGGGCGGTACTTCGGCATCGGCATCAGCCTGTGTGTCGAGCCGTCGGCCATCGCGTTCGGTGCGCTGTCCACCGAGGGTGCGGTCCTGAAGATGGAGGGCACCGGCACCTTCAACCTGGTGCTCGGCAGCTCGAGTACCGGCATGAGCGTCGAGACGACGATGCGCCAGGTCGCCGCGGAGTACCTCGGCTGTCACATCGACCAGATCACGGTGACCCAGGGCGACACGGCCACGACCCCGTACGGCGCCGGAACGCAGGGCAGCCGGTCGGCGGTCCTCTACGGCAACGTCACCCGTGAGGTGTCCCTGGAGGTCCGCGACAAGATCCTGCGGATCGCCGCGCACATGCTCGAGGCCTCGCCGGACGACCTCGACATCGCCGACGGTCAGGTGGCGGTCAAGGGTGTTCCGCAGGCAGCGGTCACCTTCGAGCAGGTCGCCACGATGGCCTACCAGGGGACCGCGATGCTGCCGCCCGACCTGCGGGCCGGCGTCGAGGCGGTCACCCGCTTCACCGCGCCGATGATGACTTTCGTCAACGCCTGCCACATCTGCACGGTCGAGGTCGACCCCGATACCGGGCAGGTGCAGATGCTGCGCTACGTCGTCAGCGAGGACTGCGGGCAGATGATCAACCCGAAGGTCGTCGAGGGCCAGGTTGCCGGCGGCGTCGTACAGGGCATCGGCGGCGTGCTCTACGAGAGCTTCGTCTACGACGAGGTCGGCAACCCGCTGACGGGCAGCTTCGTGGACTACCTGCTCCCCACCGCGGCGGAGGTGCCCGACATCGAATACGGGCACGTCGAGTCCGGGACGAGCAACGCACTGAACGTCAAGGGGGTGGGGGAGGGCGGCGCGGTCGCGTCGCCGCCGGCTGTCTTCAACGCCGTCGCCGATGCGCTCGCTCCGCTCGGGGTCGAGCTCCGGGGCACCCCGCTCGGCCCGCGCCAGATCCTCGACGCCCTCGCTGCCGCAGGGCACTGAACCCCATCCACTCGGACGAAGGAGCACCACCATGGCCGGATCCCTCGAAGGCCGCGTCGCCTTCATCACCGGTGTGGCCCGCGGTCAGGGCCGCGCCCATGCCGTCCGCCTGGCGCGGGAGGGCGTCGACATCATCGGCGTCGACATCTGCGAGAACTATCCGCACATGAACTATCCCAACGCCTCGGCCGAGGACCTCGAGGAGACGGTCCGGCTCGTCGAGAAGGAGGGGCGGCGGATCGTCGCCCGCAAGGCCGACGTCCGCGACTTCGCGGGGCTCAAGGCCGCCTTCGACGACGGCTACGCCCAGTTCGGCCGACTCGACATCATCATCGTCAACGCCGGCATCATCCGGCTGGGGGACGAGGAGGACTTCCTCGCGGAGTGGCAGGAGGTCATCGACACCAACCTGACCGGTGCCTTCCACACGGTGCGGGCAGCGCTGCCCGCACTGCAGGAAGGTGGCCGCGGCGGGTCGATCGTGATCACCAGTTCCACCGCGGGGCTGAAGGGCACCGCCAGCCCCTTCGCCAGTGCCCAGGCCTACTCGGCGGCCAAGCGGGGGCTGGTCGGCTACATGCAGACCCTCGCCCTCGATCTGGCGCCGCAGATGATCCGGGTCAACACGATCCATCCGACCGGGGTGATCTCAGGCATGACCCAGAACGACGCGATGAACGCCCTGATGGCCCAGGCCGCCGCCAGCGAGGACAACGCGATATCCGCGATGCAGAACGCGCTGCCGATCCCGATCCTGCAGGCCGAGGACATCGCCAACGCCGTGGCCTGGCTGGTCTCCGACGAGGCGAAGTTCATCACCGGCATCCAACTGCCCCTCGACGCCGGCTTCACGGTGCGCTGAGCAATGGCCGGTGAAGCGGATCCGCACCCGCACATCGTCGTCGCCCCCGGCCCGGAAGGGGCCGCGGTCTCGTGGCAGTACCGCTGCGAGCAGTGCGACGAGCAGGAGCTCGTCGCCGCCCGCGAGGAGGCCCGGGAGCTCGCCGAGCGCCATCGGGCCGACGTGCACGGCGGGGTCGGCTCGATCGACATCACGTCCATCGGCGCCGTCTGAATGGAGAACCACGTGCTCGTGACCATCGACCCGGCGGCATGCGTCGGGTAAGCCCGGTGCAACCCCCGCGCGCCCGAGGTCTACGACCTGGACGACGACGGCTACGCCATCGCGTTCGACGGCGAGGTGCCGGCCGCCCTCCAGGAGCCGGCGTGGGCCGGCGCCGACGCCTGCCCGGAACGCGCCATCACCACCTGGGTGGTCGAGGGGTACCGCCGGCTCGACGCCGACTACTCGATGGACGCCCTCGTCGACGATCTGGTCCGCGTGACGGGCACGCTGCCCGGGTCACCCGTGCTGATCGGCGCGTCGATGGGCGGCCTGACCGCGCTCGTGGCCGCGGGGAAGGGGCGGGTGACCGCCTCGGGGCTCGTGCTGGTCGACATCGCACCCCGAATTGAGCCGGAGGGGGCGGCCCGGGTGGCCGCCTTCATGCGTGCGCACCCCGACGGGTTCGCCAGCCTCGAGGACGTGGCGGAGGCGGTCACTGCGTACAACCCGCACCGGCAGCGTCCCGCCAGCCCCGAAGGGCTGCGGCGCAACGTCCGCCTGCGCGACGGCCGCTGGTACTGGCACTGGGACCCGGCCTTCATGCGGCCCCGCGACCACCGGCCCGACGGGCCGTTCGACAACAGCCGGCTGACCGACGCCGCGCGGGCGGTCGCGGCGCCGACGTTGCTGGTACGCGGCCAGCAGTCCGAGGTGCTCAGTGCCGACGGGGCGGCGGAGTTGCTGCGCCTGATCCGGGGTGCTCGCTCCGTCGACGTGCGCGGCACCGGGCACATGGTCGCCGGCGACGACAACGACGTCTTCACCCGTGAGGTGCTGGGCTTCCTGGACGCGCTGCCCGGCGTCAGCGGGCGTTAGGCGTCAGCCGGCCACGATGCTCCGGGCACGCAGGTCGGCGATCGCCTCGTCGTCGTAGCCGAGCTCGCGCAGGATCGCATCGGTGTGCTCGCCGGCGAGGCAGCCGCCCTTCGCCTGGGTGATCGACCGGGAGAACCGGAACGGCGGCGCGACCCGCAGGTGCTCCTCGAAGACGGGACTCACCGCCGAGACGGTGTACTCACCGGCCAGGACGGGGTCGGTCTGGACGACGACGCCGGGTTCGGCCTCGGCGGCCTGTACGCAGCCGACGCCGGCCGCGGTCAGGATCTTCTCCCAGTCGGCGGCGGGCCGGCGGGCGAAGACGCCGGCGAGCACCTCGGCCAGGGCCCCGTCGTTCGCCGTCCGCGACTCGGCCGTGGTGAACCGTTCGTCGCTCGCGAGGTCCATCTCGTCGGCCAGCGCGGCGGTCAGCTCGGGCCACTCCCTCTCCGCCGGCGCGGCGAGGAAGACCCAGCCCTCGCCGGTGGGATACAGCCGGTAGAGCGCCGAGAAGCCGTGTCCGCCGGCGTCGACCGGCGGTGAGGCCGGCCGACCCGGGTAGTCGACGATCCGGTCGACCAGCGCGTGGGTGGCCGTGCCGAGCATCGTGACCGTCAGCGGGTCGAGCCGCCGCCCGCGCGCTCGGGCCACGAGCCCGAGCAGCATCGTCGAGGCGACGCCCAGCGCGGAGGCGCCGTCGGCCTGCAGGGTGGGGACGGCGTGCGCGGCGGCGAGCCGCCGGGCCCCCCGCTTCTTGTCCTCGAGGGTCTCCGTCGACTCCGCGGCATCCGGGGCGTCGGTGAGCGCGAAGCCCACGGCCGCGCCGATCGTGGGCGCGTACGCCGGGCGGCCGCCGTACGGACCGGCGGTGCCGTAGCCGGGGGCGTTGACGTAGACCAGGTCCGGGTTCAGCCGCAGGAGGGTCGCGGCGTCGACGCCGGCCCGCTCCGCGCCCCCGGCGCGGTAGGCGCAGAGCACGACGTCGCTGTGCCGGGCGAGTTCCTGGACGATCCGCCGGCCCTCGTCCGTCTGGAGGTCCAGCTGGATGCTCTCCTTGCCCTGCATCACGCGCGCACCCCCGGATTCGGGGAACGGGAGGATGTTGCGGATCGTGTCGCCGGCGAGCGTCTCGACCTTGTACACGCGGGCGCCGAGGTCGGTGAGGATCGTCGCCCCGAAGGGACCGGCGAACATGAGGCCGAGGTCGAGAATCGTGACCCCCTCCAACGGCAACCGGGCCGGCGCGTCCCCGTCCGGTGCCGCCGCCTCGGTCGTCGAGGGGGCTGGCGCACGCACGTCGCCGCCGTGCTCGTCGAGCCGGGGCGCCGGTCGCGCCGGCGACAGCGGCCGCGAGTTCTCGAAGACCATCGGTGCCGGCCTCCGGACGGTGCCGCGCTCGGGGTCCTGCACGACGACGTCGCGCCCCTCGAACTGCAGCTGGGCGTGGTCCAATGCCTCGGGCCCGGAGCGGAACATCTCGGCGCTGATGTTCGGATTGGTCTCGAACACCTGCTGCCACTCGGCGAAGGTCCGCCGGCCGACCTCGTTGATCATGCGTTCCCACAGCTCGGTGCGCAGTTCCTGCGACTCCAGCCTGGGCAGGCCCTTCCACGTCGGGTCGCTCATGAGCGGCATCAACCCGAACTCCTGCAGCATCGCGCCGAACAGGCGCGGCTCCACCTGGGCGAACTGCAGCCACACCCCGTCACTGGTGGGGGCGATCAGCAGCGGATAGGTGATCGGGCTCTGGGGCTGCCCGTCCTCGGTGTAGGCGTCGATGCTCTCGTAGGCTCCCGGCCACCGAATGCTGATCAGCTCGGCGAACCAGTTCCAGGTGTCGATCATGCTGACGCCGCGGGCGAGGTCGGCGTCGACGTGCTGTCCCCGGCCGCTGCTCTCCCGCTCGAGCAGAGCGGCCAGTACCCCCTGGACGGCGGTGTGCGCGGCGCCCCAGGTGGCGTAGGGAACGGAGATGAACGACGGTCCGCCGCGCAGCACCATGTTCCGCTTGGCGTGGCCGTACCCCAGCTTGGCCATGATGAGGCCCTCGTAGCCCTTGAGCTCCGCGAACGGGCCGGACGAGCCCCAGCCCGTGATCGCGCAGCTGACCATGCGGGGGTTCAGCTCGGCCAGCCGCTCGGGCGTCAACCCGAGGCGCGCGACCGCCCGCGGTCGCATCGTGGTCACCAGGACGTCGGCACGGGCCAGCAGGTCGTCCAGCGCCCGGCGGTCGCGGTCCTCGTGCAGGTCCAGGACGACGCTGCGCTTGCCGCCCGCGAGGACCGGCCAGGCGGGGAGCTTGCGCAGCTGGCTGCCCCCCGGCGGTTCGACGAGGACGACCTCGGCGCCCGCCTCGGCGAGGAACTGCGTGGCATGCGCTCCGGGAGCAGTGGTGGACAGGTCGACCACCAGCAGTCCGGACAGTGGGCCGCGGCCGTCGCCCCCCGCGCCGTCCGTCGCATCGCTGTTCATGTCCGTCGCAGCCGGAGCCACCGTGGCCACCTCCAGGGGAGTGTCATGTCCGAGACCGGAAGTGTGACGAGGCTCGCAGGCGCGAGTCAAGAAATTAGTTCACTCAATATGCTGCCGCGGGGCTCAGGCACGGCCGCCAGGTACCGCTACCCGCTGACCCGCTGACCCGCTGACCCGCTGACCCGCTCGTGCACGCGTGCGCGCTGACCTACCTCTCCGACATCGGGACCGGTCTGTCGGTGCTGGAGTCCGACGAGGCCGCGCCCGGACCCAGCCTGGACCATGCCCTGTGGTTCCACCGACCGGTCCGGCTCGACGACTGGGTGCTCATGGACCTGACACCGCGCACCGTGGCCGCCGGCCGCGGTTGGTACACGGGTGCGGTCACCACCCGCGACGGCCTGCTGGCCGCGAGCGTCGTCCAGGAGAGCCTCTTCCGCCTCGGGGCGATGCGTCGAGCGCATGGCGCAGCTCCGCTCGTGGACTCTGCACGCCTGTCGGTAACAGGATGGTGAAGGGTGGCCGTCTCTGTGACCCAGCTCTCGACATGCCCTAATGAGTACCCTACTCTCCGCATGATCAGTATCCCTTTTCGGCGATGAGGAGCCCGGCGTGCTTGATGTCAGGAAGAGGCGGGGTGGGGCCACGGCCGCCGTCCTCGCAGTGGTCGTGGTCCTCGTGGCCGCGTGCAGTGGGGACGACGGATCATCCGACTCGTCCGGCACGTCGGAATCCGTGGACACCTCCGTCCTGGGCGACAAGAACGAGGCCACCGACAGCCCCATCAAGATCGGGCTCTACAACGTCGAGGGCGGCTCGGCCGTGAGTCAGCCCGACGTCGGCGACGCCGCCCAGGCGGCTGCCGACTACGCCAACGACTACCTCGGTGGTCTGGGCGGCCACGAGATCGAGATCGTCCGCTGCCAGGACAAGGCCGACGGCGCCTCGGCAGCCGCGTGTGCCAACCAGTTCGTGCAGGAAGGCGTGGCCACCATCGTGGCGGGGCAGCCGGCCATCACCGACCAGATCGTCCCGGTCGTGCAGGGCGCGGGCATCCCGTGGGTGGGTTCCTCGCCGTCGGGCGCCGCCGAGCTGGGCGCCGCGAACGCCGACTTCTTCTCCTCCGGCTTCATCGGTCTGCTCGCCGCCGAGGCGGTCTACGCCAAGGAGCAGGGCTACACGAACGTGACGATGATCGGCAGCGAGAACCCACAGCTGATCGGCGCGGTCAACGCCGTCGGCAAGCCGCTGTTCCAGGGCCAGGGTGTCACCCTCGACCTGGTGACCGTGCCGCAGGGCACGGCGGACGCCACGTCGCAGGTCACCGCCGCCACCCAGTCGAACCCGGACGCGCTCTCCATCGTCGCGGACAACACGGTGTGCCAGTCCGTGCTCTCCGGGCTGTCGACCATCGGCGCCACGCAGCCGAAGTTCGTCAACTCCTCCTGCGTCGCGCCCGAGGTGCTCGAGGCCGTCGGCGAGAGCGGGATCGACGGCACCGTCCTGTTCACCACCGGTGACACGACCGGCGACGACGAGGAGGCCCAGCTGTACCGCGCCGTCATGCAGGAGTACGCCCCGGACGCGGACCCGGGCGGCATCACGCCCACCGGGTACCTGTCCATGCTCGGCTTCGTCCGCGCGGTCAACGCCGGCGGCGTGACCGGCGACGTCACTCCGGAGTCGATCGCCACGGCGATCAAGGCGGCCACCGACGTGCCGCTGCCGATCGGTCAGGGGAACACCTTCTCCTGCGACGTGACGTCCTTCCCGAGCCCGGCGATCAAGGCCACGATCTGCAACTCGTTGTTCTTCGTGACCACCTACTCCGGGCTGGAGCCCGGGCCCTACGAGACCGTCGACGCTGCCGACGCGCTCGGCGGCTGACCCAGCGGTAGGACGGCGCGCGGCGGGGTCCCTCCGGGGCCCCGCCGCGTGTTCGTTTCCGGGACGGACGGCGGCCGGTGGATTCGAGCGCGCGCCCTCCTGATGCATTGACGTTCCTATTGAGTCTCCTCTAATCTCTGCGACACAGTTCACACCACGCCCGCAGGCCGACGGGAGTCCGGCGCCTGCGGGGCCGCCGCGAAGGTGGTGACGACAGGGGGCCGAACGCCTCCGACAGCTTCACGTCAGCCCGCGCAGTCGGCGCGATCCATATCGTGAAACGAGGTGGTGCGGCGGTGCTGCACATCGGGTTCCTGTTGCTCGGACTGGGCAGTGGTGCGGTCTTCGCCGCGCTCGCTGTAGCGCTGGTCGTGACCTACCGCAGCTCCGGCGTGGTCAATTTCGGCACCGGCGCACTCGCCCTGCTCGCCGCGTACTTCTACGCCTTCCTGCGCAAGGGCGAGCTGCTGATCCCGATCCCCGGCTTCGACCGGTCGGTCCCGATCGGCGGGGACCCGGGCATGATCCCGTCGATCCTCATCACGTTGGTGATCAGCGCGCTCTTCGGTGTGCTGCTGTACCTGGTGGTGTTCCGGCCGCTGCGCAACGCCGCCCCCGTCGCAAAGGCGGTCGCCTCCATCGGCGTGCTGCTGATCATCCAGGCCGCGATCGCCGCCCAGGTCGGCACGCAGGCCCAGTCGGTCGCGCCGATCCTGCCCAAGGACGTCGTCGAGCTCTTCGGTATCCGCATTCCCGTCGATCGGGTCTGGTTCGCGGCCATCATCGTCGCCGTCGGCGTGCTGCTCACGCTGTGGTTCCGCTTCACGCGCTTCGGTCTGGCCACCCGCGCTGCCGCGGAGTCGGAGAAGGGAGCTCTGGTCAGTGGCCTGTCGCCGGAGCGGATCGCCGTCGCGAACTGGGCCATCAGCGCGGCCGTCGCCGGGCTGGCCGGCATCCTGATCGCGCCGATCGTCCCCGTGGTGCCCAGCGCCTACACGCTGTTCATCGTCCCGGCGCTCGCCGCCGCGCTGGTCGGCAACCTCACCGCGCTCGGCCCGGCCATCGCGGCCGCCTTCGCCATCGGGATGCTGCAGTCAGAGCTGACCTACCTCCAGAGCCTCTGGACCTGGCTGCCGGCGAACGGGACCGCGCAGCTCGTGCCGCTCGTGGTCATCCTGGTCTTCCTGGTCTTCCGGGGCCGGCCGCTGCCCTCCCGCGGGGCGATCGTGCAGCGTTCGCTCGGCCGCGCGCCGCGGCCGCGCAACCTGCTGATCCCCGCTGTCGCGGGGACCGCGATCGCCGTCATCGCGCTGCTCGTGACGAGCGGCGGCACGCGCGCCGGCGTCATCTTCACCCTGGTCTACGCCTTCCTGGGGCTGTCCTGGGTGGTCGTCACCGGTTATGCGGGCCAGATCAGCCTGGCCCAGCTCGCTCTCGCCGGCGTCTCCGCCTTCGCGCTCAACCGGTTCGCCGAGGGCTGGGGTGTGCCCTTCCCGTTCGCGCCGCTGCTGGCGGCCCTGGCCGCGACGGTGATCGGCGTGCTCGTGGGCCTGCCGGCGCTGCGGATCCGCGGCCTACCAGTCGCGATCGTCACTCTCGCGCTGGCCGTGGCGGTGGAGGCACTGTGGTTCCGCAACACGGATTGGAACGGCGGTCTGGGGGGTGCGCCGATCGGTGCTCCCACCCTGTTCGGCATCGATCTCGGCATCGGCTCGGGGGAGGCCTATCCGCGCCTGTCCTTCGGGCTGATGTGCGTCGTGCTGCTGTTGGTCGTCGGCCTGGGCGTCGCGGCGCTCCGGCGCAGCCGGCTGGGGGCGGCGATGCTCGCCGTCCGGGCGAACGAGCGGTCCGCGGCGGCGGCCGGCATCGCGGTCTCGCGGACGAAGATCACCGCGTTCGCCATCGGCGCGTTCATCGCCGGCATCGGCGGTGCGCTGCTCGGCTACGCGCAGACCCTGGCCACGGCGGACGCGTTCACTGCGATCGGGGGGCTCGGTCTGTTCGCGACGGTCTACATCGCCGGCGTCACCTCGCTCGCCGGCGGCATCGTGGCGGGCGTGCTCGCCCCGGGGGGCATCCTCTACACGGTCCTCAACGACCTGTTCTCGCTCGGCTACTGGTACGACATCGTCGCCGGGATCGGCTTGATCCTCACGGTGATCGCCGAGCCCGAGGGCATCGTCGGCCCCTGGCACCGCATGGTCGACCGGCTGCACGACCGATTCACCCAGCAGCCCGAGCGTGCACCCGAGGCCTACGACGAGAGCTTCCTCGACGATGCGGCGGCGGTGGAGTCCGGGGGCCCGGCCGTGCCTGCGACGCCCGCAACCGCGGCCCCCTTCGGCGACGTCGTCCTACGGGTGGACGGCCTGGGCGTCCGCTACGGCGGAGTGGTCGCCGTCGAAGATGCCTCCTTCGACCTGCGAGAAGGGGAGATCGTAGGCCTCATCGGGCCGAACGGGGCGGGCAAGACCACGCTCGTCGACGCGATCACCGGATTCGCGCCGTCCACGGGCAGGATCGAGCTCCTCGGCCGCGACGTGGCCGGGGTCAAGCCGCACCGCCGCATGTGGGCCGGGATGGGCCGGACCTTCCAGGGCATCGAGCTCTACGAGGACCTGACCGTCGAGGAGAACGTCTCTGTCGGTCAGGAGGCGGGACGGCATGGGGGTCCCCACACGGACTGGTCCCAGGACGAGGACTACATGGCCCGGCTGTTCCGTGTGCTCAAGCTCGACGACGTCCGCGACCGTCCGGTGCGCGAGCTCTCCCAGGGACACAAGCAACTGGTCTCCGTAGCTCGTGCGCTGGCCGGCCGACCCCGGGTGATCCTGCTCGACGAGCCGGCGAGCGGGCTCGACAGCACCGAGAGCGCCTGGTTGGGGCGGCGGCTGCGTGCGGTGCGCGACTACGGAGTGACGATCCTGCTGATCGACCACGACATGGGGTTGGTGCTGGAAGTGTGTGACCGAGTCGTCGTCCTCGACCTGGGCACGGTGATCGCTGACGGGCCTCCCGCGGTGATCCGGGCCGATCCCAAGGTGACCGCTGCCTACCTCGGCACCACTCACTCGCCGGTGGTGACCGGCTCATGAGCGCGCTGCTGGAGTGCCGCGGCCTGGATGCGGGCTACCTGAAGGGCCGGCCGGTGGTCCGCGGGTTCGACGTGGAGCTGCAGGCCGGCCAGGTCACCGCGTTGCTCGGTCCGAACGGCGCCGGGAAGACGACGGTCATGATCACCGTGGCGGGGCTGCAGCCCTCCCTGGACGGCGAGGTGCTCGTCGACGGGGAGGCCCTCGCGAGGGGCAGCGCCCGGGCTGCCGCCCGCAAGGGCGTCGTCCTCGTCCCGGACGATCGGGCGCTGTTCACCGGGCTCACGACACGCGACAACCTGGCGCTGTGCCGACGTCGCGGCGGGACCACGATCGACGAGGTCCTCGACTTCTTCCCGTCCCTGCGCAAGCGGATCAAGGTGGAGGCGGGCAAGCTCTCCGGCGGCGAGCAGCAGATGCTCGCCGTCGGCCGGGCGCTCATGCTCGATCCCCGGGTGCTGCTCATCGATGAGTTGTCGATGGGGCTGGCCCCCGTCATCGTCGAGGAGCTGCTGCCGATCGTGCGGCGGGTGGCCACCGAGACCAATGCCGCGGTGGTGCTCGTCGAGCAGCACGTGCACCTGGCGCTCGACGTCGCCGACCACGCGGTCGTGCTGGCGCACGGTGCGACGGTGCTCTCACTTCCCGCGGCCGATCTCCGCGCGGACCCGTCGGTGCTGGAGAATGCCTACATGGGTGAGACGTCGGCGGCGGTCCGCTGAACGGCGAGGTCTGGGCGTTCGACGTCGACGGGTGTCTGGTCGACTCGTTGAGCGGCTCGAGCCTGCGGCCTCTCGCGGGCGAGGTTCTCGCGGCGCTGCATGCCGGAGGGGCCACGCTGGTGCTCTGGAGTGCCGGGGGTCAGGAGCACGCCCGGGCCATGGCCGCACGGCACGGCTTCGGTCACCTGCTGGCCGGGATCTACGACCAGGTCACTCTCGACGCGCAGGGCCGGCTGACCACCACGCACCTGCCGGCGGCGCACCGCCGGAAGGTGGTGGTCGACGACCGTCCGGAGGAGGCGCCGGCGGGCACGCGTGTCGTCGGCGTCCCGCCCTACATCGCGCCCGATCACGGCGACCGGGGACTGGCGACCCTGCTGGGCCTGCTCGCCTCGTGAGGATCGGCATCGTCGCCGACGTGCACTGCCGGCACGAGGCCCTGCGCGAGGCGGCCGGTCAACTCGTCTCGGGCGGCGTCGACGAGATCCTGCTCGCCGGTGACGCGCACCTCCAGTACCGGTTCAGCACCGAGACCGTCGACGTGATCCGCGAGTTCGGCATCCGCTGTGTGGCGGGCAACCACGAGGCGGTGCTGCTGGGCCCGGCCGGCCGGCGGGCCATGGCGGCCCCGCACGTGCGTCCGGCCGACGTGGCTCTCACGGAGGCGGCGCCGGACCGATTGACCACGAGGGTCGGTGGGCTGCGGCTGACGATGCTGCACGCGAACCCCTTCGCGCCGGACTTCGACTACCTCTACGCCGACGACCGACGGTTCGCCCACTGCGACGAGCTCGACACCGAGGTGCTCGTGCTCGGCCACACACACGTTCCGATGGTGGCGCAGTTCGGTCGGACGTTGACGATCAACCCCGGATCCCTCGTCCTCTCGCGGGATCCCGGTGGGCACGGGGTGCTCACCTATGCCGTCCTGGACACCGACGAGCGGGAGGTCTTCCTCGTGCGTGACGGCGCCGGCTGGGACGATCCGGTCGAGGTCGCCGGACGTCGGCCGGTCAATGCCACCACTCGTTGAGCGCGGCGAGGTGGCGGCGCAGGCGGTGCCGGGCGAGTCCCTCGTCGCCGGCGAGCCCGTGGCGGTGCGCCCGGGCCGGAAGGCTCGATCGCGACTGCAGATGTCCGAGCTCAACCAGGCCGTCTACGAGTTCTGCGTGGACGTCATGGGTCCCGACGGTCCGCTCATCGACGGCTACCCCGACGGCCGCCCCGAGGTGAGCACGGCTCAGGGGGCGGAGATCTCCGGCGGGCCTACCTGCGCGCGCGGGCCAACTCCATCGAAGGAGGCACGTCCGAGGTGCTCCGCAACATCCTGGGCGAGCGGGTGCTGGGCCTGCCCGGCGAGCCGCGCCTCGACCGAGATCTGCCGTGGTCGCAGGTGCGCCGATCCTGACGGTGGCCGAGGTCAGCCGCGCGGCGCCGGCGGGGGGTAGGACTGGTCCTCGATCTGCTCCCCGACGAAGAAGGTGGGGTAGATCTCGAGGCCGATCCGGTCCATCCAGGCCGGGACGTCGAGCTCGGTTGACTTCAGCAGCCGCTGCGCGTGCTCGAGGCTGGGCAGTTCGAACACGGTCATGACCTCCTCGGGATCGTCGGCTCCCCGGTAGATCCAGTGCCTCGACACGCCCAGTTTCGCCAAGGCCCGCTGGGCGCCGTCGAGGTCGGCCTTCCACGCCTCGTAGTGGGGGATCGGAACGATCGACACGAGATAGACCATCGGGGCACCGGCCTCTTTCTGCTGGACGAAGGCGGGAGCTTCCGCCGCGGCGCTCACGGGGTGGCCACCGGCAGCCGGCCGCGGCCGCGCGGGCCGTGCTGCTCCTCGAGCAGCGCTCGCACGTGCACCACGCAGCGGCCGCAGTCCCGGCTCGCGCCACAGGCCTCGGCGACCTGTTTGACGGTGCGGGCGCCCGAGGAGATGACGTCACGGACGGCGACGCTGCTCACCGCGTTGCAGATGCAGACGAACACGGCCGGCCCTCGCCCCCTCGTCCTGTGCGCGGCGCCCCGCAGACGGCCGTCGCAGCAGATGATGACGCCATCCGGACACAGAGTGCACTCTGTGGGCCCGCGGCGGAACACATACCTCGTGTTCGGAACGCCTTCCCACGAGAAGGGTGCTGTCGATGTCGACGAGCCGCCGCGTGCCTACCGCGCTGCAGGGAATCCGCGTCGTCGACCTGTCGCGGACCCTGCCGGGCGCCCTGGCCGCCCAGGTCCTGGCCGCCCAGGTCCTGGCCGACTTCGGCGCCGACGTCGTCATGGTCGAGCCGCCGGGCGGCTCCCCGTGCGGGCCCGGCCGGCGTTCCCGTGCTGGGCGCGGGGACGACGCAGCGTGGTCGCCGACCTGACCGACACGGCCGACCTCGACCTGGTGCGGTCGATGGCCGGTGGCGCCGACATCCTGCTGGAGACCTGGCGGCCGGGCGCGGCGGACCGGCTCGGGCTCGGCTACGAGCAACTGTCGGGCGCCAACCCCGCCCTCGTCGTCACCTCGATCACCGGTTTCCCGGCGACCGGGCCGCACCGGGACGTGCAGGGGTACGAGGCGTTGGTGATGGCCCGGTCAGGGGCACTGGGGCAGTTCGGTCCCTTGACGCGGCGACCGGGCCCCTCCTACCCCCTGCGCCCGCAGGACGGGTACGCGCTGTCGAAGTACGTGGGCGAGGTCGTCTGCGATGCGCTGGTGCGCCGCGCGGACGTGTCCGCCGTGTCGGTGCGCCCCTCGCTCGTCGTCAGCCCCGAGATGTACCCGACGTTCGTTGCCATGAGGCAGCAGGCACCGCTGCGGCCCTTCCCCAACCAGTGGTCCTACGTCGACAGCGAGGACCTGGCCGACCTGATCGTCCTGGCTGCGGCGGCGGACACGACCGGCCACGAGGTGGTCCATGCGGCGCAGCCGGACAACCTGCTCGGCCGGCCGTTGGCCGAGCTCCTCGAGGCCGCCTACGGAGCGGCAGCTCCTTCGGACCCTCGACCGGCCCGATGCAGGGGGCATCTCGATCGCGCGGGCCCGGGAACTGTTCGGCTGGGACCCGCAGCGGTCATGGCGGGACCTCCTGCAGGCTTCCTGAGCCGGACCGCGCAGCACGGGTCAGCCGATGACCTTCCGCTCGCGCAGGTCGGCGATCTCCTCGTCGCTGTAGTCCAGTTCGTGCAGGATCGCGTCGGTGTGCGAGCCGAGCATGACGCCGCCCTCGGCCTTGGTCGCCGAGCGGGAGAACCGGGTGAGCGGGGCCAGCCGGCGGTGCTCCTCGAACACCGGGCTGTCGGCCAGGACGCTGTAGCCGGCGGCGAACCACTCGTCGCTCTGGAGGGTCAGCTCTCCGGACTGCTCGGCGACGGCCACCAGCCCGACGCCGGCCGCGGTGAGCTCGGACTCCCAGTCGGCCTTCGGCTGCTGCGCGAAGATCCCGGCCAGTGCCTCCGCCAGCTCGGCGTCGTGCTCGGCCCTGGACGCCGCCGTCGCGAACCGGTCGTCGCCCGCCAGGCCGGCGGAAGAGGACAGCGCGGACGCCAGGTCTGCCCAGTCGTCGTCGGACGGCGCGGCCAGCATCACCCAACCGTCCGCGGCGGGGTACATCCGGTAGAGCGCGGAGAAGCCGTGGCCGCCGGGATCGACGGTGGGCGTCGCCGGGCGGCCCTGGTACTGGGTGTTGACGTTGATGAGCGCGTGGGTCGCGCTGCCCATCATCGTCGTGGTCAGCTCACCCAGGGTCCGTCCGCGGCGACGCGCCAGCAGACCGAGCAGCAGCGCCGAACCCACCCCGAGCGCGGCGATACCGTCGGCCTGCAGCGGGACGACGGCGGTCGCGGAGTTCAGCCGCATGTGCCCGGCCTTCTTCTCGGCGATGGAGCCGGTCGCCGCGGCGGCCGCGTCGGGGGCGTCGGTCAGTGCGATGCCGGTGGCCGCGCCGATCGACGGCGCGTAGGCCGGGCGGCCGCCGTACGGGCCGTCGGTGCCGTAGCCGGGGGCGTTGAGGTAGATCAGGTCGGGGTTGACCGCTCGTAGGCTCGCTGCGTCGACACCGGCGCGTTCCGCGGCGCCGGCCCGGAAGGCCTGCAGCACGAGGTCGGCGCGGCCCGCCAGCCGGTGCACGATCGCCAGGCCCTCGGGCGTGCCCAGGTCGAGGGCGATGCTCTGCTTGCCCTGCATCACCTTGGCGCCGCCGGCCTCCGGGAAGGGGATGATGCTGCGGATGCCGTCTCCGACCAGCGACTCGACCTTGATCACCCGGGCGCCCAGGTCGGTCAGCAGCGACGAGCCGTACGGGGCAGCGAACATCAGCCCGAACTCGAGGACGGTGACGCCTTCGAGGGGGAGCCCGGCCGGGGCCGCGTCGCCGGCCGCCGACGCCGGGACGGGTACCGCCCCGTCAGGTCGACCGCCCTGGCGCGGGGCGGGTCGCAGCGCGGTCAGCGGGCGGCCGTCGTCGTGCACCAGCGTGGAGACCTGGGTGACCGGTCCGAGGTCGGGGTCGGTCACGGTGACGACCCGGCCGTCGTGCCGCAGCTGCGGGTGGTCGAAGGCTCCGCCCGGCGTCCGGAAGGGTTCGGCGCTGACATTCCGGTTGGTGACGAAGACCTGCTCCCACTCCGCGAGCGTCCGCTCACCGACGCGGGACTGCATGATCTCCCAGAGCTCTTCGCGACGCTCCAGGTCGGGGAAGATCGGGAAGCCCTCCCATTTCGGGTCGGCCAGAATCGGTGCGATCCCGAGCTCCACCAGGAGCGCCTGCAACAGTTTCGGATCGGTCTGGGCGAACTGCAGCCACGTGCCGTCCTTGGTGGGCGCCGCGAGCAGCGGATAGATGAGATACCCCTGCGGATGGCCGTCGTCCGAGAACGCGCGCATGGGCTCGAAGGCGCCGGGCCAGCGGACGCCGATGAGCTCGGTGAACCAGTTCCAGGTGTCGTGCGCCGCCGCGCCCCGCACCAGGTCGCTCTCGACGTGCTGGCCGACCCCGCTGTCCTCGCGCTCGTAGAGCGCGGCGAGGATGCCGTGGACCGCGGCCTGAGCCGCCCCCCACGACGCGAACGGCACCGAGATGAACGCCGGCCCGGGCCGCGTGGTGGCCTGTGCCTTGGAGTGGCACCAGCCCACCTTGGCCATGACGAGCGCCTCGTAGCCCTTGAGGTCGCGGAACGGGCCGCTGCTGCCCCAGCCGGTGATGGCCGCGCTGACCAGCCGGGGGTTGACGCGGGCGAACCGCTCCGCGGTCAGGTCGAGCTTCTCCGCAGCGGCGGGGCTGACCGTGGTCACGACCACGTCCGCGCCGCCGAGCAGGGCGTCGAGCCCCGCCCGCTCGGACGGGTCGGCGATGTCGAGCGTGGCGCTCCGTTTCCCGCGGCCGAGCGCCGGCCAGCCGGGCAGGGCGCGCAGTGGGCTGCCGGCCGGCGGCTCGACCAGGACCACGTGTGCACCGGCGTCGGCCAGGAACTGCGTGGCCATCGCCCCCGGGAGGGTGGTCGACAGATCCACCACGGTCAGCCCGGAGAGCGGTTCTGAGGACCGGGTCTGGGGGTCGGCGCCGATCTCTGCAGCCACGAACAGCCTCCACGCTGAGACGAATGAGTATCCTGTAGGGCGAGTGTGTCGACACCCGCGAGCATCCGTCAAGATTCGACG
>DATHAK010000232.1:0-9773 GCA_035296685.1 Blastococcus sp.
ACATGGCTGAGTTCACCGCAGCCGACGTCAAGCGTCTCCGCGACGCCACCGGCGCCGGCATGATGGACTGCAAGAAGGCCCTGACCGAGGCCGACGGCGACTACGACAAGGCCGTCGAGCTGCTGCGGGTCAAGGGCGCCAAGGACGTCGGCAAGCGCCTCGAGCGCTCGACGACCAACGGCGTCGTCGTCAGCAAGGACGGCGCGCTGCTCGAGCTCGACTGCGAGACCGACTTCGTCGCCAAGAACGCCGACTTCGTGCAGCTCGCCGAGCGCCTGCTCGACATCGTGCTCGCCCAGAAGCCGGCCGACGTCGACGCGCTGCTGGCCACCGACGTCGACGGCCAGACCGTCGCGTCGCTCATCGAGAGCGAGTCCGCCCGCATCGGCGAGAAGCTCGTCCTCAGCCGGTTCGCCGTCTTCCAGGGCGACACCGCCACCTATCTGCACAAGCGCGCCACCGACCTGCCCCCGGCCATCGGTGTCGCCGTGCAGTACAGCGGCGGCAGCGAGGACGCCGCGCGCAGCCTGGCGATGCACATCGCCGCGGCCCGCCCGCGCTTCCTCACCCGCGACGAGGTCCCGGTCGAGGCGGTCGAGACCGAGCGCCGCGTCGCCGAGCAGACGGCCAAGGAGGAGGGCAAGCCCGAGCAGGCGATCTCCAAGATCGTCGAGGGTCGCGTCAACGCCTTCTACAAGGACTTCGTCCTGCTCGAGCAGCCGTCGATCACCGAGCCCAAGCGCACGGTCAAGCAGATCGTCGACGAGGCGGGTCTGACCGTCGAGCGGTTCGCCCGCTTCGAGGTCGGCCAGGCCTGAACCAGGGCCCCGCAGCATGCCGGACGGCCCCGTTCCCGACATCGGGAGCGGGGCCGTCCGTCTGTCCGGATGGGTGAGCACCGGTCCATGCGGCAGGATCACGACAGCACCGACACCGAACGAGGGATGCCGCGTTGACCGACACCACCCCACCGCTGTCCGCCCCCACCGCGTTCCAGCCGGCCGACGGCACCGGTTACCACCGGGTGCTGCTCAAGCTCTCCGGTGAGACGTTCGGCGGCGGCAAGGTCGGCGTCGACGCCGCGATCGTCCGGAACATCGCCGAGCAGCTCGCCGAGGTGGCGGCCAAGGGCACGCAGATCGCCGTCGTCATGGGCGGTGGCAACTTCTTCCGCGGCGCGGAGCTCAGCCAGGCCGGCATGGACCGGACCAAGGCCGACTACATGGGCATGCTGGGCACGGTCATGAACTGCCTGGCCCTGCAGGACTTCTGCGAGAAGGCGGGGCTCGAGACCCGCGTGCAGTCGGCCATCACCATGGGGCAGGTCGCCGAGCCCTACATCCCCCGCAAGGCCATCCGGCACCTGGAGAAGGGGCGGCTGGTCATCTTCGGTGCCGGTGCCGGCATGCCCTACTTCTCCACCGACACGGTCGCCGCCCAGCGTGCGCTGGAGATCGAGTGCCAGGTGCTGCTGATGGGCAAGAACGGTGTGGACGGCGTCTACGACGACGACCCGCGCAGCAACCCCGACGCCGTCCTGTACGAGGACCTGGAGTACGCGACGGTGCTGGCCAAGCAGCTCAAGGTCGCAGACGCCACGGCGATCAGCCTCTGCATGGACAACCAGATGCCGATCGTGGTGTTCAACCTGCTGCGCGACGGCAACATCGCGCGTGCCGCCGCAGGTGAGAGGATCGGGACGCTGATCAGTCAGCCGTCCTGACCGACGGCGGGCACGCACAGCGACACGAACGAGGACGGCGGGACGGACCGCCGCCGATGGAGGGAAGACCCGTGATCGACGACACCCTGCTCGACGCCGAGGAGCGGATGGACAAGGCCCTGTCGGTCGCCCGGGAGGACCTCGGCTCGGTGCGCACCGGCCGGGCCGCCCCCTCGATGTTCAACAAGATCATGGTCGACTACTACGGCGCCCCCACGCCGGTGCCGCAGATGGCCTCGATCACCGTCCCCGAGGCGCGGATGGCGGTCATCAAGCCCTACGACACCAGCCAGCTGTCGGCGATCGAGAAGGCCGTCCGCGACAGCGACCTCGGCGTCAACCCGACCAACGACGGGCAGATCCTGCGGGTGGTGTTCCCGCAGCTCACCGAGGAGCGCCGCCGCGACCTGGTGAAGGTGGCGCGGGCCAAGGGCGAGGACGCCAAGGTGGCCATCCGCAACATCCGCCGCCGGGCCAAGGAGGAGCTCGACCGCATCGCCAAGGACGGCGAGGCCGGTGAGGACGACGTCCGTCGCGCGGAGAAGGAGCTCGACCACCTCACCGAGCAGCACGTGCACGGCATCGACGAGGCGATGAAGAACAAGGAGACCGAGCTGCTCGAGGTCTGACCCCTCGACGGCCCGTCGTCCCATGACCCCGCCTCTTCCCGCCGACCGACCCGGACCCTCCGGTCCGGGTACCGAGCCGTTGCCGCGCTTCGGCGCACGGGTCGCACCCGAGACCGGTCCCCGCTCGATCCCCGGCTTCGACCGGCCCCGTGGCGACACCGGCCCCGTGGGCCGGGACCGGAGCCGGCCGGCGCCGCCCCCGGTGGGTGCGCCCGTGCCGGAGGACGAGCCGACGTCCGCGCTCGACCCGGTCGTCCGCGACGAGTCCGACCTGCCCACGACCGAGCGCCCCGCGGGCAGCCGCGCCGGGCGCAACCTCGGGGCGGCGATCGGGGTCGGGCTGGGGCTGGGCGCCGTCATCCTGGTCTCCCTGCTCGTGTGGCGCCCGGCCTTCGTCGCCGTCGTGACCGCCGCCGTCCTCGTCGGTGTCGTCGAGCTGACCCGGGCGCTCCGGGCCGGGGAGTTCCGGGCCCCGCTGATCCCGCTGCTGATCGGGTCGCTGGCGATGGAGGGCCTGGCGTGGACGCGCGGCCCGACCGGCCTGGTCGTCGGGTTCCTGCTGACCGCGCTCGCCATCGTCCTGTGGCGGCTGGGCGACGGGCCGGCCGGCTACCTGCGCGACACCTCGGCCGGGGTCCTCGTCGCGCTGTACGTGCCGCTGCTGGCCGGTTTCGCCGTCCTCATGCTCGTGCCGGACGACGGCGCGACGCGGGTGCTCGCCTTCATCGCCACGGTCGTGGCCAGCGACGTCGGTGGCTACGCGGCCGGCGTGCTGTTCGGCAAGCACCCCATGGCGCCCTCGATCAGCCCCAAGAAGTCGTGGGAGGGCATGGCCGGCTCGGTCCTGGGCTGCATGCTCGTGGCGACGCCGATCATCGCGCTGGCCCTCGACGGGCCGTGGTGGGGCGGGCTGGCGTTCGGTGCGGCGCTCGCCGTGTCGGCCACCATCGGCGATCTGGGGGAGTCGCTGATCAAGCGCGACCTCGGCATCAAGGACATGGGCAACCTGCTCCCGGGCCACGGGGGGCTGATGGACCGGCTGGACTCCCTGCTCCCGTCGGCCGCCCTCTCCTACCTGCTGCTGTCGCTCCTCGCACCGGTCTAGCTGCTCACGCGCGTCGCCGACCACACCGAGCCGACCACCTCGAACCCACGGCGGGCGTACCAGTGCCGCGGCCAGTCGTCGGCCGAGGCCTCCAGGACGACGAGGTCGCAGCCCGCGGCCGCGGCGAGGTCCAGGGCCCGCGCGAGGACGGCGTCGGCATGCCCGCGCCCGCGGTGGTCGGGGTCGGTCAGGACTGAGTCCACCGCCGCGGTCGCGCCGTCGACGCGGAGCTGACCGGAGGCGACCACCCGGCCCCGCTCGCGCACCACCAGGTCGGTCACCGCCACCACCCGGTCGTTGAGGTGCTCCCGGCCCACCAGATCGGCGATGACGCGCTCGCGGTCCGGCCGGTCGGGCAGGTCGCTGCGCCACGAGCGCTCCCAGAACGCGTGCACGTCGCGCTGGGCCACGACCTCGGCCGCCCCGCCGCCCGGGAGGGGCGCCGCCTCGCGTGCCATGAGGAGCAGCTCCTCGGTCTGCCAGCCCCGGCGGCCCAGTTCGATGGCGACATCGGCCGCCCCGGGCCACATCAGCGCGGCCGCCCGGTGCGGCCACCCGGCATGGCCGCCGACCTCCTCGGCGGCGCGCTCCACCGTGGCGGCGTCGACCGGCTCCGTCAGGATCAGCCGGTTGTTGTCGTGCGAGTGCACGTGGTCGGGGTCGAGGACCGCGACCCCGCCCGGCACGTCGCCGACGCCGACGGCACGCCGGACGGGGACCGACGCGTAGTACGCCAGCGCCCGGCCGAGGACGTCGTCCGGTGCCGGCAGCACGGGGGGAACCGGAGGCCGGTAGGGGACGACGGCCACCACCGCCTGAACGGGCAGCGGGCCGTACAGGTGGGGGAAGAGCGTGCCGCCGAGGTCGGCGGGCACCCCGGCCTCCAACCGCACCGGGTCGGTCAGCCGGGCGGGATCGACGACCAGCAGCGCGAGGTCGCGGCGGCCCGGGTACAGCTGTTCGGCCGGCAGGTGCACCTGCTCGGGGGTGGACAGGTGCACGAAGCCGACGTCGTCCAGCGACGGCGGCCGCACAGCACCGTCGGTCAGCGCTGCCCGCCAGGCGGCCGGCTCGATCAGGTGGAGGAGGACCACCCTGCGATCCTGCCTGCATGGCGGACACCGACCGGAGCCGGATCGCGCGCGACTACCGCACCTTCGCCGAGGCCGCGGCGGGCGGGAACTCCCCGCTGTACGCGACCCTCTCCCTCGCTGCGGCGGAGGACGACCTCGTCCTCGACCTCCTGGAGAGCCTGCCCGCCGACCGGAGGCAGCCGATGCTGCTCTTCGGCGCGATGGCCTTCCTCTCCGGGGCCCCGGCGGGACCGGACGAGTTGCACGCGCGGGTCCGGGACGACGGCGACCGGATACGGGAGACGATGCTCGCCCGGTTCACCCAGACCAACGAACCCGGCCGCTGCACGGCGCTCCTTCCCGCGCTGGGGGACATCGACGGCCCGGTCGGGCTGGTGGAGGTGGGGTCGTCGGCCGGCCTGTGCCTCTATCCCGACCGCTACAGCTACGAGTTCGACGGCCGTCCGGTAGGCCCGAGGAGCACGGTGCACCTGACCTGCACGACGACCGGTCCGGTGCCGGTGCCCGAGAGGTTGCCGGACGTCGTCGCGCGGGTGGGCATCGACCGCAATCCGCTCGATCCGGCCGATCCGCACGACCGGGCCTGGCTGCGCGCGCTGATCTGGCCCGGGCCGAACGCGGCGCCGCGGCTGGAGCGGCTGGACGCCGCGGCCGAGATCGCTGCCGCCGAGCCGGCCACCGTGCTGACCGGTGATCTGGTCGAGCTGCTCCCGGAGGCGCTGGAGCGGCTCCCCGCCGACTGCACGCCGGTGGTGTTCCACAGCGCCGTTCTCATCTACCTGGAGCGGGCCCGGCGGGAGGAGTTCGCCGCCCTGGTGCGCTCGCTGGGCGTGTGCTGGATCGCGCAGGAGTCCGCCGGCGCCGTCCCCGGCGTTCCCCGCGACCTCGGGAACCCCGCCGACTTCGTACTGTCCCGGAACGGGGAGGCGCTCGCCCTCACCGCGCCGCACGGCGGCCGGATCGAGTGGCTGTGACGGCCGAGCGCGCGGCCGGCCCGACCGAATGGGGGGACGGCGTCGGGGTCGGCCCGTGGGAGGGGCCCTGGCCCGAGGACCCGCGGTACGACCCCGAGCTGCTCGCGCACGGGGACCGGCGCAACGTCGTGGACCGCTACCGCTACTGGACGGTCGAGGCAATCGTCGCCGACCTCGACCGCAGGCGGCACCCCTTCCACGTGGCGATCGAGAACTTCGGCCACGACCTGAACATCGGCACGGTCGTCCGGACGGCGAACGCGTTCCTCGCCGCCGAGGTGCACGTCGTCGGCCGCCGCCGGTGGAACCGCCGCGGGGCGATGGTCACCGACCGGTACCAGCACCTGCGGCACCACGCCGACGTCGCCGGGCTCCTGCGGTTCGCCGAGGACAGCGGCCTGACCGTCGTCGCCGTCGACAACGCGCCCGGCGCCGTCCCCCTGGAGACCGTGGCCCTGCCGCGGGAGTGCCTCCTGTTGTTCGGGCAGGAGGGCCCCGGGCTGACCGACGAGGCGCACGAGGGTGCGGCGCTGACCGTCTCGATCGCCCAGTTCGGGTCGACCCGGTCGATCAACGCCGGGGTGGCGGCCGGTATCGCCATGCACACCTGGGTCCGCCAGCACGCCGTCTGACGTCAGGTGCCGGCCAGGGGCGGGTCGGGGTCGATCCCGCGCGCCTCGAGGGCGGACTCGATGGCCTCGCACACCGTGCGGACGACGTCGACGCGGGCCCAGCGCTTGTCCTCGCCGGCGACCACGTGCCAGCGGCCGGCCGCGTGGTCGGTGCGCTCCAGCATCTCCTCGACCGCGGCCTCGTAGGCGCCGCGCTTCTCGCGGTTGCGCCAGTCCTCCGGCGTCAGCTTCCACGCCTTGTACGGGTCGGCCTGGCGCGACTCGAACCGGCGGAGCTGCTCCTCGGGGGAGACGTGCATCCAGAACTTGACCAGGATCATCCCCTCGGCGGCCAGCGTGGTCTCCAGGTCGACGATCTCGCCGTACGCCCGCTCGCAGGCGTCCTGGGACGCGAAGCCCTCCACCCGCTCGACCAGCACGCGGCCGTACCAGGTGCGGTCGAGGACGGCCATGCCGCCCCAGCCGGGCAGGACCGGCCAGAACCGCCACAGGAAGTGGTGCCGCTTCTCGTCGGAGGAGGGCGCCGCGAACTGCGCGACCCGCACGTGCCGGGGGTCCAGTTCGCCCACCAGCCGCTGGATCGCGCCGCCCTTGCCGGAGGCGTCCCAGCCCTCGAACAGCACGCACAGCGGCGGGCCCAGCTCGCCGGGGCCGATCTGGCCGCCCAGCAGCAGGCGGAGGTGCACCAGCCGGTCCTGCGCCTCCGTCAGCTGCCGCTTGGCCTCCTTCTTCGACAGCGCGAGGCTCAGGTCGACGTCCCGGAGACGGCTCATGCGCACGAGCTTGGCAGCCGGAGCTCAGCGCGGCGCGCCGTCGACCACCAGACCACACTCATGGGCGAGCACGATCGCCTGCGGCCGGTCGCGCAGGTCGAGCTTGGCCAGGATATGCCGCACGTGGCTCTTCACCGTGGCCAGGGAGATGTAGAGCTCCGCGGCGATCTCGGGATTGGACCGCCCGGCGCCGATCAGCGCGAGCACGTCCCGCTCCCGCTCGCTCAGCGCGGCCAGCCGGGCCGGGTCGCCCGGCGGCGCGGGTGGCCGGTCGACGTAGGAGGCGACCAGCCGGGCCACGACCTCGGGCGCCAGCGGCCGCTCGCCCGCGGCGGCGGCCTCGACCGCCTCGACCAACCGCCGGCCACCGGCGTCCTTGAGCAGGTAGCCGGTGGCTCCGGCCCGCAAGGCGGCGAACGTGAGCTCCTCGCCCTCGAACGTCGTCAGCACGAGGACGCGGGTCGGGCTGTCGGCCGCGACGATCCGGCGGGTGGCCTCGATGCCGTCGATGTGCGGCATGCGCAGGTCCATCAGGACGACGTCCGGCCGCAGGTCGAGCACCAGCCGCGCGCCCTCCTCGCCGTCGGCCGCCTCGCCGAGCACCTCGATCCCGGCCAGCTCCAGGATCAGCCGGAGGCCGTCGCGCACCAGCTGCTGGTCGTCGACCAGCACCACCGAGGTCACGACGATCCCGCCGGGAGCTCCAGGGGCAGCCGGGCGGTGAGCGCGTAGCCGCCGCCGTCGGTGGGGCCGGCGTCCAGCCGCCCGCCGAGCAGCCGGATCCGTTCCCGCATGCCGACGAGGCCGAACCCGGAGCCGTCCCCGGCGGGCCGCGGGGCCGGGATCGGCTCGGTGGGGCTGTTCACCACCTCGACGACGACGGCGGCGTCGTCACCGACCACGCGCACGTCGACCGGTGCGCCGGGGGCGTGCCGCCGGGCGTTGGTCAGCGCCTCCTGGACCAGGCGGTACGCGGCGAGCTCGACGCTGGCGTGCGTCGGTCGCCCCGGCGGTCGCAGGGTCAGCTCGACGCGGGCGCCGGCGGCGCGGGACTGCTCGATCAGCGCCGGCACGTCGGTCAGCCCGGGCTGCGGGTGCAGGTCCTCCTGCTCGGCGGCGCGGAGCATCCCGACCACCCGGCGCATCTCGGCCAGCGCCTCGGCGGCCGAGCGGCGGATCGCCTCGACGGGCGCCGCCGCGCGCTCGGGCGCCTTGTCCAACGCGGCCGCGGCGGCGTCGGCCTGCAGCGCGATGACGGTCACCTGGTGACCGATGACGTCGTGCAGCTCCCGGGCGATGCGCGTCCGCTCCTCGGCCACCGCCGCCCGCTCCGCCGTCGCCCGCTCCTGCACGAGCCGGCCGGTCAGCTCGCGGAGCCGCTCGTTCTGCGCGCGCTGGTGCGCGACCAGCCGCCCGGCCGCCGCGGGCCCGGCCACGACCAGCACCGCACCGATGGCCGCCGGTGCCGGCTCCGGCCCGAGCAGGGTCATCACGACGCCCACGACCGCGCCGATGCAGCAGACCCCGACCACGCGGGCCAGCGACGCGTCGTAGGCGCCCAGGGAGTAGAAGAGCAGGCCGGCGATGACGTAGCCGAGCAGCAGGAAGCCGTCGGTGGGGATCAGCCAGACGGCGGTCATCACCAGGGCCGCGGCGGCCGGGTGGAGCCGCCGCCAGGCGAGCGGCACCGTCGACCCGATCGCGAGAACGACCGACAGGACCGGCGAGGCGATCGGCGCGACGACGATCTGGGCCAGCGACAGCACCAGGAGGACCGCGGCCAGGACGACGTCCGTTCGCGGCGGGCGGGGCTGGAGCCGGATCACGAACGCGAAGGCTAGGCGTCCGCCGCGGTCCTGACATCAGCCCACGGGCTGACCGGAAGAACAGCCCGTGGGTCGATGCCGCGGGCCCCGGGGCCTCCCTAGCGTTCGCCGCGCTGATCCACCCCGTCCAGGAGGAACCATGACCACGACCACCGCTCCCGCCCGGCCCGCGAGCCGTCGCGATCCCGTCGTCCAGGGCACGCGCGTGCTGCTGGGGGTCTTCGGCGCCTTCAAGCTCTACGGCACCGCCTACTTCACCTTCGTCGCCACCGCCGAGCAGGGCGGCGATCCGCAGGGGCCGTTCGACTGGTTCGTGGCCACGTGGTCCGCCACGCTCGCGGTGTCCCTGATCGTGGCCGCCGTCCGGCTTCGTGCGGGGGGCGGCCGCGTCGCGGCGGTGACTGCCGGGCTGCTCGTCGTCGAGATCGTCTTCAGCACCGTCAAGCTGTTCGTCTACGACGAGCCGGAGGCCCTCGGCTTCATGGCCGTGGACCTGGTGCTGTTCGGCCTGCTCGCGCTCGCCGCCCGCCGCTCCCGCTGACCCGGACGGGGCCCCGGACGGGCTCCGGGAGGGTGAGTTCCCTCTCGGAGCCCGTCCGCGTGGCGGACGGGTGGGACCATGGACGACGCCATGACTGCCCTGCCCCTCGTCTTCGACGCCCCCCGCCGGGGCATGCCGCCCCGCCACCTCGCCGACCTCACCCGCGAGGAGGCCCGCGCGGCGGCCGCCGACCTCGGGCAGCCGCCCTTCCGGGCCGATCAGCTGGCCCGGCACTTCTACCGCGGCGTGACCGATCCGGCGCTGATGACCGACGTCCCGGCGGCCGCCCGGGAGGCGCTGGCCGAGGCGCTGCTGCCCGGCCTGCTCACGCCGGTCCGCCACCAGACCGCCGACGGCGGACGCACCCGCAAGACCCTGTGGCGGCTGCACGACGGCGCGCTCGTCGAGAGCGTCCTCATGCGCTATCCCGACCGCGCCACCGTGTGCATCTCCAGCCAGGCCGGCTGCGGCATGGC
>DATHAK010000233.1:0-19910 GCA_035296685.1 Blastococcus sp.
CCAGTGACGGTTCGGGTGGGCATCAACGGTTTCGGGCGCATCGGCCGCAACTTCTGGCGGGCCGCCGCGGCCAGCGGTCAGGACATCGAGATCGTGGCGGTGAACGACCTCACCAGCCCCGAGGTGCTCGCCCACCTGCTCAAGTACGACAGCATCCTCGGTGTCCTCAAGGAGGACGTCGGCGCCGACGGCGAGGGCATCAAGATCGCCGGCAACACCATGAAGGTGCTCTCCGAGCGCGACCCGGCCGCCCTGCCGTGGAGCGACCTGGGGGTCGACGTGGTCGTCGAGTCCACCGGCTTCTTCACCAAGGCCGCCGACGCCCGCAAGCACGTCGACGCCGGTGGCGCCAAGAAGGTCATCATCTCCGCGCCCGCGACCGACGACGACATCACGATCGTCATGGGCGTCAACGACAACCTGTACGACGGCTCGCAGACGATCATCAGCAACGCGTCCTGCACGACCAACTGCCTGGCGCCGCTGGCCAAGGTCCTCAACGACGCGTTCGGCATCGAGCGCGGCCTGATGACCACCATCCACGCCTACACCGCCGACCAGAACCTGCAGGACGGCCCGCACAAGGACCTGCGCCGCGCCCGCGCCGCCGCCCTCAACATGGTGCCGACCTCCACCGGCGCCGCCAAGGCGATCGGCCTCGTCCTGCCGGAGCTCAAGGGCAAGCTCGACGGCTACGCGATCCGCGTGCCCGTGCCCACCGGTTCGGCCACAGACCTCACCGTCCAGCTGACCCGCGAGGCCTCGGCCGAGGAGATCGACGCCGCCTACCGCGAGGCCGCGGCCGGCCCGCTGGGCAAGTACCTCACCTACACCGACGCCCCGATCGTCTCCTCCGACATCGTCACCGACCCGTCGTCCTGCATCTACGACGCCAAGCTGACCAAGGTGTTCGGCCCGATGGCGAAGGTGCTCGGCTGGTACGACAACGAGTGGGGCTACTCGAACCGCCTCGTCGACTGCGTCTCCATGGTGGGTAAGTCGCTCTGATGCGGAGCGTCGACGACCTCCTCGCCGAGGGCGTCTCCGGCCGGCGCGTGCTGCTGCGCACCGACCTGAACGTGCCCCTCGACAAGCAGACCGGCGAGATCACCGACGACGGCCGGATCCAGGCCAGCCTGCCCACCCTGCAGGCGCTCCGGGACGGCGGCGCCCGCGTGATCGTGACCGCGCACCTCGGCCGGCCCAAGGGCGCGCCCGACCCGCAGTTCTCCCTGGCACCGGTCGCGGCACGGCTGGGCGAGCTGCTGGGCACGACGGTCCCGCTGGCCGCCGACGTCGCGGGGGACGACGCGCGCGCGAAAGCCGCCGCCCTCGGCGACGGGGACGTCCTGCTGGTGGAGAACGTCCGGTTCGAGGCCGCCGAGACGTCGAAGGACGACGCCGAGCGCGGCGAGCTCGCCGACCGGCTGGCCGCCCTCGCCGACGTGTACGTCGACGACGCGTTCGGCGCGGTCCACCGCAAGCACGCGTCGGTGTTCGACGTGGCCGAGCGGCTGCCGCACTACGCCGGCCGGCTGGTCGCGCGCGAGCTCGACGTCCTCACCCGGCTGACGCAGGACCCCGAGCGGCCCTACGTCGTCGTGCTGGGCGGGTCGAAGGTCAGCGACAAGCTCGCGGTCATCGAGGCGCTGCTGCCGAAGGTCGACCGGCTGCTGGTCGGTGGCGGGATGTGCTTCACGTTCCTGGCCGCACAGGGCCACGGCGTCGGCAACTCCCTGCTGGAGGCCGACCAGGTCGACACCTGCCGGAGGCTGCTGGCCGAGGCCGGCGACCGGATCGTGCTGCCGGTCGACGTCGTCTGCGCCCCCGAGTTCAGCGCCGACGCCGAGACCACCGTCGTCCCGGTCGGGGCGATCCCGGACGGGCAGATGGGCCTGGACGTCGGGCCGCGCACCGTCGAGGCGTTCGGCGCGGAGCTGGGCGATGCGCGCACCGTGTTCTGGAACGGCCCCATGGGCGTGTTCGAGCTGGCCCCCTTCCAGGAGGGCACGCGAGGAGTGGCCACGGCCGTCGGCGCCATCGACGGGCTGTCGGTCGTGGGCGGGGGCGACTCCGCCGCCGCCGTCCGCCAGCTCGACCTCGACGAGGACGCCTACGGCCACATCAGCACCGGCGGCGGCGCGTCGCTGGAGTACCTCGAGGGCCGGGAACTGCCCGGCCTCTCCGTGCTCGCGAACTGAAGCGGGAGCAGACGATGGCACGCAAGGAGGCCGCGGTGCGCCGCGGCGCCTTCCAGGGCGAGGACCGGCGCACCCTGATCGCCGGCAACTGGAAGATGAACCTCACCCACCTCGAGGCCATCGGCCTGGTGCAGAAGCTGGCGTTCACCATCCCCGAGCCGGTGCTCGACACCGCCGAGGTGGTCGTCCTGCCGCCGTTCACCGCCCTGCGCAGCGTGCAGACGCTGGTGACCGGCGACAAGCTCTCCGTCGGCTACGGCGCGCAGGACCTCTCCGCCCAGGACTCGGGGGCCTACACCGGTGAGGTCAGCGGGGCGATGCTCGCCGCACTCGCCTGCCAGTACGTCACCGTCGGCCACTCCGAGCGGCGGGCGATGCACGCCGAGGACGACGCCGTCGTGGCGGCGAAGGCCCAGGCGGCCCTGCGGCACGGCGTCACCCCGATCGTCTGCGTGGGGGAGGGACTCGAGATCCGGCACGCGGGCGGGCACGTCGACCACTGCACGACGCAGGTGGACGCCTCGCTGGACGGGCTCCCCGCGGAGCAGGTCGCCTCGCTGGTGATCGCCTACGAGCCGGTTTGGGCGATCGGCACCGGAGAGGTGGCAACCCCGGAGGACGCCCAGGAGGTGTGCGGGGCACTTCGGGCGCGGCTCGCCGAGCGATTCGGCCCGGAGACGGCCGCCTCCGTCCGTATCCTCTACGGCGGGTCGGTGAAGGCCGCGAGCACGGCCGGGATCCTGGCCGGGCCGGACATCGACGGCGCGCTGGTCGGCGGCGCCAGCCTGGACGCCGACGAGTTCGCACAGATCTGTCGGATCGCCGCCGACGGCAGCTGAGCCCCGCTGCCGCCGCCGGCCGCACATGGGGTGGGGGCGGGCAGCAGCACGTGAGCGACACCCTGGACCGGCCCACCGGTTCCCTCCCGGCATGGGCGCCGGGCTGGTCCCGCCGGCGGATGCTGGCGGTGGCGGCCGTCGTCGTGCTCGTCGTCGTCCTCGCCGTCAGCTACGGGCGCGGAGCCGACGGCATCGCCGACGTGCCGGTCGCCGGGGGCAGCGCGGACGCAGGGGTCGGCGGGATGCGGGCGCCGTCCGACCGGGCCGGCGGCACCCTGCGCGTCGTGTCGGCGGAGATCGACAGCCTCGACCCGCAGCGGTCCTACCTCCCCGGCGTGTGGAACCTGATGCGCCTCTACGCCCGCACGCTGGTCACCTACAGCTCCGAGCCGGGGCACACCGACGAACTCGTCCCGGACCTGGCCACCGACCTCGGGTCCGCGTCCGCGGACGGGCTGACCTGGAGCTTCACCCTGCGGCCCGGCGGGATGTTCGAGAACGGGCGGCCGATCACCTCCCGCGACGTCAAGTACGGCATCGAGCGGTCGTTCGCCTCCGACGTCATCGTCGGCGGCCCCACCTACGTCGTGGACCTGCTCGACGACCCGGACAACCCCTACGCCGGGCCGTACCAGGACGAGGCGCCCGACAAGCTGGGCCTGGCCGCGATCGAGACCCCCGACGACGCCACGATCGTCTTCCGGCTGCGCGCCCCCCAGCCGGACTTCCCGTTCGTCATGGCGCTGCCGTCGAGCAGCCCGGTGCCCATCGAGGCCGACTCCGGAGCCGCCTACGGCAGCGACCCGGTCTCGTCCGGCCCGTACATGATCACGTCGGTCGACCCCGCGACCGGCGTGCTGCTGGACCGCAACCCCACGTGGGACCCGGCCACCGACGACGTCCGCACCGCGCTCCCGGACCAGGTCGTCGTCCGCACCGGGCTCAGCGGCATGGAACGCGACCAGGCGCTGCTGGCCGGCTCCGCCGACATCGACATCACCGGGACCGGTGTCCAGCCGGCCCGGCTGGCGTCCGAGGACGACGAGGACAACCCGGTCCTGGACCGCGTGGACGACGTGACGACCGGTGCCCTGCGGCTGCTCGCCCTGCCCACGGACGTCGCCCCGATGGACAACCCCGACTGCCGGGCGGCGGTCGCCGCGGCGGTCGACCGGCGGGCCGTGCAGGACCAGCTCGGCGGGGCGGCCAACGCCGTCCGGCGGTCGCAGCTGTGGCCGCGCGAGCTCGCCGGGGGACCCGAGGACCCGGATCCGCGCCCCGACCTCGACGCGGCCCGCGCGTCGCTGACGGCGTGCGGGCAGCCCGACGGCTTCGCCACCGTGCTGGCCGTGGCCGACACCCCGACCAGCGTCGACGTCGCCGAGGAGATCTCCGGTCAGCTCGCCCAGGTCGGCATCCAGGCCGAGGTGCGGCCGCTCAGCGCGACCAGCTTCTACGCGACCGACGTGGGCGATCCGAACAGCGTCGCCACCAACGGGTACGGCATCGTCCTGGCGACCTGGACGGCGGACTTCCCGACCCCCGCGTCGTTCCTCGTGCCGCTGGTCGACGGGCGCAGCATCCGTGCGGTCGGCAACACCAACTACGCGCGGCTCGACGACCCGGCCATCAACGGCCTGATCGACGCGGCACGGGCCGGCGGCGGTGCGGACGCCTGGCGCGAGGTGGCCGCCGCCGTCCGGGCCACGTCGGTCTACGTGCCGCTGGCCGAGAACCGGGCCCAGCTGGTCGCGGGGCAGCGGCTGCGCAACGGCGTGGTGATGCAGCCCTACAGCGGGCACGACCTCGCCACGGCCGGGGTGCGCTGACAGCCCCGGGAGCATCGCAGCGAGGAACGAGCGAGGAGCGGACTGGGGCGCGGAAGCGCACGGAGACGGGGTCCGCTGACCGCCTCGGTTAGGCTGGGAGACGAGAAGCCCGGTGCCCGACGCCGGTCGCCGACGCTGGAGAGACGATGATCGAGCTGGTCCTGAACGTGCTGCTGGTGCTCACCAGCGCGCTCCTCGTGGTGCTGATCCTGCTGCACCGCGGCAAGGGCGGCGGTCTGTCCTCGATGTTCGGCGGCGCCGTCTCGTCATCGCTGGCCGGCTCGTCGGTCGTGGAGAAGAACCTCAACCGGCTGACGGTCTTCTGCGCGCTCATCTGGGCGGTCTGCATCATCGGCCTGGGCATCCTGCTCAAGGCCGGCTGAGCCGACCCGAGACCAATCCGCGCGAAAACGTGACCGGAATTCCCCTGCCCAGGCCCTAGACTGCGCGCGCGGCGGAAATCGGCCGCACTACCCCCCGTGTCCTGAGATCAGGGAGCGCTCGTGGCTGGTGGCAACGCGATCCGGGGTACCCGGGTCGGCGCAGGTCCGATGGGTGAGGCCGAGCGCGGGGAGGCAGCGCCCCGCAACCGCATCCCGTTCTGGTGCGCCAACCGGCACGAGACCCGCGTGGCCTTCGCGACCGACGCCGACGTCCCCGACCTGTGGGACTGCCCCCGCTGCGGCCTGCCCGCCGGGCAGGACGAGCAGAACCCGCCGCCCGCGCCGCGGACCGAGCCGTACAAGACCCACCTGGCCTACGTCCGCGAGCGGCGCAGCGACGCCGACGGCGACGCCCTGCTCGAAGAGGCCCTGACCCGGCTGCACGCGCGCCGCGGGGCCTGACCCTCAGTCGCCCGAGCGCGGGCTGACTGGTCCGCGGGACCGCCAGCTGGCGGTCGCCACGTCCCAGTACTCCGTGCGCGGGTGTGCCGCCCGGGAGGAGCCCCAGGGCTCCGGCCACGGGAAGCGCTCGGGGGAGCGGCGGTCGGACTCCGACGCCTCCGGCTGCCGCGGGCGCGGCACCTGCCGACGGACGGTCGTGCTCCGGGTGTCGTCGATGGTCATCGCGGAACTCCTGTCGGGGAGAGGGGAGGGGGCGTCGGACGGGTGGTCCTCGGACTGCCGCTCCCGTCCGGGAGAGGCGGCCCGGAGGACGGCGGATACAGCTGCGTGCAGCAGCTCGCGGTCGACGGCGGGCACGGTCCGGGTCATGCACCGACAGTGGCGTCCCGCCCTTGCGGCGTACTTGAGAACGACTGGCGAGGGGCGGTCAGCCCGCGGCGGGGAGCGCCCCCGCGGCCGCGCGGTCCAGCAGCCACCGCGTCGCCCGGGTGCCGTGCACGCCGGCCCCGGGCAGCTGCACCGGGTCGGCGCCCGCCAGCGCCTCGGCGACGGCGGGTGCCTTCTCGTCCCCGGAGACGACCAGCCACACCTCGTCGGCGGCGTTGATGGCGGAGAAGCCCAGGCTCACGCGGGTGGGCGGCGGCTTCGGGCAGTCGCGCACCGCGAACACCGGTCGCTCGTCCCGCACCGCGGGCGACGCGGGGAAGATCGACGCCACGTGGCCCTCGGGTCCGAGCCCCAGCAGGAGGACGTCGAAGCGCGGCACGTCCTCGCCGGGCTGCGCGGCGCCCGCGAGCTGGCCCGCGTACCAGGCGGCGGCGTCCTCCGGCTCGGCGAAGCCGGCGTCCGACGGAGGCATGGCGTGCACCCGCTCGGGCGGCACCCCGACCCGATCGAGCAGTGCCTGCCGCGCGCCCTTCTCGTTGCGGTCGTCGCTGTCGGCGGGGACGAACCGCTCGTCGCCCCACCAGACCTCCACCGCCGTCCAGTCGACCGTCTCGCGCACCGGCTCGGCCGCGACGTCGGCGACCTGCTCGAGGACGGCGGTGCCCATCCCGCCCCCGGTGAGCACGACCGACGCCGTCCCGCGCACCGCCTGGGCGGCGGCCAGCCGCGCCACCAGTGCCTCCGCGACGGCCCGGGCCAGGTGCTCGGCGTCGGGCTCGACGACGACGTCCGGCGTCGGGTCGCTCACGACCCCGCGCTGTCCTTCGCAGCGGCAGCACGCTTCCTCGGCTTCGAGCCGTTGGGCTCTTCGGCCGGATCGAGCCACACGTGCTCGCGGACGGCCGACCGGTCCGCCAGACCCCCGACGCCGGTGGCGGCCTCCAGGGCGTCGCGGTAGGGCTCGTCGGTGTCCAGCCGGCGCAGCTCCTCGGCCAGCAGGTCGCCCAGGGCCCGTTCGGGCAGGGCCACCCCCGTGTCGGGCCGGTAGGGCTGGGAGATGACCGCGCCACCCTTGCGGTCGGCGTGGATCGCCACCTCCTCCTTCTGGTCCAGCTGCAGGACGACCGAGTCCACGCCGCTGGCGCCGGGCTTGCGGCCGCCCTCCTGAACCTCGATCGCGCAGCCGCAGCGGGTGGACAGCCAGCCGGCCATCAGCTGCGCGGTCGGATTGGCCGGGTCGCCCTCGATCCGCCCGCTGAGGACGTGGACCGGCTCGCCACGGCGCCCCGACACCGAGTCCAGGCTGGAGGCGAGGATCGTCCGCCACGCGGTGCTGCGGGTCCACGCGAGGTCGGTGTCACCGGGCGCGTAGTCGGTGGCCCGCGTCTTCAGCGCGGTCAGCGGGTCGTCGGCGATGGAGCTGTCGGTGATCCGCCGGTCGGCGAAGACGGCGAGGGCGTCGTGCGCCAGCCGCTCCGGCGGCGCCGCATGCCACCAGGCGACCACGGGGGCGTCGGCGGCGAGCAGCGGGAGCACCACGGACTCGGCGTGCAGCCCCAGCCGGCCGTACATGCGCATGACGACGGCCTCGCCCGGGCCGAGCCGGCCGCCGATGAGCACCTCGGCGTCCAGGCGGGGAGCGGGGGCCTCGATCTGCCGCCGGACCACCACGAGGATCCGGCAGGGGTGCATCTCGGCGGCGTGGGTGGCGGCCTCCTCGGCCTCGGTCACGCGGCTCTCGTCCGCGACGACGACCAGCGTCAGCGCCACCCCGGAGAGCACCGCGCCGCCGGTGCGCCGCTGGGCGGCGAGTTCCTTGACGACGGCGGTCCCGTTGGTGTCCCAGAGGGTCGTCATGGCCGGCGCCACCTCCTTCCCTCGGCGGCGAGCATCTCGTCCGCCGCCCGGGGGCCCCACTCGCCGGCCCGGTACGGGTGCGGGGTCGTGCCGGCCCAGAACTCCTCCAGCGGGTCGATGACCGCCCAGGACGCCTCGACCTCCGCGTTGCGCGGGAACAGCGTGGCGTCACCGAGCAGCACGTCCAGCAGGAGCCGCTCGTAGGCCTCGGGGCTGGACTCGGTGAACTGCTCGCCGTACAGGAAGTCCATCGAGACGTCCCGCACCTCCATGACGCTGCCCGGCACCTTCGACCCGAACTTGAGGGTGACGCCCTCGTCCGGCTGCACCCGGACGACGAGCTGGTTGTTGCCCAGCTCCTCGGTGTCGGTGTCGGCGAAGGGCAGGTGCGGGGCCCGCTTGAACGACAACGCGATCTCGGTGACCCGGCGGGGGAGGCGTTTGCCGGTGCGCAGGTAGAAGGGGACGCCCGCCCAGCGGCGGGTCTCCACGCCGAGCCGGACCGCGGCGAAGGTCTCCGTCTTGGACTTGGCGTCGACGCCGTCCTCCTGCCGGTAGCCGATGGCGCGCTGCCCGGCCAGCCAGCCCTGCTCGTACTGCCCGCGGACGGCGAACGTCTCCTTGTCCTCCGGGACGGAGATGGCGCGCAGGACCTTGAGCTTCTCGGTCCGGATCTCCTCGGCCGAGAACTCGACCGGCTCCTCCATGGCGGTCAGCGCGAGCAGCTGGAGCAGGTGGTTCTGCAGGACGTCGCGGGCGGCGCCGGTCTTCTCGTAGAACTGCGACCGCCCGCCGATGCCGACGTCCTCTGCCATGGTGATCTGCACCGAGTCGACGTGGTGGCCGTTCCAGATCGGCTCGAAGAGCGTGTTGGCGAACCGCAGCGCCATCAGGTTCTGGACGGTCTCCTTGCCCAGGTAGTGGTCGATGCGGAACACGTCGTCGGCGCTGAACACCGAGTCGACCAGCTCGTTGAGCGCCCGGCTGGACGGCAGGTCCTCGCCGAACGGCTTCTCGACGACCACCCGGCGCCAGCGGTCCGGGGTGCTCTCGGCCATGCCGGTGCGCTGCATCTGCTTGAGCACGACGGGGAACATCGCCGGCGGGATGGACAGGTAGAACGCGGCGTTGCCGCCGATGCCCTGGCTGCCCTCCAGGTCGGCCAGCGTCGAGGCCAGCTGGTCGAACGCGTTGTCGTCGTCGAACGACCCCTGCACGAAGGTGATGTCGGCGGCCAGCTGCTCCCAGACCTCCTCCCGCCACGGCGTGCGCGCGTGCTCCCGGGCGGCGTCGCGCGACAGCTCGGCGAAGTCCTGGTCGTCCCAGTCGCGGCGGGCGAAGCCGAGCAGCGCGAAGTTGGTCGGCAGCAGCCCGCGGTTGGCCAGGTCGTACACCGCGGGCAGCAGCTTCTTGCGGGCCAGGTCGCCGGTGATGCCGAAGACGACGAGGGCGCAGGGCTCCGGAACCCGGGGCAGCCGCCGGTCCCGCGGATCGCGCAGCGGGTTGGGGATCATGGTCCATCCTCGGTCTGGGAGGGAAGGTCCGCCGTCCGGCCCGGCGGGGGACCGGACGGCGGGGGAGTGCGGCGCGGGGCCGGACTACGCCTTGTTCTCGAGCTCGCTGCGCACCGAGGCGGTGAGCTCGTCCCAGGAGTCGACGAACTTCTGCACGCCCTCCTCCTCGAGCACGCGGAAGACGTCGTCGAGGTCGACGCCGGCGTCGCGGATCGACTGCAGAACCGCGGCGGCCTCGTCGTAGGACTTCTGCACCGGCGTGCCGGGGCTGCCGTGGTCGGCGTAGGCCCGCATCGTCTTCTCGGGCATGGTGTTGACCGTTCCGGGCGCGATCAGCTCGCTGATGTACATCGTGTCGGGGTACTCGGGGTTCTTGACCCCGGTCGACGCCCAGAGCGGGCGCTGTGGCCGGGCGCCCTTGGCCTCCAGGGCGCGCCACCGGTCGGAGGAGAAGACCTCCTCGTAGGCCTGGTAGGCCAGCTGGGCGTTGGCCACTGCCGCCTTGCCCTTGAGGGACGGGTAGGCGCCCGCCTTGTCGAGGCGCTTGTCGATCTCGGTGTCCACGCGGGAGACGAAGAACGACGCCACCGACTCGAGCCCGCTGAGGTCGGCCTCGGGGTGCTGCTCCAGCCGCTGCTCCAGGCCGGTCAGGTAGGCCTCCATGACGGCCCGGTAGCGCTCGAGGCTGAAGATCAGGGTGACGTTGACGCTGATCCCGCGGGCGATCGTCGCGGTGATCGCGGGCAGGCCCGCCTCGGTCGCCGGGATCTTGATGAACAGGTTGGGCCGGTCGACCAGCCACCACAGGTGCGCCGCCTCCGCAGACGTCGCGTCGGTGTCGTTCGCCAGGCCGGGCGACACCTCGAGGGAGACCCGGCCGTCGCCCGGCTGCCGCTCGTGCACCGGCCGGAGCACGTCGCAGGCGTCGCGGACGTCGGCCGCCGTGATGGTGCGCAGGGCCTCCTCGACGCTCACCTTGGTGACGGCGAGGTCGTGCACCTGCTCGTCGTAGCAGTCGGAGCCGCTGATCGCGGCCGCGAAGATCGTCGGGTTGGTCGTCACGCCGACGACCGAGTACTCGTCGATCAGGGACTTCAGGTCGCCGGTGAGGATCCGGTCGCGGGACAGGTCGTCGAGCCAGACGGCGACCCCTGCGGCGGACAGCTCGGCCAGTTTCTCGTTCTGTGCCATGTGCTCGTGCCTCTCAGGCTGGGTGGGTCGGGACGACGATGGGTTCAGCGGTCGCCGGTGGGGTTGTCGAGCCCGCCGCGGGAGGCACCCGGGCCGGCCGGGACCGCGACGTCGGCGGCCGCGGCCTGGATGCTCTCGCGGGCGGCCGAGACGACGGCGTCGGCGGTGAGCCCGAACTCCTCATACAGAACGGTGTACGCCGCACTGGCGCCGTAGTGGTTGAGGCCCACGATCCGGCCCGCGTCGCCGACGAACTCGCGCCAGCCCATCGGGACGGCGGCCTCGACGCTGACCCGCGCGCGGACGGTGGGCGGGAGGACGTCGTTGCGGTAGCTCTCGTCCTGGTCGGCGAACCACTCGACGCAGGGGATGGACACCACCCGGGTGGGGACGCCGTCGGCCTCGAGCTGCTCCCGCGCGGCGACCGCGATCTGCACCTCGGACCCGGTGCCCATGAGGATCACCTCGGGCGTGCCGGACGAAGCCTCCGCGAGCACGTAGCCACCGCGGGCGACGCCCTCGGCCGAGGCGAGCTGCCCGCGGTCGAAGACCGGCAGGTTCTGCCGGCTCAGGATGATCCCGGCGGGCCGGTCGTTGTGCTCGAGGATCGTCCGCCACGCGACGGCCACCTCGTTGGCGTCGGCGGGCCGGACGACGTCGAGGCCCGGGATGGCCCGCAGCGCGGCCAGGTGCTCGATCGGCTGGTGGGTCGGGCCGTCCTCGCCGAGGCCGATGGAGTCGTGCGTCCACACGTAGGTGACCGGCAGCTGCATGAGGGCGGCGAGGCGGACGGCGCCGCGCATGTAGTCGGAGAACGTGAGGAACGTGCCGCCGTAGACCCGGGTGCCGCCGTGCAGCGCGATGCCGTTCATGACGGCGCCCATCGCGTGCTCGCGGACGCCGAAGTGCAGGGTGCGGCCGTAGGGCCCACCGGACCACATCTTGGTCTGCCGGTTGGCTGGCAGGAACGACGGTTCGCCCTTGACCGCGGTGTTGTTGCTCTCGGCGAGGTCGGCCGAGCCACCCCACAGCTCCGGCAGCTTCGGGTAGAGCGCGGCCAGCACCTCGCCCGACGCCTTGCGGGTGGCGACGCCCTTCGGGTCGGCGTCCCAGCTCGGCAGCTCGTCGGCCCAGCCCTCCGGCAGCGTGCGGGTGGACATGCGCTCCAGCAGGGCGGCGGCGTCCGCGTTGCCCTGCTTCCAGGCGTCGAAGCGCTCCTGCCAGGCGGCGTGCTCCTTCTGGCCGCGGTCCACGACCTTCCGGGCGTGCTCGATGACCTCGGAGGCGACCTCGAAGGTCTGCTCGGGGTCGAAGCCGAGCACCTGCTTGGTGGCCTTGACCTCGTCCTCGCCGAGCGCCGAGCCGTGGGCGGCGCCGGTGTTCTGCTTGTTCGGTGCCGGCCAGGCGATGATCGTCTTGAGCTGGATGAACGACGGGCGGCCGGTCTCGGCCTTCGCGGCGGCGAAGGCGGCGTCCACGGCGGCCACGTCCTCGCCGTCGTCGACGCGCTGCACGTGCCAGCCGTAGGCCTCGTAGCGCTTGGCGACGTCCTCGGTGAAGGCGACGTTCGTGTCGTCCTCGATCGAGATCTTGTTGTCGTCGTAGACGAGGACCAGGTTGCCCAGCTGTTGGGTGCCGGCGAGGGACGACGCCTCGCCGCTCACGCCCTCCTCCAGGTCGCCGTCGGAGGCGAAGCACCAGATGGTGTGGTCGAACAGGCTCTCGCCCTCGGGGGCGTCGGGGTCGAACAGGCCGCGCTCGCGGCGGGCGGCCATCGCCATGCCGACGGCGTTGCCCACGCCCTGGCCGAGCGGGCCGGTCGTCGTCTCGACGCCGGGGGTGTGGTGGACCTCGGGGTGGCCGGGGGTCCGCGAGCCCCAGGTGCGCAGGGCCTTCAGGTCGTCGAGCTCCATGCCGTAGCCGGAGAGGTAGAGCTGGACGTAGAGCGTGAGGCTGGAGTGCCCCATCGACAGCACAAACCGGTCGCGGCCCACCCAGTGCGGGTCGCTCGGGTCGTGCCGCAGCCACTTCTGGAAGAGCAGATAGGCGGTCGGGGCCATGCTCATCGCCGTCCCCGGGTGGCCGTTGCCGACCTTCTGGACGGCGTCCATCGCCAGCACGCGGACGGTGTCGATCGCGCGGCGGTCGAGCTCACCGAAGCCGTCGGGCAGCGTGGGCTGCGGCTGTGAGGGGCTGCCGGTGGGGGCGTCGCTCGCGGCCTCGGCCGGGGCCTCGGACTCGGTGCTCTGCGTCATCTGCTGGGTGCTCCCTCGAGTAGGCCGTCTTGCCCGTGCGTCGTTCGGCCGAGCGGTTCGCGGGCGGGCGGACGGACCCGTCGCCGGACCGGGGCGCCGGTCGTCGTCGACGTCGCCCTACCCGCTGCACGCGCTGCAGCAACGCGATCAACCCTAGTCATCCACGCTCGTGCTGCGCGGTCGGGCAGATGGCCCGCGGGCTACAGTGGCCGCGTTCCTGTCCCCGGTTTCCGAAGAGGTCCGTTGCTGTCCAGGTGCGCGGCGCTGTGACCGCTCTGTCGGAGCGACGGACCGAGTCCCCCAGCCGCCGGTCCGGGGCCGCTCGTGCGCGAGTGATGGCCTACGTGGCGCTCACCAAGCCGCGGATCATCGAGCTGCTCCTGGTCACCACCGTGCCGGCGATGATGCTGGCGGCCCGGGGCTGGCCGACCTGGACCCTGCTGCTCGCCACGCTCGTCGGCGGCACCCTCGCTGCCGGCGCGGCCAACGTCTTCAACTGCTACTACGACCGCGACATCGACAAGCTGATGCACCGAACGCAGCGGCGTCCACTGCCCTCCGGTGCGGTCAGCCCCCGGGCGGCTCTGGTCTTCGGAATCGTGCTGTCGGTCACGTCGATCGTCCTGCTCGCCGCCACGACCACGCTCCTGGCCGCGGCCCTCGCGACGGGTGCGATCTTCTACTACGCCGTCCTGTACACGGTCGTGGCCAAGCGGCACACCCGGCGCAGCACGGAGTTCGGCGGGATTCCCGGGGCGGCGCCGGTGCTGATCGGCTGGGCCGCGGTCACGGGGTCGCTGGACTGGCCCCCGCTGGTGTTCTTCGGCGTCGTCTTCTGCTGGCAGATGCCGCACTTCTGGGCTCTCGCCATGCGCTTCCGGGAGGACTACGCGCGCGCCGGCGTCCCGATGCTGCCCGTCGTCGCCCCCGCCCTGTCGGTCGGCCGGCAGACCGTCGCCTGGGCGTGGATCACCGTCGCGGTCTCGCTCCTGCTGTGGCCGGTGGCGGCCGACTTCGGGATCGGCGTCGGCTACACGGTGGCGGCCCTGGGCCTGGGCGCGTGGTTCGTCGTCGAGGCGCACCGCCTGCTCGCCCGCATCAAGCGCGGCGGCGAGAACAAGCCGATGCAACTGTTCCACGTGTCGATCTCGTACCTGGCCCTGCTGTCGGTCGCGATCGTCGTCGACGCCCTCGTCTGAAAGGACGGCGCCGCGGATCGACCCCGCGTGAGTCTGCCGCGGTTCGCCGATCGACGTTGTCCCTGAGGCGGACATCTCTCCGTCCCGAATGTCCGCCTGGAGGACATCGATGCGCGGCAGGGCCCGCGTTCGGTGCCGCAGCACGCACGGCCCCTCGTCGAGTGGCGGGTTGTCGTCCCCTCAACCGTCCTGAGACGACAACGAGCCGACACTCGCGGGCGTCGAGCCGATCGGAAGTTCGGACGCGGGGCCGCGGACCGACCACGCCAGCCGTGCCGTGAAGGCCGTGATCAGCACCGCGCCGAGCATGTGCAGCAGGACCAGCACGACCGGCAGGTCAGTGAAGTACTGGACGTAGCCGATGACGCCCTGCGACAGCTGCACGATCAGCAGGTCGCGGGCGGCCCGGCGCACGCGGCCCGGGGAGTCGGTCGCGTGCAGCGCCACCAGCAGGGCCACGGTCAGCCCGAGCAGCAGGAAGACGACGTCGGCGTGCAGCTGGCTGACCAGCTCGGGGTCGAAGCCGGTGCGGCCGGCCTCCGGGTCGCCGCTGTGCGGGCCGCTGCCGGTGACCACCGTCCCGATGGTCAGGACGACGGCGGTGACGGCCGCGATCCCGACGACCAGCAGCACGAACGGACGACGGACCAGCGGCTGGCCCACACCGGGTTCCCCCGACCGCAGCCACAGCGTCGTCGCGACCGCCACCAGCACCATCGAGACCAGGAAGTGGGCCGCGACCGTCCAGGGATTCAGCCCGGTGAGCACGGTGACCCCGCCGAGCAGGGCCTGCGCAGGGATGCCGAGGAAGCCCAGGACGGCGAGCGGTCGCAGGTCGCGGCGGACCGACCGGAACACCACGACGAGGGTGGCGACGGCGACGGCGGTGAGCACGAACGTGAGCAGCCGGTTGCCGAACTCGATGACCCCGTGTCCGGCCAGCTCGCGGGTGACCACGAAGCTCGCGTCGGTGCAGCGGGGCCAGGTCGGGCAGCCGAGACCGGAGCCGGTCAGCCGCACCGCGCCGCCGGTCACCACGATCACCGCGTTGGCGACGGCGTTGGCCATGGCCACCCGGGAGACGGTGGCGGGCGAGAAGGCGGTGGGCAGTACCGGCACGGCTACCGATGCTATGTGGTCGCCGCCTCGCGACGGCCCCCGCGGCGCCGGACGGTGAGGCTGCCCACGGCGCCAGGAGCGGCGGGCGCCCGACACGGTGCTGTGGGCTGCGGCGGCCGTGCGTTCCCCGCGGAAGTGGCACTGGGCGGAGCCACCCGTCAGGGGCCGGCGATTCCCTCGTTCATCGCTGCTTGCCCTCGCTGAACAGCGCGAGGGCCTTGTCGATGCGGCTGTGTCGGGTCTCGGCGGTCTTGGCCGCATTGATGTTGTCGACGTGGTAGCGCTGCATGCTGTTCGAGAGCGTGGCGAAGAACGCTCCGGCCCGCTCGTTCGCGGCAAGAGCAGCGGCCAGGTCATCGGGGACGTCGACGTCGCGCGGGCTGTCCGCGACCGTCAGGGCGACCCGGATCGTGTCACCGCCCTGCAAGCCGGTGGCCTTCCGGACGGCAGCGCTCACGCTGATCATGTGCTTACCACCCATGACGCCGACCGTGCTGCGGTACCGGTGGCCGTTGAGGTCCACGAGCACGGGTGGCCGCTTTCCGGCACCGAGTTCGACGATGACGGTGTCGGGGACGACGATGCCGGTGTTGTTGCCGGTCGCAGTCAGGGTGGTCTCGAACGTCGCGCTGCGCGCCTCCGCTGCGGTCATCGTCTTCCTCGCCGCTGTCTGGAACTCCGGGCTGCGCAACCTAGCAGCGGGGTGAGGCGTTCCGGTGCATCGATGTTCTCCCCGGGATCGCGGGGCGGAGGAGCTGCGGGGCGCACCAGTTCAGCGCCGACGGTCGTCGCGGGGGACGGAGCGGCGGCTGGCGGGAGCCGCGTTGCCGGATGCGGCGGCGCGAGCCTCGTAGACGGCCCTTTCCGGCTGGTTGCGCGTGAGGGCGGCGGCGCGGCGGAATTCTGCGGCGGCCTCCTCGCTGCGGCCCAACCGCGCGAGCAGGTCGCCACGGACTGCGGCCAGCGGGGCGTAGTCGCGAAGTGCCTCGGCGTCGAGCGCGTCGACGTGGGCGAGACCGGCCTCGGGCCCTTCGGCGAAGCCCATGGCGACCGCGCGGTTGATCTCGACCACCGGGTTCGGCCACACGTGGGCGAGCACGGTGTAGAGGTCGGCGATCCGGCGCCAGTCGGTCTCCTCCGCGGTGGCGGCTCGTGCATGGCAGGCAGCGATGGCCGCCTGCAGCGTGTAGGGCCCGATCGGCGCGCCGAGGGATTCGGCACGGGTCAGCGCCTGCTGGCCGCGACGGATCAACAGCCGGTCCCACCGCCGCCGGTCCTGATCGGCAAGCAGCACCGCGGAGCCGTCCGGGCCCGTCCGTGCCGGGAGCCGGGAGGCCTGCAGCTCCACCAGAGCGACGAGGCCGTGCACCTCGGGCTGGGCGGGGAGCAGGCCGGCGAGCACCCGGCCCAGTCGCAGCGCCTCGGCGCACAGCGCCGGCCGCGTCCAGTCCTCGCCGGCGGTCGCCGCGTACCCCTCGTTGAAGACCAGGTAGACGACCTCGAGGACCGCCGACAGGCGCTGCGGCCATTCGCACGCGGGGGGCAGCTCGACGGGGACGCCGCGCAGCGTGCGCTTGGCGCGGACGATGCGCTGGGCCACGGTCGCCTCCGGAGCCAGGAGAGCACGGGCGATCTCGGGCGTGGAAAGCCCGCCGAGGCAGCGCAGGGTCAGCGCGACGCGGCTCTCCAGCGTCAGCGACGGGTGGCACGCGGTGAACACCAGTCGGAGCAGATCGTCACCGACGTGGTCGTCGATCGCGTCGTCCACCTCCGCCGCGGCGGCCTGTTCGTGCACCTCGACGTCCCGCTGCAGTGCGCCCAGCTTGCCGGCGTGCGTGGCCCTGCGGCGGGCCGCGTCGACGGCCCGGTTCTTCGCGGTGGTCATCAACCAGCCGGCCGGGTTCGGCGGCACCCCGGTGCGGGGCCACTGCTCGAGCGCCGTGACCAGGGCGTCCTGGGCGTACTCCTCTGCCAGCCCGATGTCCTGGGTGAGCCGGGTCAGACCGGCGATCAACGCGGCGGACTCCATCCGCCACACCGCCTCGACGGTGCGCGCGGTCACCACCCGCCCGGACGTCACGGACGGCAGCAAACCATGGCACGCGGATCGGCCGGATCCCCTGCGCTGGGGGGATCCGGCCGAGTACCGGGCTCACGAAGACGGCGCCATGTCCTCCGGACCGAACACTTTGTGGATGTCGGTGGAGCCTTCCCACCCGGGCCAGTGCTTCCGGTGGACGTCGAGGAAGCGGGTGCCCCATTCGACGGCCTCCTCCTTGGACCGGACCTCGTAGACCGCGTAGCTGACGACCTCCCTGGCCTCGGCGAACGGTCCGTCGCTGACGATCAGGTCGCCGGAGGTCAGCTCCAGCCGGACCCCGGCGGCGCTGGGGGCCAGGCCGGCGAAGTCGAGAAGCGCGCCGGACTTCGTGGCCTCCTCGCCGAGGCGCGCGATCGCCTCCATCAGCTCTGGTGGTGGCGGGCTGGCCGGCTGTGTGGCCTTGAGCAGCATCAGGTAGCGCATCGTCGTCTCCTTCCGTCGTGCACTCTGCTAATCACGCTCAGTCGTGGGAAGAGCCCACGGCGCGGTAGCGGTCGACGGCCACGCTCGCGAGCCATCCCCAGACGACGATCACGGCGGCCGTGAAAGCCAGGTTGGCGGTCGGCGCCCCCGAGCTCGCCGCGACCGCTCCGAAGCCGAGCAGGTAGGCGATCCCGGTGCCGCGGGCGGCGATGGCTCGCGTCCGTCGGCGATCGTGGGAGTAGCGGCGGGCCATCAGGAAGCAGGCAGCGGCCAGCGCGGTGAACCCGACGGCGCCGGACAGCAGGTGCAGCCCGCCGTGCCAGGACACAGCGCCCGGCCCCTCGGGCGTGCCGACCGGAAAGCCGTACGCCGGGTCCGCCCGGAACGCCCCGGCGGCGACCAGACATGCCCCGTAGAGCCCGATGAGTCGCGGCGCCCACGTCGACGCCGGTCCATCGGCCAGCGCCCTGCGCAGGCCGGCGGCGAAGGCGACGACCATCGCCCCGGTCAGGGCGAGGTTGGTGGTCTGGATCCACCCGTGCGGCCCGTTGGCGAGCAGGCTCCACTCGTGCCGGCTCAGGTCGAAGCCCGGCCGGGTGAGGGCCTGCGCCAGGGACACCGTCACGTAGAACGGGCCGGCGAGCACGCCGTAGCCGAGCAGTGACCGGGTCACCCGCGTCGCAGGGTCGCAACTCCTGGTGGAGTCCTGGGTGACGGAGTGGTGGGAAATGGTCGTGGTCATGGTCGTCGCCTTCCGGGTGGGGCCGGCCCTTCCGGCCCTTCGCCCCTCCACGAGCGGGCCCGCCAGGGATCGACATCAGGGGCGGAAGTTTTTTTCGCTCCCTCGTGCGCCGGTGCCGCTCGTCTCCGGCCTGCCGCGGCCTCGGGCGGTGAGGCTGCTCACGGGCACGCGGGGGCCGAGGACCCCGGTGGTTGCGAGGATCCGGAAATAGGTCACACTTGTGTTGTGGAAACAGTCTCGGCGCACGCGCGGACGTCGGCACCGGCCGACGACGGGCGTACCCGCGACCGCGTGAGCGCGCTGCTCCTGGAGCACGGCCCGCAGACCGCGACCGAGCTGGCCGCCCGGCTGGGTGTCTCGCCGGCCGCCGTCCGCCGGCACCTCGACGCCCTCGTCTCCGCCGGCCGGCTGGAGGAGCGGCTCAGCCGGGAGGCCCACCGGGGTCGCGGCCGGCCCGCCCGGAAGTTCCACCTCACCGACGCCGGCCGCTCGGCCTTCCCGCACGCCTACGACGACCTGGCGCTGACCGCGCTCCGGTACGTCGCCGCGTCGGGTGGCCCCGACGCCGTCCGGGCCGTGGCCGAGCAGCAGCTCGCCGGACTCGAGGCCCGGGCGTCCAGCGCCGTCGAGCAGGCGGTCAGCGGCCACGCCGGGGCACCGGTGGACCGGGCGCAGGCGCTCGCCGTGGCCCTCACGGCCGAGGGCTACGCTGCCACGGCCTCGGCGATCTCCGGCGGGGGGCAGCTCTGCCAGCACCACTGCCCGGTGGCGCACGTGGCCGCGGAGTTCCCCCAGCTGTGCGAGGCCGAGACCGCGGTGATCAGCCGGCTCGTGGGCACCCACGTGCAGCGGCTGGCCACCATCGCCCACGGCGACGGGATCTGCACCACACACATCCCCGGGCCCCTGCGTCCGGGGAACAGATACGCCCCCGAACGCCCTGTACCTGGTGAGCGAGGAGCGCCGCGGCAGGCCCGCGAGCGCACCGCACCGTCCACCACGAGCACCACCCCCACGAACCACCGGGAGAGGACGCCCGCATGACCAGCACGCAGCAGCCGGTGACCAGCACGCCGCTGACCCAGGACGAGCAGATCGACCAGCTCGGCCGGTACAAGTACGGCTGGGCCGACGCCGACACCGCCGGTGCCTCGGCCCGCCGCGGGATCAACGAGGACGTCGTCGCCGACATCTCCCGCCGCAAGAACGAGCCCGAGTGGATGCTCGAGCGCCGTCTCAAGGCCCTCAAGCTCTTCGGCCGCAAGCCCATGCCCGACTGGGGCTCGGACCTCTCCGGCATCGACTTCCAGAACATCAAGTACTTCGTGCGCTCCACCGAGGCCCAGGCGGCCACGTGGGAGGACCTGCCCGACGACATCAAGAACACCTACGACAAGCTCGGCATCCC
>DATHAK010000234.1:0-3294 GCA_035296685.1 Blastococcus sp.
GTCGTGCTCGTGCCACCCCACGCCGCCGCCGCTGCGCACGGCCTCGGAGATCCGTGGCTCGGCCTTCAGCGTGCCCAGCGCGAACAGGAACGCCCCGGGCGCGTAGATCGGGTTGTCGGGGCTCGTCAGGCACAGGGCCTGCTCCTCGGTGAGCGAGTAGGTCTCCTGGTCGCCGTCGACGTCCCGCTCCACGTAGCCACCGGCCGCCTGGCCGCGCAGCCACTCGGCCACGTAGCGAGGATCGGTGCCGGTCCGCCGGGCCAGCTCGCCCGCGGTCGCCGGCGCCTCCCCGAGCGCGCGGTAGAGACCGAGGCGGTGGCCCACCACGATGTTGCCGGCGGCCATCGTGGCGCCCAGGTCACCCACGAACCGGTGCACGAACTCCATCAGTTTGTCGTTGTCGATCGCCATGAGAGGTCTCCTCGGGTCGGGTGGCGGATCGACGCGACGGTGACCGGTGCGGTTGCAGCAACCTTGCAGTGCCGGCTCACTCCGGGATGTCGGCCAGGACCGGCCATCCGGCTGCCCTCGCGGCGGCCCGGAAGCCGGTGAGGACGGCGTCGGCCCGCTGGTCGTCCCCCGCGTGCCGCCATCCGCGGGCCACGCCCAGGTAGGCGTCCGCGCCGAGCAGCCATGCGCAGCCGTCCGGCACCCGGATGCTGCGGAGCAGCACGTCGGCCCGCTGCAGGATCGCGGCATCCCCGGTCGCCTCCGCGAGCGGTCCGAGACACCGCAGGAGGTAGCCCTCCGCACCGGGGACGTCGGCGGCGACGGCGGCCGGCCGGAGCACGGCGGCCGCGGCGTCGGGCTGTCCGGACGCGAGCAGCGTTCCCCCGTACAGCGATGCGGCGGTGGTCGACCACCAGGTGTGCCGGTGCCGGCCGGCGAGCTCGGCCGCCCGCCGGCCGTCCTCCCGGGCCTGCTCCAGGCGACCGGCCAGCCGGTGCACCCAGCCCTGGTGTGCGACGAAGAACGGCTCGTAGGCGGTGTAGCCGCTGCGCCGGCAGACCTCGAGCGCCGAGTCCAGGCGGGCCAGCGCCGCCCGGTCGTCGCCGGCCGCCAGCGGGACGAACGCGGACTCGAAGACGGTCCACTGCAGCAGCCAGAGGTCACCGAGGCGGCGCAGGAGCGGTTCCATCTCCTCGACCACCGGGGCGAGCTCCGTCACCAGTCCCAGATATGCCGTGGCCGTCTTGACCGCGTCGAGGCCGCGCGCGCGGGCGCGGTCGTCGTCCGCCGCACGTCCCGCCGCCAGTCCGCGGCGTGCCAGCGCCCGGGCGTCGACGAAGTCCAGCTGCGTGCAGCGGAGGACGGCGAGCCGGGCCAGCACGTCGGTCTGCATCCCCCGGTCGCCGAGCGACTCGGCGAGGGCCAGGCATTCGTCGAGGGCAGGCTCGCAGTCGGCCGGCGGGTGCCCCAGCGCCACGGGGACGTCGCCGGCCAGCTCCCGCAGCACGGTCATCTGCAACCGTCGGTCCCCCGCGCGCCGGGCCGACTGCCGGGCCTCCGTGAAGTCGTCGAAGGCGGCGGCGAAGTGTGCCGCCGCGTCGTGCGCCCGGCCGCGGACGACGAGGGCCCGCCCGCGCAGTTCGGCGTCGTCGAGCTGCGTCGCCAGGGCGGTGGCGCGAGTGGCCAGGAGGATCGCATCGGAGGCCACGAACCGCTGCAGCGCGACCTCCGCCGCGTGCAGCCACGCGCGCGCCGCCCGCGGCCGGTCGCCGATCGCCTCCGCGTGGAGCGCGACCGCCTCGGGATCGGCGGACAGCAGGTCCGCCGCCCGGGCGTGCCAGGCCAGCCGGGTGGGCGACGGCGTGGTCAGCAGCAGTGCCTCCCGGACGACGTCGTGGGCGAACTCGTACTGGCGGCCGGTCTCGACCAGCAGCCGGGCGGCCTGCGCGCGCTCGAAGGACTCCAGGGCCGCCGCCTCCGCCGTCCCGGTCAGCGCGGCGGCCACCGCCGGGTCGAAGGCGGACCCGAGCACGGCGGCCGCCCGCATCAGCCGCTCGGTCGTCGCTCCGGTGCGCCCGACCCGCTCCACGACGGCCGCCTGCAGCGACGCGGGCAGCCCCTCACCACCGCGGCCGAGCGCCCGCAGCACCTCGACGACGAACAGGGGGTGCCCGCCGGTACGGCGCATGACTTCGGTCGCGCGGTCCCCGTGCCCGGCCCGTCCGGCTAGCTCGGTCACCGCATCGACCGGGAGCGGGCCGACCGCCACCGTCGTCGCCACGTCGTCCAGCAGGTGGAGGACCTCGGCCCCCTCCCCCGCGCGGACCGCCGCGGCCACCAGCAGCTGCTCACCGGACAGGTGCCGGGCCAGGTGGTGCAGCAGCTCCACCGTGGACCGGCCCGCCCGCTGCAGGTCGTCGACGGTGACCAGCACCGGTCCCTCGCGGGCGAGCCCGCGGAGGAACGCGCCGACGGCGGAGACGCTCTGCGAGTGCTCGACGGCGGCGGTCGCCGCCCCGGCGGGCGCGGCGCCGGTGAACGGGGCGAGCTCCGGGACCAGCCGGCCCAGGATGCCGAGCCCGCCGGCCGCCTCGCGGATCCGGTCCCCGGGCACGGCGGTGACGGAGGCGGCGAGTGCGTCCAGGATCGGCTGGGCGAACAGCGAGCGCTCGCCCTCGAACGATCGCCCGGAGAGCACCGTGCCCCCGCTGCGCCGGGCGAGCGCGGCCAGCTCCTCGAGCAGCCGGCTCTTCCCGATCCCGGGCTCACCTGCGAGGACGACGAAGCCCGCCCGCCGCCGGCAGGCGTCCGCCCAGGCGGCCCGCAGCGCGGCGAGCTCCGCGTCGCGCCCGGCCAGCCGGAGCCGGTCGGCGGGAGCCGTAGCCGGAACGGCGGGCACCATGTCCCCCCGCAACGCCGCCGCGTGCAGCTCCCGGGTGGCGGACGCCGGATCGGTACCGAGCTCGTCGGCCAGCGCCCGGCGCAGCGCGTCGTAGGCCCGCAGCGCCTCGGCGGGCAGACCACCGGCCAGCAGCGCGCGCATCAGCAGCCGCGCGGCCTCCTCGTCCAGCGGATCCTCGGCCAGCGCACCGCGGGCGGTCTCTGCGGCGGGAGTCGCGTCCCCCTCGTCGAGGGCGGCACCGGCGAGCACGTGGCGGGCCCGGCGGCGCAGCGCCGTCACCTCCGACCGCAGCGGCGCGGACCAGTCGGCGGACGCCTCGTCGGAGGCGGTCCCGACGTCCAGCAGCCGCAGGGCGGCGTGGGCACCGACCCTGGCCACGGCCGGGACGGCCGTGCGCGCTTCGTCGAGGAGCCGGCGCGCACGGTCGACGTCGGTGTCGACCG
>DATHAK010000235.1:0-40139 GCA_035296685.1 Blastococcus sp.
GTCGACCCTAGTCGAGCTCTTCGGTCTGCTGCGCGAGCTGAACGTCGACGCCGAGGGCATCGAGGTCGGGCCCAGCCCGGCCGAGGCCGCCGACATCGCGAACTTCTCGATGCCGATCGAGGACATGGACCTCACCGTCCGTTCCTACAACTGCCTCAAGCGCGAGGGCGTGCACACGGTCGGTGAGCTCGTCACCCGCTCCGAGGCCGACCTGCTGGACATCCGGAACTTCGGGGCCAAGTCGATCGACGAGGTCAAGATGAAGCTGGCGGCCATGGGCCTCGCGCTCAAGGACAGCCCGCCCGGATTCATCCCCACCTCGATCGAGAGCTACGACGAGGGCTACGAGACCGACGCCTACCAGGGCACCGCCGACTACGGCACCGGTCAGTTCAGCGAGGCCGACTACGGCGACGGCTCCTACCAGGAGACCGAGCAGCTCTGACGCGTGGCGGCGCCGGACCCCGCGTCCGGCGCCGCCCGCCGGGGCAGCCACACTGACGAGCAGGACCCGCACCACCCGGACGACAGCACCACCACGGACGCAGCCGCGCACGGACCGCCGGCCGCCTGAGGAAGGACCGACATGCCCACCCCCACCAAGGGCCCCCGTCTCGGCGGGTCCCCCTCGCACGAGCGGCTGATGCTGGCCAACCTGGCCACCTCGCTGTTCGAGCACGGGCGGATCACGACGACCGAGACGAAGGCGAAGCGCCTGCGTCCCCTGGCCGAGAAGCTCGTCACCTTCGCCAAGCGCGGTGACCTGCACGCCCGTCGTCAGGTGATGACGACCATCCGTGACAAGGACGTCGTCCACACCCTCTTCGCCGAGATCGGTCCTCGCTACGAGAACCGGCCCGGTGGCTACACCCGCATCACCAAGGTGGGCCCGCGCAAGGGCGACAACGCCCCCATGGCGGTCATCGAGCTGGTCGAGGCCCTGACGGTGAGCCAGCAGGCCGTCGGCGAGGCCGAGCGCGCCCGCGGCACGCGGTTCGCTTCGGGTGCCGGCTCGGCCGCCGCCTCCGGTGAGGTGACGGCGGACGCGCTCGAGGACGCCGGCGACACCACTGCCGACGAGGACGTCGAGGCGACCGACGCCGAGGCGACCGACGTCGCCTCGGGCGACGAGGCCGTCGCCGCCGAGGAGCCTGCGGCCGACGACACCGAGACCGAGCCCGTCGCCGTCGACGCCGAGTCGCCCGGCGACGCCGAGGACGCGGACGGCACGAAGTGACCGACCCCCAGGACCGCGCCGGCGCCGGCGCGGCCGGGGTCCGCCCCGGCGGCGGCGACCAGGGAGCGACGCTCAGCGGCGAGACCACCGGGGCCGGCGGCGACACCTCACCGGCCGCCGTCGACGGCACCGTCGACGCCGAGGCCCAGGAGGTCGTCACCGACGTCTTCGTGCCCGACGGCGAGCGCCAGGACGACGGAGCCGTCCGCCGCGAGCCGACCGCGGAGAACGGCGTCGTCGTCGAGGGCGACAACGTCTCGCCCGAGCTGGCCGACGCCGCCGCTGCCGAGATCAACGCCGCGGAGACGCAGGACGCCGCCACCGAGAGCCTCCGGGCCCCGGGCGGCGAGGCTGCCCCCGACCCCAAGTGATCTCCTGAACGACCTGCGGCACCCGGACGAGCCCGCCACCGACACCGGTGGCGGGCTCGTCCGTCTCCGTCTGTCGGTGAGCTACGACGGCACCGCGCTGCACGGCTGGGCCGGCCAGCCCGGGCAGCGCACCGTCCAGGGGGACGTGGAGCGGGCCCTGGCCACGGTGCTGCGGACCGACGTGGACCTCACGGTGGCGGGCCGGACCGACGCCGGCGTGCACGCCACCGGTCAGGTGGCCCACTGCGACGTCCCCCGGCACGTGTGGGAGGAGCACGGGGACCGCCTGGTGCGCCGGCTGCGGGGGGTCCTGCCGCCGGACATCGCCGTCCCGGCGGTCGAGGAGGCCCACCCCGACTTCGACGCCCGGTTCAGCGCGCTGGCCCGGCACTACGTCTACCGGCTCACCGACGACCCGGCCGGCCCGCCCCCGCTGCGCCGGGCCGACACCGTCGGCTGGCCCCGCACCGTGGACGTCGACGACATGGCGGCCGCCGCCGAGCTGCTGCTCGGCGAGCACGACTTCGCCGCCTTCTGCCGCCGCCGCGAGGGCGCGACCACCGTCCGCACCCTGCGGGCGCTCGACGTCGCCCGCACCGGGAGTCTGGTCACCGTGTCGGCATCGGCCGACGCCTTCTGCCACTCGATGGTGCGCAGCCTCGTCGGCGCGCTGCTGGCCGTGGGGGAGGGGCGCCGCCCGACGGAGTGGCCGGCGACGCTGCTCGAGCGCACCGAGCGTGCCGGCGACGTGCCGGTGGCGCCTGCCGGCGGCCTGACGCTGGTCCGGGTCGACTACCCGCCCGACGACCAGATGGCGGCCCGGGCACTGGTCACCCGCGCCCGGCGCGACTGACGTCAGGTCAGTGCGGCCACGGCCTCGGCGATCGGCGTGGGCCCCTTGACCAGTTCCAGGACGACGCCGTCGCGGTCGACGTCGAGCAGCTCGGCCAGCACGGCGGCCACGTCGTCCCGCGGCACGTTGCCGGGATCGACGTGCCGGGCGAGGCTCACCCGGCCGGTGCCCGGGTGGTCGGTGAGCCGGCCGGGCCGCAGCACGGTGACCGCCAGTTCCGGCCGGGCGAGCACGTCCTCCTCGGCCGCCCGCTTGGCTCTCAGGTAGGCGGTGAAAACCTCGTCGTCCGGCGTACTGCTCCGGGGCGACACCGCCTCGACGCCCATCGAGGAGAGGAGCACGTACCGCCTCACGCCCGCTCGCTCGGCGGCGTCGGCGAGCAGGACCGCGGCACCCCGGTCGACGGTGTCCTTGCGGGGGATCCCGCTCCCCGGCCCGGCTCCGGCGGCGAACACGACCGCGTCCGCGCCGGAGACGGCGGCCGCCACGTCGTCGACCGGGGCGTACTCCAGATCCAGGATCACCGACTCCAGTCCGTCGCCGATCAGGTCCGACTCGTGGGCCGGGTTGCGGACGATGCCGACCACGGTGTCCCCGCGGGCGACGAGGAGACGGCCGAGGCGACGGGCCACCTGCCCGTGGCCGCCGGCGACGGCGATCCGCATGGTTTCCTCCCTATCCCCGCACGTCGCTGACGATCCGGCCCGGGTCGGTGAGCCCGAAGGCCCGGAAGGGTGCCTCTCCGCCGCGCATGCCGATGAGCACCTCTCTGGTGCCCTCGAAGAACCCGGTCGTCCTCGCCTCGGCGATCGGCCCGGGCGACACCCGGACCTGGTTCTGCGGCGGGTTCTCGTCCGAAGGGGTCGCGCCCGACGAGGGCGTGCTGCCCCGGGTCGTCGTGAGGGAGGGTGTGGTGCTGTCGGTCGCCTTCGGCTCCTCGTCCCCGCCGGTGCAGCCAGCCGACGGCAGGAGCGGTGCGACGACGAGGGGCGTCGCGAGACGACGGCGCTGGGTCACGGGAGCCTCTCTCCGGCGCGGAAGCGTCGAGGCTATCGCTAGGTAGTCAGTCCTCGGGTTGCTGGAAGCGTGGGATCAGCGACGGCGGCGGGAGCGGAGGTGGTGGCGGAGCCGGTGGTCGAGGGCTCGCCACCGCAGCGCGGGCGCGGGCGAGGTCGGCGGGGGTGTCGCAGTCGGTCCACGGCGGCGGCGCTCCGGGTCCGACCACGGGCCGGTACCGGACGATGTCCAGCGGGCCCATCACGCGCCGCAGGGGGGTGGGTCCGTGGGCGTCCTCCACGGCGGCGCGCAACGACGCCGTCCGCCAGACCCCGAGCAGGTACTGGTCGCGGCCGGTGTCGTCGACGACGAGGGCCCCGTCCCCGGTCAGCCGTTCGCGGAGGTCGCGGATCAGCTCCGCGGTGAGGAACGGCAGATCGCCGGCGAGCAGGGCCACGACGTCGGTCGGGACCTCCACCAGGCCCGCCCGCAGGGCGGCCACGGGGCCGCCGCCGGGCGGGTGCTCGCGCACCAGCACGACGTCGGGCGGCGCCGGCTGGGGCGGACCCACGACGACCCGGCGGGAGGCGTCGGCGACCGCGGCCAGGACGGCGGCGAGCATGGTCCGCCCGCCGACCTCGAGCTGGGGCTTGGCCTGGCCGCCCAGGCGGGCGGCCCGTCCACCGGCCAGCACCAGGGCCGTGTAGGGCGGCAGGGGGTCCACGGCGCCACCGTAGAGCGGCGGCGCGCGCCGGGACGTGGGTACCGTCCACGTCGTGGGACGAGTGACCATTGGGACGCCGGTGCTGCGGATCCGAGGTGGGCTGCGCACCACCCGGCCGGACACCGTCGCGGCCGAGGAGCCGCTGGAGATCCGATTGGCCGGGAAGCCGCTCGCCGTCACCATGCGCACGCCGGGCCACGACTTCGACCTCGTCCACGGCTTCCTCGCCACCGAGGGCGTCATCGCGGGGCACGACGACGTCGCCGGGCTGCGCTACTGCGACTCGGTGGACGCCGACGGGCGCAACACCTACAACGTGGTCGACGTCGACCTCGCCCCCGGGGTGCAGGCCCCCGACACCGCGCTCGACCGGAACTTCTACACGTCCAGTTCCTGCGGGGTCTGCGGCAAGGCCAGCATCGACGCGATCCGGACCAGGACCTCCTACGACATCACGTCCGACGGGCTCCGGCTGCCGCTGGACGTCTTGCTGGCGCTGCCCGACCGGCTGCGGGCGGCGCAGGAGGTGTTCGAGAAGACCGGTGGGCTGCACGCCGCCGGGCTGTTCACCGCGACCGGCGAGCTGGTGGCGCTGCGTGAGGACGTCGGGCGGCACAACGCCGTGGACAAGGTCATCGGCGACGCCGTCCGGGAGGGCCGGCTACCGCTGTCGGGCCACGTCCTGATGGTCAGCGGCCGGTCGAGCTTCGAGCTCACCCAGAAGGCGGCCATGGCGGGCATCTCGGTGCTCGCGGCGGTGTCGGCGCCGTCGTCCCTTGCTGTGGAGCTGGCCCGCGAGGTGGGGATCACCCTGGTCGGCTTCCTCCGGGGCGACGGCTGCAACGTCTACACCTGCACCGAGCGGATCGCCCTGCCGCAGTAGTCAGCCGTACACCAGGCAGAACGGGTGGCCGGCGGGGTCGGCGAACACCCGGAAGCCGCTCTCGTGCTCGTTCGGCAGCCGTGTCGCGCCGAGTGCGAGCACCGCCCGCTCGGCGGCGTCGACGTCGTCGACCCGGATGTCGAGGTGCTCGTGCTGGGGATGATCCGGATCCTGCCATCGCGGCGGGGTGTAGTCCGCCGCGCGCTGGAAGGCGAGCTCGCGCATCCCCTGCTCGCGGCCGATGACGACCCAGTCGCCGTCGTCCTCGTTGACCCGCATGCCGAGGATCCCGGCGTAGAAGGCCGCGAGTGCCTGTGGGTCGGGACAGTCGAGGACCGTCTTCTCCAGCCGGCCGATCAATGGTCACCTCCGCGGAGCTGGCTGACGACGTGGGGGAGCAGCGGGCCGAGCACCGCCAGGGCGTCCTTCACGCCGCCGGTGGAGCCGGGCAGGTTCACGATCAGCGTCCGCGCCGCCGTCCCCGCCAGGCCGCGGGAGAGCACCGCCGTCGGGACGCCGTTCTCAGCGCCGTACCGGCGCACCGCCTCGGCGATGCCGGGTGCCTCGCGCTCGATCACCCGAAGGGTCGCCTCCGGCGTGACGTCGGTGGGGGAGAGCCCGGTCCCGCCCGTGGTGAGGACGACGTCGAAGCCGACGTCGACGGCGGCGCGCAGCACCGCCTCCAGCTCGTCGGCGTCGTCGGGCCGCACGTGCGGGCCCTCGACGTCGAACCCGAGCTGCGCCAGCCCCTCGGCGAGCACCGTGCCGCTGCGGTCCTCGTAGACGCCCGCGTACGCCCGGTTCGAGGCGGTGAGCACCATGGCCCGCGCGTCGGCGGGGAGTCCGGAGGTCATCGGGCCCAGTCCCCGCTCTTGCCGCCCGACTTGGCCAGCAGGCGGACGTCGGTGATCGACGCCCGCGGGTCGACCGCCTTGACCATGTCGATCATCGTCAGCCCGGCGACCGCCACCGACGTCAGTGCCTCCATCTCCACGCCGGTGCGGTCGGCGGTGCGGGCGGTCGCGGTGATCTCCACGGCGTCGTCGGTGACCTCCACGTCCACGGTGACCCCGTGCAGGGCGATCGGGTGGCACAGCGGGACGAGGTCCGGCGTCCGTTTGGCCCCGGCGATGCCCGCGATCCGGGCGACGGCGACGGCGTCGCCCTTGGGGACGCCGCCGCCGCGGAGCAGCGCCACCACCTCCGGGCTGACGAGCACCCGGCCGGCCGCGGTCGCCACCCGCGTCGTCACGGGCTTCCCGCTCACGTCGACCATCCGCGCCGCGCCGGTCTCGTCGACGTGGGTGAGCCTCGGCTCGTTCACTGGAGCGCTCCTTCGATCAGCACGACGACGACCTCGGCGCCGGCGGGCAGTTCGGTCACGTCCTCGGGGACGACGACCAGGCAGTTGGCCCGGGCCAGGTGCGCGACCAGGTGCGAGCCGGGGCCGCCGACCTGGGAGACCTCGCCGCCGTCGTAGCGGCCGCGCAGGAACTGGCGCTTGCCGGCAGGGGAGCGCAGCGGCCCGGTCAGCCGGGCCGGCACCCGCAGCCGGTCGGGGTGCGTGTAGCCGAGCGCGCGGCGCAGCGCGGGCCGGACGAACACCTCGAAGGAGACGAAGGCGCTCACCGGGTTGCCCGGCAGCGTCACCACCGGGACACCGTCGACCGTGCCGGATCCCTGCGGGCCGCCCGGCTGCATGGCGACCTTGCCGAACTCGACGGTGCCCAGGGTGCCGAAGGCGTCCTTGACGACCTCGTAGGCGCCGGCGCTGACCCCGCCACTGGTGATCAGCAGGTCCGCTCCCTCCAGTTCGGCGCGGACCGTGCTCAGGAACTGGTCGACGTCGTCGGGGACGAAGTGCAACCTGCGTGCCGCGCCGCCGGCGTCCTCTACCGCGGCCACCAGCAGCGCGGAGTTCGACTCGTAGATCTGACCGGGCCGCAGCGGCCGTCCCGGTGCCACGAGCTCGCTGCCGGTCGACAGGACGAGCACCTGCGGGCGGCGCCGCACCGGGAGCGTCTCCAGCCCCACGGCGGCGGCGAGGCCGAGCTGGGCCGCGCCGAGCGGCGTGCCGGCGGTGAGCGCGACGGCCCCCTCGGCGATGTCCTCACCGGCGGCACGCAGGTGCGTGCCGGCCGCGGGGACCTCGCGGATCTCGACGACGTCGGTACCCCGGTCGGTCAGCTCCACCGGCACGACGACGTCGGCGCCGGCCGGGAGCGGGGCGCCGGTCATGATCCGCTGCACGGTGCCCGGCGCGAGCGGGACGACGTCGGTGCGCCCGGCCGGGATGTCGTCGGCCACGGGGAGCCGGACGGGGGACTCCGCGGCTGTGGACACCTCCGCCCACCGCGCGGCGTAGCCGTCCATGGCGGAGTTGTCGAAGCCGGGGAGGGCGACCGCCGCGGCGACGTCCCGCGCTAGGACCCGGCCGTGCGCCTCGGCCAGGGCGACGTCCTCCTCAGGGAGGGGCGGCAGCAGCGCGGTCACCACGGCCTGGTGTTCCTCGACGGTGCGCACCGGCCCATCCTGGCCGATCGGGCCGACACCGCCGACTTGTAGGGTCCGCGCGACGAAGCGGAGAACGGAGGGCGCGTGGCCGAGATCGACCGAATGCTCGAGGCGAACGAGGACTGGGCGCGGCGGTTCCCCGGCAGCAAGCCGGTGCGGCCCGCGCGCCAGGTGGCGGTCGTGGCCTGCATGGACTCGCGCATGCCCCTGTTCCAGATGCTGGGGCTGGAGGTCGGCGACGCCCACGTGATCCGCAACGCCGGCGGCGTGATCACCGAGGACACCATCCGCTCGCTCACCATCTCCCAGCACGTCCTGGGCACCCGCGAGATCCTCCTGGTGCACCACACGGAGTGCGGGCTGCAGGCCACCGACGACGTGACCTTCGCCGACACCGTCGAGCAGGCCACCGGACGGCGTCCACCGTGGGCGGCGCGGGCCTTCACCGACGTCGACGACGACGTTCGCGAGTCGATCCGGCTGATCCAGGAGAGCCCGTACCTGCTCTCCCGCGACGTCCGGGGCACCGTCTACGACGTCGGAACCGGGCGGCTGCGCGAAATAACGGACCCCGCTGCCCCCCACCACTCGCAAGCTCGCGGCGGGCCCCTGCAGCAGGGCCAGGAATCGGGGGCGTAGTTGCCGCTGGTATCGTGGACGGCTGGCGCGCGCAAGCCGGCTGGTGCCCGCGTGTCGCACCGTCTCCCGTTCTCGGTGAGGCGAATCCACCAGCCTTCCCGACGACGACGGAGGACACGAGCGCCGTGCGCACGTACTCACCCAAGCCCGGTCAGGTCGACCGCGCCTGGCATGTCATCGACGCCACCGACGTGGTGCTCGGCCGACTCGCCAGTCAGACCGCGATCCTGCTCCGCGGCAAGCACAAGCCCCAGTACGCCCCGCACCTCGACGTCGGCGACTTCGTCGTCATCGTCAACGCCGGCAAGGTCGCCCTGACCGGCTCGAAGCGGGAGAACAAGGTCGCCTACCGGCACTCCGGTCACCCGGGCGGCCTCAAGACCATCAACGTGGGCGACCAGCTGCGCACCCACCCCGACCGCGTCATCGAGCGCGCGATCAAGGGGATGCTGCCGCACAACAGCCTCGGCCGGCAGATGCTCTCCAAGCTCAAGGTCTACGCAGGCCCGGAGCACCCCCACGCTGCGCAGCAGCCCCAGACCTTCGAGATCAAGCAGGTGGCCCAGTGACCAGCGCCGTGACCGACGCCGACGGGCGTCCCATCCAGACCGTCGGCCGCCGCAAGGAGGCGATCGTCCGCGTCCGCCTGCTGCCCGGCACCGGCCAGTTCAAGCTCAACGGCCGCACCCTCGAGGAGTACTTCCCGAACAAGGTGCACCAGCAGCTCATCCGTGAGCCGTTCGTGACCCTCGAGAAGGCCGAGCAGTACGACGTCGTCGGTCTGCTCAAGGGCGGCGGCGTCACCGGTCAGGCCGGCGCCCTGCGCCTGGCCATCGCCCGCGCCCTCATCGAGGTCGAGGCGGACGACCGCCCGGCTCTCAAGAAGGCCGGCTTCCTCACCCGGGACGCGCGGGTCAAGGAGCGCAAGAAGTACGGGCTCAAGAAGGCCCGCAAGGCTCCCCAGTACTCCAAGCGCTGACACCGGCTCGTTGGGTCGGCTCTTCGGGACCGACGGCGTGCGAGGTCTGGCGAACGCCGACCTCACGCCGGAACTGGCCCTCTCGGTGGCGCGTGCCGCCGCCGGTGTGCTCGCCGACCGCGACGGGACCTCGCGTCCCGTCGCGGTCGTCGGCCGTGACCCCCGCGCCAGCGGGGAGATGCTCGAGGCCGCCGTCGTGGCCGGGCTGTCCAGCGCCGGCGCGGAGGTGCTCCGGGTGGGCGTCCTGCCCACGCCCGCGCTGGCGTACCTGACGGGTTCGACCGGCGCGGACCTCGGGATCATGATCTCGGCGAGCCACAACCCGATGCCCGACAACGGCATCAAGCTGTTCAGCCGTGGCGGCCACAAGCTGCCCGACGCGGTCGAGGCGGCGATCGAGCGCACCGTCGTCAGCGGCGCGTCGGCCGCCCACCGGCCGACCGGGGCCGGGATCGGCCGGGTCCGCGACCTCGAGGACGCCGCCGAGGACTACGCCCGCCACGTGCTCTCCACCGTCGACCAGCCCCTGACCGGCCTCTCCCTGGTCGTCGACTGCGCGCACGGCGCCGCGGCCGCCGTCGGCCCCGGCATCTACCGCCGGGCCGGTGCCACGGTGCACGCGATCGGGGACGCCCCCGACGGCTGGAACATCAACGACGGCATCGGCTCGACGCACCTGGACCCGCTGATCGCGGCGGTCCGCGAGCGGGGCGCCGACCTCGGCCTGGCCCACGACGGCGACGCCGACCGCTGCCTGGCGGTCACCGCCGACGGCCAGGTCATCGACGGGGACGCGATCCTCGCCGTGTGTGCGCTGGCTCTGCACGAGCGCGGTGCCCTCAAGGACGACACCGTCGTGGCGACGGTCATGAGCAACCTCGGTTTCCACCACACGATGCGCGACGCGGGCATCGCGGTGCACACGACGGCGGTGGGTGACCGCTACGTGCTCGAGGCCCTCCGCGCCGGGGGGCTGAGCCTGGGCGGGGAGCAGAGCGGGCACCTCGTCTTCCTCGACCACGCCACCACCGGCGACGGCCTGCTGACCGGTCTGGCGCTGCTCTCGCGCATGCGGGCCACGGGCGCCTCGCTGGGCGAGCTCGCCTCCGTGCTGCAGCGGTTGCCGCAGGTGCTGATCAACGTGCCGGTGACCGACCGGCTGGCCGTCGTCGAGAACGACGAGGTGGCCGAGGCGGTAAACGCCGTCGAGGAGGAACTCGGCGACACCGGCCGGGTCCTGCTGCGCCCGTCCGGCACCGAGCAGCTGGTGCGCGTGATGGTGGAGGCGCCGACCCAGGAGCAGGCCGACGAGGTCGCCGCCCGCCTGGCCCAGGTCGTGTCCGAGGTCGGGTAGAGCCGGCACCAGCGTCGCGAGGAGTGGGGCCCGGAGGGTCCCGCGAGGAGCGACTGACCGGCTCAGCGCAGCCGGGGGATGGCTCCTGGCCGCGGTGTCGCCCGGAGGGCGACGGTGTTGTCGCCGGAGGGCGACGGTGTCGTTGCTGGGTACTCTCGGTGCCATGTGCGGCATCGTGGGTTACGTCGGTCCGCAGGACGCCCGGGACGTCGTCCTGGACGGTCTGCGCCGGCTCGAGTACCGGGGCTACGACTCGGCGGGCATCGCGGTCGTCGCCGACGGGCAGCTCGCGTCCGCGAAGAAGGCCGGCAAGCTGGCCAACCTGGAGAAGGCGCTCGCCGACCGGCCGCTGCCGGCCGCCACCCTCGGCATCGGCCACACCCGCTGGGCCACCCACGGCGGCCCGACCGACCGCAACGCGCATCCGCACCTGTCCGCGGACGGATCGGTCGCGGTCATCCACAACGGGATCATCGAGAACTTCGCCGCCCTCCGCGCGGAGTGCGAGGCCGGCGGGATCGAGTTCACCTCCGAGACCGACACCGAGGTGGCCGCGCACCTCCTGGCGGCGGCCTACGCCACGCTCCCGGAGGGTGAGGGGCGCCTGGCCGAGGCGATGCGCCTGGTCTGCCGACGGCTCGAGGGCGCGTTCACCCTGGTGGCCACCTCCGCCGCCGAGCCGGACACCCTCGTCGCCGCCCGCCGCAGCAGCCCCCTGGTCGTCGGCATCGGAGAGACAGTCGAGGGTACTGCTGAGTATTTCTTGGGCTCCGACGTCGCGGCCTTCATCGCGCACACCCGCGAGGCCCGCGAGCTCGGCCAGGACCAGGTCGTCGAGATCCACCGCGACCGCGGCGTCACCGTCACCGACTTCTCCGGCACCGTCGTCGAGCCCAACGCCTACACCGTCGACTGGGACGCCGCCGCCGCCGAGAAGGGCGGCTACGACTGGTTCATGCTGAAGGAGATCGCCGAGCAGCCGCAGGCGGTCGCCGACACCCTCCTCGGGCGGCTCGGCCGGCACGGCGGGCTGATGCTGGACGAGGTGCGGCTCTCGGACCAGGAGCTCCGCGACGTCGACAAGATCTTCGTCGTCGCCTGCGGCACGGCCTACCACGCCGGCCTGATCGCCAAGTACGCCATCGAGCACTGGACGCGCATCCCGGTCGAGGTGGAGCTGGCCAGCGAGTTCCGCTACCGCGACCCGGTCCTCGACCGCTCCACGCTGGTCGTCGTCATCAGCCAGAGCGGCGAGACGATGGACACGCTGATGGCCCTGCGGCACGCCAAGGAGCAGAAGGCCCGCGTCCTGGCCATCTGCAACGCCAACGGGTCGACGATCCCGCGCGAGTCCGACGCCGTGCTCTACACGCACGCCGGGCCGGAGGTGGCGGTCGCCTCCACGAAGGGTTTCCTCACCCAGCTCGTCGCCTGCTATCTGGTCGGCCTGTTCCTGGCCCAGGTCCGCGGGGTCAAGTACGAGGACGAGGTGTCGGCGATCGTCGCCGACCTGCGCCGGCTGCCCGAGGCGGTCGCCACGGTCCTCTCCGGGATGGAGCCGGTGCGCGAGCTGGCCCGCTCGCTCGCCGACGCCAACACGATCCTGTTCCTCGGCCGGCACGTGGGCTTCCCCGTTGCGCTCGAGGGGGCGCTCAAGCTCAAGGAGCTCGCCTACATCCACGCCGAGGGCTTCGCGGCCGGCGAGCTCAAGCACGGGTCGATCGCGGTCATCGACCAGGGAACCCCGGTGATCGTGGTCGTGCCGTCGCCGCGCGGCCGCGAGTCGCTGCACGGCAAGGTCGTGTCCAACATCCAGGAGGTCCGCGCCCGCGGCGCACGCACGATCGTGATCGCCGAGGACGGCGACGAGGAGGTCGTGCCCTACGCCGACCACCTGATCCGCGTGCCCCGGACGCCGACGCTGCTCGCGCCGGTGGTCACCACGGTGCCGCTGCAGGTATTCGCCTGCGAGATCGCCGACACCCGGGGTCTGGACGTCGACCAGCCGCGCAACCTGGCCAAGAGCGTCACCGTCGAGTAGAAGGACCCCGCGTCCCCCCATCCCTCGCAAGCTCGGGCGCACACCAACGCCGACCGCGCCTTCTGCGTCGTCGTCGCGCTGAACCTCGACGACGACGGCGTGTGGCGGGAGTGCGAGTGGAGCAGCGCCCCCGTCGCCGGTGCGGGACGGGTGCACGACGTCGCCTACGAGTGCGCGCGCGACGAGCACGGGTGGTGGCTCCGGCTCGAGGAGGCAGACCCCGCCGTCGGCACGGCACACTGACCGGCGTGATCATCGGGGTCGGGATCGACGTCGTGCCGGTCGAGCGCTTCGCGGAGTCGCTCACCCGCACACCGGGGCTGCGCGACCGGCTGTTCACGGACGCCGAGCAGCGCACCCCCTCGGGCAGCGCGCGCACGGGGGAGTCCCTGGCCGCGCGGTTCGCCGCCAAGGAGGCGCTGGCCAAGGCCCTGGGCGCGCCGGGCGACCTGCACTGGCACGACGCCGAGGTCATGGTCGGTGAGCACGGGCGGCCGCACCTGGAGGTGCGCGGCACGGTCGCCGGCCGCGCCGCCCAGCTCGGGGTCACGTCGTGGCACATCTCGCTGAGCCACGACGGCGGCGTCGCGTCCGCGGTCGTGGTCGCCGAGGGCGTGCCACGAGGGAGCGGCGGGTGATCGGCCTGTTCACCCCGGCGGAGGTCCGCGCGGCGGAGGAGCCGCTGCTGGGCGCGCTGCCCGACGGCGCGCTCATGCAGCGGGCGGCGACCGGGCTGGCCACCGTCTGCCTCCGGTTGCTGGGGTCAGCCTACGGGCGCCGGGTGGCCCTGCTCGTCGGCACCGGCGACAACGGGGGCGACGCGCTGTTCGCGGGGGCGCAGCTGGCCCGTCGCGGTGCCCGGGTGACCGCCGTCCTGCTCGACCTGGGCAGGGTGCACGCGGTCGGCCTCGCCGCCCTGCGCCGGGACGGCGGCCGGGTTCTCGCGGCCGATTCCGCTGAGGTCGCCGCCGCGGTGACCCGCGCCGACCTGGTGCTCGACGGCATCCTCGGCATCGGTGGGCGGGGCGGGCTCCGGCCGGACGCCGAGAAACTGGCCCGGCTGGCCGCCGAGGGCGCCGGCGTGACCGTCGCCGTCGACCTTCCGAGCGGCGTCGACGCCGGCACCGGTGCGGTGGAGGGCGCGGCCTTCGCGGCCATGCACACGGTGACCTTCGGCGCCGTCAAGCTCGGCCTGGTCGTCGGTGAGGGGCGTGGCCACGCGGGCCAGGTGCACCTCGTCGACATCGGCCTGGGCGAGTTCCTTCCGCGGCCGACCGCGCTCCAGCTGTCCGACGCGGACGCGGCCGCCCGGCTGGAGCCCCCGTCGGCCGGGGACGACAAGTACTCGCAGGGCGTGGTCGGCGTCGTCGCCGGATCGTCGACCTACCCGGGAGCGGCCGTCCTCTGCACGGGTGCGGCGCTGCGTACCCGGCCCGGACTCGTGCGCTACGCCGGCACGGCGGCCGACCGGGTGCGCGCCGCCTGGCCGGAGGCGATCGTGACCGACGGCCCTCCGTCGGACGCCGGACGCGTGCAGGCCTGGGTGGTCGGCCCCGGCGGGGGGACCGACGACGCCGCCCGCAGCGTGCTCGCGGAGGTGCTCGCCACCGACCTGCCCGCCGTGGTGGACGCCGACGGGCTCACGCTCCTCGCCCGCGAGCCGGCCCTCGTCCGGGAGCGGCGCGCAGCCACGGTCCTCACGCCGCACGACCGCGAGTTCGCCCGGTTCGGCGCGGAGGTGGGTCGCGACCGGGTCGGTGCCGCCCGCCGGCTGGCCGCCGATCTCGGCTGCGTCGTCCTGCTCAAGGGCGACGCGACCGTCGTCGCCGACGCCGACGGGACCGCCTACCTCAACGGCACCGGGACGCCGTGGCTGGCGACGGCCGGCACCGGCGACGTCCTCTCGGGCATCATCGGCTCCCTGCTCGCGACCGGCCTGCCCGCGGTCGACGCGGCGGCCGTCGCGGCCCACCTGCACGGGCGAACCGGGCAGCTGGCCGCCGAGCGCGGACCGCTGCTCGCCGGTGACCTCGTCCGCCGCCTCCCTGACGCGGTCGGCCGGGTGTGCGGGGTTCCGGCGCGCCGCCTGGGAGACTCGGAGCCGTGACGAGCCCAGCGCCCCGCGCGGAGATCGTGGTCGACCTCGACGCCATCGCCGCCAACACCGCGGTGCTGCGCGAGCACGTCGGGCGGCCGCTGATGGCCGTCGTGAAGGCCGACGGGTACGGCCACGGGCTGGTCCCGGCCGCCCGCGCGGTCCTCGCCGGCGGCGCGGACATGCTCGGTGTCGCCGTCCTCGACGAGGCGCTCGCGCTGCGTGCCGCGGGTGTCACCGCGCCGCTGCTCTCGTGGCTGCACGGGCCGGGCACCGACTACGCCGCCGCGCTGACCGCCGACGTCGAGGTCTCGGTGAACGCCGGGTGGGCGCTGGAGGAAGTGGTCGCGGCGGCCCGGGCGACCGGCCGCCCGGCCCGGCTGCACCTGTTCGTCGACACCGGACTGTCGCGCGAGGGCGCGACGACCGCCGACTGGCCTGGCGTGGTCGCCGCCGCCGCCCGCGCGCAGGCCGACGGCGACCTCGCCGTCGTCGGGGTGTGGAGCCACATGGCCTACGCCGACGCGCCCACGCACCCGACGATCGGCGCCCAGGTCCGGGTCTTCGAGGAGGCGGTGACGATCGCCCGCGACGCCGGGCTCACCGGTGCGCGCCTGCACCTGGCCAACTCCGCGGCCACCGTCGCGCTGCCCGAGACCTGGTACGACATGGTGCGGCCCGGCGTCGCGCTCTACGGCCTCGATCCGCTCGGCGGGAACCCGGCCGACCATGGGCTGCGCCCGGCGATGACCGTCCGCGCGCCCATCGCCCTCACCAAGCGGGTGCCGGCCGGCGTGGGGGTCTCCTACGGGCACACCTACTTCCCGGAGCGGGAGACGACGCTGGCCCTGGTGCCGGTCGGCTACGCCGACGGGGTGCCGCGGGCCGGTGGCAACCGGGCGCCCGTCCTCGCCGGTGGGCAGCAGCGCGTCATCGCCGGGCGGGTGTGCATGGACCAGTTCGTCCTGGACGTCGGGGACGCCGCGGTGGCGCCCGGCGACGAGGTCGTGCTGTGGGGCCCCGGTGACCGGGGCGAGCCGACGGCGCAGCAGTGGGCCGACGCCCTCGATACCATCCACTACGAGCTGGTCACCCGCATCGGCGGACGGTTCGCCCGCCGCTACGTCGGCTCGGCCGGGGCGGTCTGATGGCACGCCGGCCGAAGAAGGCCGCGCCGGGCGCGAAGCCGGTGGCGCACCCGCACCGGAAGGCGGGGATCGTCGGGACCGTCGTCGGCCTGGCCGCCGCCGGGACCGCCGTCGGTGTCGCCGTCAGGCGGATCGCCGCGCGCCGCGTGGCGGCCGACCGGCAGCCGCTGTCCGAGCTGCGCCCCGGACTCACCGCGGCGGAGCTGCGCGAGGACGACCCGCTCGGCCTCGCCGCCCGGCCGGCGGACCGGACGGCGCTGGTGCAGGCCGACGACGGGGTGCTGCTGGCGGTCGAGGAGATCGGCCCGAAGGACGCCCCGCTGACCGTCGTCTTCGTGCACGGCTACACGCTGTCGATGGCGTCGTGGACCTTCCAGCGGCGAACGCTCGCCGCGGAGCTGGCCACCGCCAACGGGCACCGCCCCGATGCCCGGCTGGTCTTCTACGACCACCGCGGGCACGGCGCGTCCGGCCGGGGTGCGTCCGAGAGGTCGACCATCGAGCAGCTGGCGCACGACCTGGAGGCCGTGCTGGACGCCCGGGTGCCGCAGGGTCCGGTCGTGCTGGTCGGCCACTCGATGGGCGGCATGACGATCATGGGGCTGGCCTCGCGGCGGCCGGACCTCTTCGGCGAGAAGGTCGTCGCCGCGGCCCTGCTGTCGACCTCGAGCGGCAACCTGGCCGACCTGAGCTTCGGGCTGCCGGAGCTGCTGACCCGCGTCCGGGCGGCCGTCTTCCCGATCGCCGCGTGGACCATGCGCCGTCGTCCGGCGTTCGCCGAGCGAACTCGGCGGGTCGCCGCCGACGTCGTCTCGGTCGTCACCCACTCGCTGTCGTTCGCCTCCGCCGACATCGACCCCGCGCTCGGGCACTACGTCGACGCGATGATCGCCGGGACGCCGGTGGACGTGATCGCGGAGTTCTATCCCGCGCTGGCGGGCCTGGACGAGACAGGGTCGCTAGAGCCGTTGCGGAGCGTCCCGACGCTGGTTCTCACCGGGGACCAGGACAAGCTCATTCCGCGGGAGCACAGCGACCTGATCGTGCAGCGGTTGCCGGAGGCCGAGTACGTCGTCGTGCCGGAGGCGGGCCACATGGTGCAGCTCGAGAAGCCGGACGAGGTGAGCCGCGCGCTCACCGCCCTGCTCCGGAAGGCCGGTGCCGCCACCCCCGCTCGGCGCTAGAGGCCGCCGCCGTCGAACCCGGCGTCGAGGACGACCGCCGCACCGCCCGTGACGATGCCCCGGTTCCGAAGGGCGGCGGCCTGCGGGTCGCTGTGCGCGAGCTCCCGCCGGGACCGGCGCGACCCGGGGTCGACGACGGCCGGAGCCGGCGGCTCGAAGATCGAGGCGCGCAGCTGTGCGTCGGTCATCCCTTCGCGGCCGTGCCGGGCGACCAGGAGGGCGCTGCTCCCGTCGAGCGCCGGGCCCAGCGAGAAGCCGTCCGCGCGGAGCGCCCGCCGTCCGGCAGCCGTCCGCAGCGGTGGCCGGTCCCCACCGCGCAGGCGCCGGCTCCACCGGCGGACCAGGCGCGCGGCGGTGAGCCGCCGGTCCACGGCGAGGATCCGCTCGTCACCGACGAGGCGCCAGCGGATCATGTCGACGGAGCGGTGCCCCTTGGTGCCGACGGCGTCGAGAACGGCCGCCTCGATGGAATGCCGGCGGGAGGGCTCGGCGACGGCCAGCTGCCCCGGCGAGTCGACCCGGATGCGCCCGGTCTCCACCAGGGCGACCAGCGCCGTGTCGACGAGCCGTGGCTCGCCTCCGGCCAGGTAGGCGATCTCGTACAGATCGAGCGCAGGTGCGGTCACGAGTGGTCCTTCCGGCATCGGGGAGAACGGACGGGCTAGCCGCGGCCGCCCAGGTCGTCGAAGGATCCCTCGAGGCCGATGGGCGCGCCGGGGGTTCCCACCGCACGGGCGCGGTAGGCGGCCAGGTGAGGATCGCTGTGGTCGATGTCGTGGCGGGACGGCCGCCTCGTCGGTGTTCCCAACGTGGTCACCGGCAGGTCGAAGATCTCGCTGCGCAGCCGGCTGTCCGTCATCGCCTCCCGGCCGCCCAGCGCGACCCGTACTACATCGGGATCGGCGAGGGCCGGCCCGTGCCCGACTCCACGAAGCATGCGGTGCCCGGCGCGAGTGGGAGCGAGCCCCCGACGGTGGCCGTGCAGGACATTGGTGGCGGCACCGAGCCGGCCCAGCAATCCGGCTCTGTGAAGGCGCCGGCCGATGTCGAGCAGCCGGTCGTCGTCGGCCAGGCGCCAGCAGATGGTGTCCACCGACCGGTGCCCGATGGGCGGGCAGGCGTCGAGGACGGCCGCCTCGACCGGGTGCCGTCGCGACAGGTCGACGGCGGCCAGCCGACCGGGCGAGTGCACCCGCAGCCGGCCGCCGAGCACCAGCGCGACGATCGCCGTCTCGACCGTCCGGTTCGGACCACCGGCGAGGAAGGCGATGTCGTAGACGTCGAGGTCGGGAGCTGTCATGGCCCGGTCCTTCCGGCGCGTCCTGTCGGAGCGGGCCCACGGTCCCACCCGCCGGAGCTGGGCGGAAGAGTCCTCGGGTCGCGCCGTTAGGGTGGCCGGCGTGGCCGACCTCCGACCGCCCCGGCTGGGCGCTGCGGCCGACGAGGTCGCCGCGGTCGCCGCCGCCGCACCCGACTGGGACTCGCTGGCCGCGGTGGCCCGCTCCTGCGTCGCCTGCCCTGAACTGGCCGCGGTCCGGCAGCACGTCGTCGTCGGCGACGTGCCGGTCTCCGGGCGTTCGCTCGTCGCGTTCGTCGGCGAGGCCCCGGGCGCGACCGAGGACGAGACCGGCCGGCCGTTCGTCGGGAGGTCCGGCGCGCTGCTGGACCTGCTGCTGGCGGAGGCCGGGCTCGACCGCGCCGACTGCGCCATCCTCAACGTGGTGAAGTGCCGGCCGCCGGCCAACCGCACGCCCAAGGCGCCCGAGGTGGCCCGCTGCAGCGGCTGGCTGCGCCGCCAACTGGAGCTGCTGGACCCGCCGGTGGTCGTCGCCCTCGGCCTGTCCGCGGCCAAGTGGTTCCTCGGACCGCGGACCGTGTTGGCCGCGGTGCGCGGCCGGCCGCACGACATCGGGGGCCGGGCGGTCTGGGCGACCTACCACCCGTCGGCCGCCATCCGCTTCGGCCCGAACGGCGCCCCGCGGGCCGGTCTGCTGGCCGATCTGACGGCCGTCGCGGGGAGCGTCCGGTGAAGCGGGAGCACCTCCTGCCGCGGCCGGAGGACACCCATTCGCTGGGCCGCGCGCTCGCCGAGCTGCTGCGGGCGGGCGATCTGGTCGTGCTGGTCGGCCCGCTGGGCGCGGGGAAGACGGCGCTCACGCAGGGGATCGGGGCCGGGCTCGGCGTCCGGGACCTGGTCACCTCGCCGACGTTCGTGATCGCCCGGGTGCACCGCGACGGCCGGGTGCCGCTGGTGCACGTGGACGCCTACCGGCTGGGGAGCGTGGCCGACGTCGACGACCTCGACCTCGACGCCGCGACCGGTGACTCGGTGACCGTCGTGGAGTGGGGGCAGGGCCTGGTCGAGCAGCTCGCCGACGAGCACCTCGAGGTGCGCCTGGACCGTCGCGACGACGACGTCCGCACCGCCGTCCTGGTACCGCACGGTCCCGGCTGGGCGGAGCGGCTCCGGCGGCATCAGTAACGTTGTCCGACGTGCTCGTCCTCGCTCTCGACACCGCCACCCCGACGCTGATCGCGGGGCTGGCGGAGTGGTCGCGGCACGGCGAGACGGAGGTGCTGGCCGAGCGCGCCGTCCCCTCGGGCACCCGGCACGCCGAGCTGCTGACCCCGGCGATCGCCGGGGTGCTCGCGGACGCGGGCCTGACCATGGGGCAGCTGGATGCGGTCGTCACGGGGCTGGGGCCTGGGCCCTTCACGGGCCTCCGGGTCGGCGTCGTCACCGCCGCCGCGCTGGCGGACGCCCGCGGGCTCCCCGTGATCGGCGTCTGCTCGCTCGACGCGATCGGCTCCGGGGCGCGGACGGTGGTCACCGACGCCCGCCGCAAGGAGATCTACTGGGCCACCTACGGCCCCGACGGCAGCCGCCTCACCGGCCCGTCGGTCGACAAGCCGGCCGACGTGGACCTGCCCGAGCCCGTGGTCGGCGACCCGGCCCTCGCCGCCGACCGGCTGGGCCGGCCGCTGGTCGCCGCCGAGGTGACGACGGCGGGACTGCTGCGTGCGGCCGCACGGCAGCTGGCCGACCCGTCCTCGGTGGCGCCGCTGGTCCCGCTCTACCTGCGCCGTCCCGACGCCACCCCGCCGACGGCGATCAAGGCGGTGTCGCAAGCATGACGGTGACGCTGCGCCCGATGACGGTGGACGACCTGCCCGCCGTCATGGTGCTGGAGGAGGAGCTCTTCGCCCCCGACACCTGGACCCTCGCGATGTACCGCGACGAGCTGTCCCGCCCGGAGACCCGCTACTACCTGGTGGCCGAGTTCGACGTCGACGGAGACGGGGTGACCGGCGCCCCGCCGGTGATGGTCGGCTACGGCGGCCTCATCGCGTACGACGACGAGGCGCACGTGGCAACGCTCGGGGTCACCGCGGACCTGCAGGGCGAGGGCATCGGATCGCTGCTGCTGGACGCGCTGCTCGCCGAGGCCGACAAGCGGAGCCCGGTCGTGCTCCTGGAGGTCAAGGCCGACAACGCGGCGGCCCAGCACCTGTACCGGAAGCGCGGGTTCGTCGAGATCGGCCGGCGCCGCGGCTACTACCAGCCGAGCGGCGCCGACGCGGTGATCATGAAGCGCAAGCGGGTGCGCGCCCTGAGTCGCTCGGGGGTCGGCCGTGCCTGATCAGCCGCTGGTCCTCGGCTTCGAGACCTCCTGCGACGAGACCGGCGTCGGCCTGGTGCGCGGGCACACGCTGCTCGCCGACGCCCTGGCGACGTCGGTGGCCGAGCACGAGCGGTTCGGCGGCGTGGTGCCCGAGATCGCCTCGCGCGCCCACCTCGAGGCGATGGTGCCCACGGTGCACCGCGCCCTGGCCGACGCCGGGGTGACCGCCGGCGACGTCGACGCCGTGGCGGTCACCTCCGGGCCGGGCCTGACGGGTGCGCTCCTGGTGGGAGTCGCCGCGGCCAAGGCGTACGCGCTCGCGCTCGACGTGCCGCTCTACGGGGTCAATCACCTGGCCGCCCACGTCGCCGTCGACGAGCTGCAGCACGGCCCGCTGGCCGAGCCCTCGATCGCCCTGCTCGTCTCCGGGGGGCACAGCTCCCTGCTGCTCGTCCCCGACCTCGCCCGCGACGTCGAGTCGCTCGGCCGCACGGTGGACGACGCGGCGGGGGAGGCGTTCGACAAGGTGGCCCGCGTGCTGGGACTGCCGTTCCCCGGCGGGCCGCCGATCGACAAGGCGGCCCGGGACGGCGACCCGTCGGCGATCGGTTTTCCCCGCGGCCTCACCGGGCCGCGCGACGCCCCCTACGACTTCTCGTTCTCCGGCCTGAAGACCGCCGTGGCCCGCTGGATCGAGGCGCGCGAGCGGTCCGGGGAGCCGGTGCCGGTCGCCGACGTGGCTGCGTCGTTCCAGGAGGCGGTGGCCGACGTCCTGACGGCGAAGGCGGTGCGGGCCTGCCGCGACCACGGCGTCGACCACCTGGTGCTGGGCGGGGGCGTGGCCGCGAACTCGCGACTCCGGGCGCTGGCGGAGGAGCGGTGCGCCGCGGCCGGGATCGTCCTCCGGGTGCCGAGCCCGAAGCTGTGCACCGACAACGGCGCCATGGTGGCCGCGCTCGGGTCCCGGCTGGTGGCCGCCGGCGTCGCGCCGTCGGCCCCCGACCTCGGGGCGGACAGCTCGCTGCCCATCGACACGGTGAGCCGCTGAACGACGATCGGGCGACGCGGCCCCGTCCAGAGGCTCATCCCGAGCTTGCGAGGGCAGAGGCCCCGTCCAGGGCACCGCCGCGAGCGTGCGAGCGGTGGGGAGGACGGGGTCCTTTCGGGGGTCCTTCTTCAGGGGATGACGGGCGCGGGCTCCCCGGGGTCGATGGTGACCACGGGGTCCATCGTGTGCGGTTCGAAGCTCTCCAGCGATGCCCGGATGCGGGCCACGCCGTCGCGGAAGACGGCCGAGCCGCGCCATGACTCGATCTCCGCCAGAGACCGCCAGGGCCCGTAGCTGATGAACAGGTTCGGCCGGTCACGGTCGTGCAGGAGCATCGCCGTCGCAGAGGGGAAGTCCGCCGTGGTGTTATTCGCCATCTCGCGCCAGGCCGCGACGAAGTCGTCCTCGGCTCCGGGGCGCACCGTCCAGATTCCGAGCGTGTAGACCGCCATGTCAGCACCTCGTGGAGTGCGGGAGGGAGAGCCTAGTGGCGGAGGGCCCGGGTCGGAGGTCCCGCGGGCACGGATAGGTGCCGCGGGCACGGATCAGGAAGGGGGCACGCAGACCAGCACGGTGGGGGCCCTGGCGACGCGGGTGACCACGACGACGGCGGAGGCGCTTCCGGGGCCTCTCAGCTGCCTGGCGAGCGCCTCCGGCTCGATCGGTGAGCCCCGCTTCTTCACCACGACCCGGCCTACGCCGCGGGCGCGCAGCAGTGCCTTCAGCTTCTTGAGGTTGAACGGCAGCACCTCGGTGATGCGGTAGGAGCTGACCCAGGGGGAGTCCGCCGGGGCATCAGAGGTCAGGTAGGCGATCGTGGGGTCGACCAGCGTGGCGCCGAGATCCGCCGCGACGAGGGAGACCAGGCCGGAGCGGATCACCGCGGGGTCCGGCTCGTGCAGCCAGCCGCGCACGGGTGCCGCGTCGGCCGGCCCGGGATCGGCGTCCGCGGTCAGCTCGTGCACGGCGCCGTCCCGCACGACGGTCGCGCGCCGCCACGTCGCCGACGGCCCGCGGCCCCACAGCAGCGCCTCCACGATCGAGCCACCGACCGAGACCCACTCCGCCTCGATGCCCTCGGGCACCCGCGCGTGGTCGAGGCCCGGCGCGACCTTCACCACCGACGTCGGCACCCGGTCCAGCAGCGCGGTGACCGTCGACCAGGGCGGCGACCAGCGGTCGGGGTCCAGCTGACGACGCCCGCCCGCACGCCGGGCGGGGTCGAGGACGGCCGCGGCGCAGCCGGCGACCTCGCCGCCGCGGGCCGCGTCCACCAGCTCGACGACGTCGCCGGCTGCCACCCACACGTCGTCGGCGACGCCGAGGGCGGCGGCGTTCGCGGCGGTGAGCTCGCGGGCCACCGGATCCCGGTCGATGGCCAGCACGCGGGCTCCCGCGCGGGCCAGGGCGACGGTGTCGGTGCCGGCGGCGCAGCCGAGGTCGGCGGCGGAGTCTGCGCCCCCGGCCAGCAGCCGGCCCGCGCGCCGGGCAGCCAGCTCGGGCCGGCCGGCCTGCTCGAGGGTGTCGGCGGTCAGCAGCAGTCGGTCGGCGTCGGCGCCGAAGACCGGTCGCGCGCGGGCCCGCAGGCGGGCCAGCTCCCATGCCGGGCCGGCGTGCGCGGCACCGACCTCGGCCCGGAGCCGGTCGAGACCCGGCAGGAGGTCGAGGCCCTCCGCCTGCAGCCGGACCGCGAGGCCCACCGCTGCTGCGCCCTCCGGGCCGGCCAGCCACCGCAGCTGCGCGAGGACCTCCTCCTCGGGCGGCTGGTCGGGCACGGGGACAGCCTCGCGCACCGCCTGCTCACCGGGGTGGGGGACCCGGTTGAGCGGCTGGCACTCTCATGGGTAGAGTGCCAATCGACACGGGCTGGCGCCCGACCCCCGCGACGGCGGGTGCCCGGATCCCGTGCCACAGCATCAGCACCATCCACCAGCCCGTCCGACACCGAAGGGGGCGTCACCGACGTGACGACCGCTACCAAGGTCAGCATCAAGCCGCTGGAGGACCGGGTCGTGGTCCAGGCCAACGAGGCCGAGACCACCACCGCCTCCGGCCTGGTCATCCCGGACACCGCCAAGGAGAAGCCGCAGGAGGGCACGGTCATCGCCGTGGGCCCCGGGCGCATCGACGACAACGGCAACCGCGTTCCGCTCGACGTGAACGTGGGCGACGTCGTCATCTACTCGAAGTACGGCGGCACCGAGGTCAAGTACGGCGGCGAGGAGTACCTCGTCCTCTCCGCCCGCGACCTGCTCGCCGTCGTGGAGAAGTAGAAGGACCACCCTTCCCCCCACGCCTCGCAAGCTCGGCGCGGGCCCCTGAAGGGTGGCCGTTCCATCGGCTCACCTGACCGCCCCGGCGACCCGTACACCGGGTCCCGGGGCGGTCGTCGTCTCACCCTGAAGTCCCTCTGAGAGGTCCGGCATGGCCAAGATCATCAAGTTCAACGAGGACGCCCGGCGCTCCCTCGAGCGCGGCGTCGACAAGCTCGCCGACGCGGTCAAGGTGACGCTCGGCCCGCGCGGCCGCAACGTCGTCATCGACAAGAAGTTCGGCGCGCCGACCATCACCAACGACGGCGTCACCATCGCCCGCGAGATCGACCTCGACGACCCGTACGAGAACCTAGGCGCCCAGCTGGCGAAGAACGTCGCCACCAAGACCAACGACGTCGCCGGTGACGGCACCACCACCGCCACCGTGCTCGCCCAGGCGCTGGTCCACGAGGGCATGCGCAACGTCGCCGCCGGCGCCAACCCGATGGCGCTCGGCCGGGGCATGCGGGCCGCCGTCGAGGCCGTGCAGGAGGCGCTCGACAAGGCGGCCACCCCCGTCTCCGAGCGCTCGGCCATCGCCGAGGTCGCCACGATCTCCGCGCAGGACGCCGAGGTCGGCGACCTGATCGGCGAGGCGTTCGAGCGGGTCGGCAAGGACGGTGTGATCACCGTCGAGGAGAGCAACACGATGTCCACCGACCTGGACGTCACCGAGGGCGTCCAGTTCGACAAGGGCTACCTGTCGCCGTACTTCGTCACCGACCCGGAGTCGATGGAGGCCGTCCTCGACGACGCCCTGGTGCTGCTGGTCAGCGGCAAGGTGAGCGCCCTGGCCGACCTGCTCCCACTGCTGGAGAAGGTGCTGTCGACCGGTGGCCGGCCGCTGCTGGTCGTCGCCGAGGACGTCGAGGGCGAGGCGCTGTCCACCCTCGTCGTCAACTCCATCCGCAAGACGATCAAGGTCGTCGCGGTGAAGTCGCCGTACTTCGGTGACCGGCGCAAGGCGTTCATGACCGACCTCGCCGTCGTCACCGGCGGCCAGGTGGTCAGCGAGGACGTCGGCCTCTCCCTGGACTCCGTCGGGGCCGAGGTGCTCGGCACCGCCCGCCGGGTGACGGTCGACAAGGAGACGACGACGATCGTCGACGGCGGCGGCACCTCGGAGGCGATCGGCGACCGCGTCGCCCAGATCCGCCGCGAGATCGAGAACACCGACTCCGACTGGGACCGCGAGAAGCTGCAGGAGCGGCTGGCCAAGCTGGCCGGCGGCATCGGCGTCATCCGGGTCGGCGCGGCCACCGAGGTCGAGCTCAAGGAGCGCAAGCACCGCATCGAGGACGCCATCTCGGCCACCCGCGCGGCGGTCGAGGAGGGCGTCATCCCCGGCGGCGGTTCCGCCCTCGTGCACAGCTCCTCGGCGATCGACGGCCTGTCGCTGGAGGGTGACGAGCTCACCGGCGCCCGCGCCGTCCGCTCGGCGCTCGATGCCCCGCTGGCCCGCATCGCGGAGAACGCCGGCTTCGAGGGTCGGGTCGTCGTGAGCAAGGTGCGCGAGCTGGGCGTCGGCAACGGCTTCAACGCCGAGACCGGCGAGTTCGGCGACCTGGCCGCGCAGGGTGTCATCGACCCGGTCAAGGTCACCAAGGCCGCGCTGGGCAACGCGGCCTCGATCGCGGCGATGGTGCTCACGACCGACTCCGCCGTGGTGGAGAAGCCCGAGGAGGAGGAGCACTCGCACGGCAACGGGCACCACACCCACGGCCACTCGCACGGCGGTCACGGCCACAGCCACTGAACGTGTGCGCCCACGCCCCGTTTCCGACCACGGAACGGGGCGTGGGCGCACACAATTGCGTTCCGAGAACGTGCAAGGGCCCGGTCCAGAGTTCTGGACCGGGCCCTCTCGGCGTATGTGGGGGAGTCAGACCCCGGCGGCGACGGCGGCGGGCTCGGCCGCGATGAGCCGGGCGCGCTCCTCCTCGCTCATGCCGCCCCATACCCCGTAGGGCTCACGAACCGACAGCGCATGCTTCAGGCAGGCGTCGATGACCGGGCAGCGGGCGCACACGGCCTTGGCCGCCGCCTGCCGCCGCGCACGGGCCGGGCCCCGCTCACCATCGGGGTGGAAGAAGAGGGACGTGTTCTCGCCACGGCAGCTGCCATGGAGCTGCCAGTCCCAGACCTCGGCGACGGGCGTCGGCAGTCTGCGGATGTCGGCCATGTCTCCTCCAGAGCTCAGAGCGCCGGTGGGGGCTGTCCGGCTGCAAGGGGCCGGTGCCCGACGCCCCACATGGTCAAACACGGCGTGATCGCAACTTTTCGGGCGAAATTCCTGCGATCTGCCCCTGACCTGCTCCTCACCCCCCGGGGTGAGGGCGGGTGTTGTAGCCCGAACGTGTCGATCAAGGTGGTTCCAGGTCGTGCCGAATCCGGGAGGGGGAGAAACCCGGATCCGCGCCGCGACCAGCGCAGAGGTGAGGGTTCCCCGGGTGGGGAGCCCCCACCCGAGCGCAAACCGATCGGGGATTCCCCGGTCGGTTCGGACCTGGTGGCTCGTTGCACCGGGGGGAGCGAGGAGCGAGCCGTGATCGACGACAGGATGCGTGGGCCGGGCAACGGCACCACGACCGTGTGGGTGTACGACGAGCGCCGGCGGGTCCGTGACGACGTGGCGTCCCGCCTCGTTGCGCTGCCCTTCGTCGGCCGTGTCGAGGTGGTGGGTGACGCCGCCTCGCTGATGTCCCGGCTGGCCACCCGCATGCCCGACGTGCTCATCGTCGGCACCCAGCGCGCCGTGGACACCGGCCTGAGCGCCGCCACGCAGGCGCTGCGGGCCTACCCGGGGCTGCCGGTCCTCGTGCTCGGTGCGCCCGACGACGCCGAGAGCGTGCGGGCCGCCGTCGCGTTCGGCGCCCGCGGCTACCTGCGCTGGGACGCCAGCCCCATCGAGATGGGTCTCGGCCTGTCCCGGGTCGGGCTGCGTGCCGACGGCGGTCGCATCCCGCAGCAGGTCTCGGCCGGCCAGGGTGTGCCCGCCTGGAGCGGCGCCGCGCCGCTGAACGGCTCCGCCCCGACCACGGTCCGGGCCGCCGTGCGGGAGACCACCCCGGCGGTCAGCCTGTCGATGCGCGAGATGCAGGTGCTCACCGGCATGAGCCAGGGCAAGAGCAACGCCCAGATCGGCCGCGAGCTCTACCTGTCCGAGGACACGATCAAGACCCACGCCCGGAGGCTGTTCCGCAAGCTGGGCGCGAAGGACCGTGCCGAGGCCGTCGCGACGGGCTTCCGCCGCGGCATCATGACCTGAGTCCAACTGCACAAGATCAGCACTGACTGAGGGGGCCCTCCGATCATCGGAGGGCCCCCTCAGTCAGTGCTGATCATGAAACCGAGCGTTCAGTCGTCGCGGGCGACGATCCGTGGGCCACGGTGTGCGCGGGTGGGCAGCTTCCGACGGGATTTCTGCCCATCTGCGCACAACGTCGAGGACGGAGTTCAGTCGTCGCGGGCGTGCTTCCCGCCCGACCCGCGACCGGGCTCGTCCCGCTCGGCGGCAGCGGCCACCCCGTCGGCGTAGCCGCTGGCGTAGTCCCAGCTCACGTAGTCGTCCGGGTCGGGGTCGAAGGGCGGCTCGTGGCGTCCGGTCTGGCCCTCGTCGAGCAGCTGGCGGAGGTTGGCCTGCATCAGCGCCCAGTCGACGTGGTGCTCCTCGTCGCAGTCGGGGCAGTCGACCACGATGCCCTTGATGCCGGTCGGCTCGAGCAGGGTGCGGAACACCTCGAGCTCGGCCAGGTCGTCGAGGACACCGGCCCGCTCCTCCATCGTCAGCGGGGGCTGCCCGCCGGGTTCGGGGGGCCCGAAGTCGGGTCCGGAGGCGTCGTCGAACGGAGTCACGCCCTCCACGGTAACGGCCGGACGGGCAAACATCGCCCGCGCGGCACCGCCGCCTACGATCGAGGCCGGTCTTCCTGCGCCCGGCGACGCACAGTGCCTCCGGCGGGCGGGCGCCGACCACGAGCCCGACCGATCAGCCGAAGGGTGCCGCGCACATGCAGCCCGACTTTGTCCCCGAGCTCCCGCCGAAGTTCGCCCCCCTCGGGCTGACCTACGACGACGTCCTCCTCATCCCGGGGGCCTCGGACGTCGTCCCCGCCGAGGTGGACACCAGCAGCCGGCTGACCCGCCGCATCCGGCTGGCCGTGCCGCTGGTCTCCAGCGCCATGGACACCGTCACCGAGGCGCGCATGGCCATCGCGATGGCCCGCGCCGGCGGGATCGGCGTCCTGCACCGCAACCTCGCCGCCGAGGAGCAGGCCGGCCAGGCCGATCTGGTCAAGCGCTCCGAGGCCGGCATGGTCACCAATCCGGTCACCTGCTCGCCGGACAACACCCTCGCCGAGGTCGACGCCCTGTCCGGCCGCTACCGCATCTCTGGCGCCCCCGTGGTGGACGCCGACGGCGTGCTCGTCGGCATGGTCACCAACCGCGACATGCGCTTCGAGACCGATCAGAACCGGCTCGTCCGCGACGTCATGACGCCGATGCCGCTGGTCACCGCGCCGGTCGGCGTGGAGCCCGACACCGCCCTCGGGCTGCTCCGCCAGCACAAGATCGAGAAGCTGCCGCTGGTCGACGCAGGTGGCCGGCTGCGCGGCCTGATCTCGGTCAAGGACTTCGTCAAGCGCGACCAGTACCCCGACGCCACCAAGGACGCCGACGGGCGCCTCGTCGTCGGCGCCGCCCTCGGCGTGGGCGAGGACGCCTACAAGCGCGCCGGTCTGCTGGTCGAGGCCGGTGTGGACGTGCTCGTCGTCGACACGGCGCACGGCCACCAGCGCGCGGTGCTGGACATGGTCGCCCGGGTCAAGAAGGACTTCGGCGGCGAGAACGGGATCGAGGTCGTCGGCGGCAACGTCGCCACCCGCGCCGGGGCGCAGGCGCTGATCGACGCCGGGGTGGACGCGGTGAAAGTCGGCGTCGGTCCGGGTTCCATCTGCACGACCCGGGTCGTGGCCGGCGTCGGCGTCCCCCAGATCAGCGCGATCTACGAGGCCTGGCTGGCCGCCGGTCCCGCCGACGTGCCCGTCATCGCCGATGGCGGTCTGCAGTACTCGGGCGACATCGGCAAGGCCCTGGTCGCCGGCGCCGACACCGTGATGATCGGCGGCCTGTTCGCCGGCGTCGAGGAGGCACCCGGAGAGCTGGTCTTCGTCAACGGCAAGCAGTACAAGACCTACCGCGGCATGGGGTCGCTCGGCGCGATGCAGAAGCGCGGCAACCAGTCGTTCAGCCGCGACCGCTACTTCGCCGACGACGTCCTCTCCGACGACAAGCTCGTCCCCGAGGGCATCGAGGGACAGGTGCCCTACCGCGGGGCGCTGTCGGGCGTCGTCCACCAGTTGGTCGGGGGCCTGCGGGCGTCGATGGGGTACGCCGGCGCGGCCAGCGTCGCGGAGCTCAAGGAGCGCGGCCAGCTGACCCGCATCACGTCCGCCGGTCTGGTCGAGAGCCACCCCCATGACATCCAGATGACCGTCGAAGCCCCGAACTACCGAGGCCGGTGAAGCACATGAGCGCACGCGACACCGTCGAGATCGGGCTGAACCGCTTCGCCCGCCGCGGCTACGACCTCGACGAGGTCTCGATCGTCCCATCGCGTCGCACTCGCGACGTCGACGACTGCTCGACCCACTGGCAGATCGACGCCTTCCGGTTCGACATCCCGCTGGTCACCAGCCCGTCGGACGCCGTCATGAGCCCGGCCACGGCGATCGCGGTCGGCGAGGCCGGCGGTCTCGGCGTGCTGAACGCCGAGGGCCTGTGGGCGCGCTACGAGGACCCGCTGCCGGTCTACCGGAAGCTGCGCGAGGCGGCCGGCTCCGCGGCCCCGCCGGTCTCCCTGCTGCAGCAGATCTACTGCGAGCCGGTGAAGCCCGACCTCGTCGCGGCCCGGATCAAGGAGATGCGCGAGGCGGGCGTGACGACGGCCGTCCGGGTCTCGCCGCAGCACACCCTGCAGCTGGCGCCCACCGCGCTGTCCGCGGGCGTCGACCTGCTCGTCATCCAGGGCACGATCGTCTCCGCCGAGCACGTGACGACCCAGGGCGACGCGCTCAACCTCAAGGAGTTCATCGCCGACCTCGACGTCCCGGTCATCGTGGGCGGCGCGGCGAACTACCAGACCGCGCTGCACCTCATGCGCACCGGCGCGGCCGGCGTGATCGTCGGCGTCGGTGCCGACAGCTTCTCCACCGGGGACGCCGTCATGGGCGTGCGCGTGCCGCTGGCCAGCGCCATAGCCGACGCGGCGGCCGCCCGCCGCGACTACCTGGACGAGACCGGCGGCCGGTACGTGCACGTCATCGCCAACGGCCGGATCGAGACGAGCGGCGCCATCGCGCGCGCCCTGGCCTGCGGCGCCGACGCCGTCCAACTCGGGGAGCCGCTGCGGATCGCGGCCGAGGTGCCCGGCGCCGGCATCTGGTGGGACTCCGTCGCCGCGCACCCGCGCCTGCCCCGCGGTGGGACGTCGGCGCCCGTGCCGCCGGCCGGCTCACTCCAGCAGGTGCTGCTCGGCCCCGCGGAGACCTCCGACGGCCGCACCAACCTGTTCGGGGCGCTCCGCCGCACGATGGCCAAGACCGGCTACCGCGACCTCAAGGAGTTCCAGCGGGTGGATCTCGTGATCGGCGGTCGGGCGGACTGATGGACTTCCCGACCGTCCTCGTCGTCGACTTCGGCGCCCAGTACGCGCAGCTGATCGCCCGGCGCATCCGCGAGGCCGGCGTCTACTCGGAGATCGTGCCGAGCGACGTCCCGGCCGAGGAGATCGTCGCCCGCAAGCCCGCCGCGATCGTGCTCTCCGGGGGACCGTCCAGCGTCTACGCGCCGGGGGCGCCGCAGATCGACCCGGCGCTGTTCGAGGCCGGCGTCCCGGCGTTCGGCATCTGCTACGGCTTCCAGGCCATGGCGCAGAGCCTGGGCGGCTCGGTAGCGCACACCGGCGACCGCGAGTACGGGGGGACGCCGCTCACCGTGACGACGCAGGCCCGGCTGTTCGGGTCACTGCCGGTCGAGCAGAACGTCTGGATGAGCCACGGGGACGCCGTCAGCGAGGCGCCGCCCGGGTTCACCGTCACCGCCACCTCCACCGGTGCGCCGGTCGCCGCGTTCGAGGACGTCGACCGCAAGCTCGCCGGCGTGCAGTTCCATCCCGAGGTGCGGCACACCGCACACGGGCAGACGGTGCTCGAGCACTTCCTGTTCGACATCGCCGGCCTCGAGCCGACCTGGACGATGGCCAACGTCGTCGAGGAGCAGGTGGAGCGGATCCGCGCCCAGGTGGGCGAGGGCCGCGCGCTGTGCGCCCTGTCCGGCGGGGTCGACTCCGCCGTCGCGGCCGCGCTCGTCCAGCGGGCCATCGGCGACCGGCTCACCTGCGTCTACGTCGACCACGGCCTGATGCGGCAGGGCGAGACCGAGCAGATCGAGCGCGACTTCGTCGCCGTCACCGGGGTGGACCTGCGCGTGGTGGACGCCCGCGAGCAGTTCCTCGGGGCGCTGGCCGGGGTCGCGGACCCCGAGGAGAAGCGGAAGATCATCGGCCGCGAGTTCATCCGCGTCTTCGAGCAGGCCGCCCTCGACGTCGTCGGCGACGCGAAGGAGCACGGCGACACCGTCGACTTCCTCGTGCAGGGCACGCTCTACCCCGACGTCGTCGAGTCCGGCGGCGGCACCGGGACGGCGAACATCAAGAGCCACCACAACGTCGGCGGCCTGCCCGAGGACCTGCAGTTCACGCTCGTCGAGCCGCTGCGGACGCTGTTCAAGGACGAGGTCCGCGAGGTCGGCATCCAGCTCGGGTTGCCCGAGGCGATGGTGTGGCGCCAGCCCTTCCCGGGCCCCGGCCTGGGCATCCGGATCGTCGGCGAGGTGACCCAGGAGCGGCTGGACGTCCTGCGCAAGGCCGACGCGATCGTGCGCGCGGAGCTGACGGCCGCGAAGCTGGACCGCGAGATCTGGCAGTGCCCGGTCGTGCTGCTGGCCGACGTGCGGTCGGTCGGCGTGCAGGGCGACGGCCGCACCTACGGGCACCCGATCGTGCTGCGTCCGGTGTCCAGCGAGGACGCGATGACCGCCGACTGGACCCGCCTGCCGTACGACGTGCTGGCGCGGATCTCGACCCGGATCACCAACGAGGTGCCCGAGATCAACCGGGTCACCCTCGACGTCACCAGCAAGCCGCCGGGCACCATCGAGTGGGAGTAGAAGGACCCCGCTGCCCCCCGCCACTCGCAGGCTCGCGGCGGGCCCCTGCAGCAGGGCCGTTCCAGCACGTCACCGGGCCCGGGGAGCGGATGCTCCCCGGGCCCTGTTCCCGCTCCGCGTCCTCAGCTGCGCCGGCGGCGGGCCTTGCGGAGCTCGGCGACCAGCAGCACGATCCCGACCCCCATCAGGACCACCCAGAGGAAGCCGCCGTTCCGCCACATGAAGTCCGGCAGGTGCACGCCGGACATGAACACGATGGCGATGACGACGAAGGCCACGCCGGGGACGAGGGCCGTGAGGTCGACCTGCTGGCGGGGGCGCTCGGCGTCCTCGGTCTCCAGCGGGGTGACGGTCTGCCACTCCTGGGCCTGCCGCTCCTGCCAGCCGGTCGGCGTGGTGGGGAACTCGCTGTAGTCAGCCACGGGACACCTCCACGTCACCCAGACCGTTGTGGATCCTGATCTCGAACTCGGCCGTGCCGTCGTCCGACCACGGCTCGCTGCCGGACCCCGCGAAGAAGCCGTCGGTGACCGAGCCGTCGTCGAAGACCTCGACGTCGCCGAGTCCGGTGTCGATGGTGAGCTGGACGTCCGCCGACCGCGGGACGATGACCTCCAGGTCGCCGAGGCCGTGGTCGATCCGCGTGGTGACCGGGCCACCGGGGATGCGCCGGTCCAGCCGGCTGAGGTCGAGGGTCATGTCGCCGGCGCCGCCGCGGTAGACGTCGCGGACCTGGGCGACAGTGGCCGGCTGGAAGGTGCGGTCACCCACGCCGCTCCGCGAGACGTCGCGCCACGGCACGGAGCTGGCCGTGATCAGGGCGAGGGACAGGACGATCCCGAGGGCGATCAGCCCGCCCTTGGCGCGCCGTCCGCCGGTGAAGGCGGCGGCGACCAGGCCGAGCCCGACCACCACCAGGGCCGAGCCGAGGAAGCCGCGCGGGCCGATGTCCCAGGCCGTCGTGTTCGTGATCAGCACGAGAGCGCCCACCACGATCAGCAGCCCGGCGATCGTCACCCCCGGGACGGGGGAGCGTGGGCCGGCCGGCGGTCGCGGCTCGCGGACCGAGGGGGCGGCGTCGTACCGGACGTCGCCCGCCGGCATGAGCAGCCACAGCAGCAGGTAGACGAGGACGCCCGTGCCGCCGGCGAAGGCGAGGGCGACGAAGCCGACGCGCCAGAGCAGCGGGTCGATGCCGCTGTACTCAGCGAGCCCGCCGGAGACGCCGCCGAGCATCTTGTCGGTGCGGCTGCGGCGCAGCTGGGTGCGCGGCTGGGGACCGGCGGGAGGCGGCGGTGGCGGGGGCTGCCAGGCCGGCGGCTCCAGGCCGGGAGGTGCGGGGGGCGGTGCCGATGTCATGGCACAGAGCCTGCCGATCCGGACCACCGGAATCCATCAGGGAAGGCCCCCATCGCACCCTGGTTCCTCAACGGGGGTGATCACCGGTGTCGGCCCCGGGTCCCGCGGTGCGACGATTCCTAGCGTGACCACCACCGTGTCCGGGCCGGCGCCCGGCCCGACCGCTGCGCGGCCGCGCCTCGTGCGCCCGCGCTCCGGTCGCGTGCTCGCCGGGGTCGCGGCCGGGACGGCGGCACATCTGCGCCAGGACCCGCTGATCGTGCGGGTCGCCTTCGTCGTCCTCTCGACGGCGGTCATCGGCGTGGTTGCCTACGGCCTGCTCTGGCTGACCATGCCCGTGGCCCAGCCGGGATCGGCGGAGGCGACGCCGCCGTCCGGCGTGGGCTGGCGGCCGAGGAACGGGCGCGAGGTCGTCGGGCTGGTCGTGCTCGCCGTGGCCGCGGCGGTACTGCTCGGTCAGCTGCTCCAGTTCGGCACCGGCGACCTCATCCTCCCGCTGGTCCTGGTCGCCGTCGGGCTCGGCGTGATCTGGCGGCAGCTCGACACCGACCGCTCCCTCGCCGTCCCCGGTGGACGCTGGGCGCTCGCCGGTGGCGCCGCGCTCGCCGCCGGCGGGGTGGTGCTCCTGCTCGCCACCACCGGTCAGCTCGCCGCCGCCCGCAACGGTTTCGCCGCCACCCTCGTGATCCTCACCGGGGTCGTGCTGGCGACCGCGCCGATCTGGCGGCGGCTGCTCGACTCGCGCGCGGAGGAGCGCACCGCGCGGATCCGGTCCGAGGAGCGGGCCGCGGTGGCCGCCCACCTGCACGACTCGGTGCTGCAGACCCTCGCGCTGATCCAGCGGCACGCCGAGGACCCCCAGGCGGTCAACCGGCTGGCCCGCGGCCAGGAGCGGGAGCTGCGGGCCTGGCTGTACGACCCGAAGGTCGTGCGCGAGGGCGGCACGTGGGCCGGCCTGGTCGCCGCCATGGTCACCGAGGTCGAGGCCGACCACGCCCTGATCGTCGACCCCGTCGTGGTCGGCGACGCCCCGGTGGACGACGCACTCGCCGCGCTGGGCGCGGCGACCCGGGAGGCACTCCTCAACGCCGCCAAGCACTCCGGCGCCGCGGCCGCCGACCTCTACACCGAGGTCACGCCCGAGCGGGTGTCGGTCTTCGTCCGCGACCGCGGGGCGGGCTTCGACCCGGCGGCCGTGCCCGACGACCGGCGGGGCCTGCGCGACTCGGTCACCGGGCGGCTCACCCGGCTCGGTGGGACGGCGGAGATCCGGTCGTCGCCGGGGGAGGGGACCGAGGTGGAGCTCGCGCTTCCGCGGGTGGGCGTGAGCGGGAGCGAACCGAGGAGCAGAGCATGACCGCGCCACGGGTGTTCGTGGTCGACGACCACGCGATGGTCCGGGCCGGCGTGCGCGCCGAGCTCGGGGACGACGTGACGTTCGTCGGCGAGGGTGCCGACGTCGCCTCCGCCGTGGAGGGCATCCGCGCGACCAAGCCGGACGTCGTCCTGCTCGACGTGCACATGCCGGGCGGCGGGGGGCGCGCGGTCCTCGAGACGCTGCGCACCGAGCTGCCGGAGATCCGCTGGCTGGCGCTGTCGGTCTCCGATGCGGCCGAGGACGTGATCGCCGTCATCCGGGCCGGCGCGAAGGGCTACGTGACCAAGACGATCTCCGGCCCGGACCTGCGTGACGCCGTCCGCCGGGTGGCCGACGGGGACGTGGTGTTCAGCCCTCGGCTGGCCGGTTTCGTGCTCGACGCGTTCGCCGCCGGGGCCCCGGCCGCCGAGCCTGCGGAGGAGGCGACCGACCCGGGGCTGGACCTGCTCAGCGCCCGCGAGCGCGAGGTCATGCAGCTGCTGGCGCGGGGGTACACGTACCGGGAGATCGGCTCCCGGCTGTTCATCTCGGTGAAGACGGTGGAGTCGCACGCCTCGAACGTGCTGCGCAAGCTCCAGCTGTCCAACCGCAACGAGCTCACCCGCTGGGCGGCGACCAACCGGCTGCTCTGAGCGGCAACGTCACTTCTGCCGCGGCATCGTCACTTCTGCTGCGACTCGACGAACGCCCGCGCCTCGTCGGTGAGCGGTGCCCAGTCGGCTCGGTCGTCCAGCACGATCCAGCCGTTCATCCGGCGGCCCTCCATCGGCTCGAAGGGCTGTCCGTCGCCGGCCTCGACCAGTTCCGTCAGTCGCGCCGGTGGGAGCTTCACCACCAGGTGCTCGTGCCACCAGATCGCGAAGAACTTCGTGCCCGTGCGCAGCCCCTGCGACCCGAACATGGTGCCGCGCGTGACCGGCCCGCCGACCGCACCCCCGGCCAGGTCCTCCCACCGTTCGTTCGCCATCCCGGAAGCCTCTCAGGCGGTGTGGATCACGTGGAAGGCCTCGGCCAGCCGGCCCTCCGGGAGGCCGAAGCGCTGCGCGATCTGGCTCATCCAGGCGGTCACGAACTTCTCCAGGTCGGGGTTGTGGCTGACCTGCGTCACGTGGCTGCGCAGCGCGGCGAACTTCCGGCCGACCATCTCGGTGACGTCGACGGCGTGATCGGCGCGGGGGCTCGCGCCCAGCCAGACCTCCGAGACCGTCCACGCCTCCAGGCCCTCGTCCTCGAGCAGTTCGGGGAAGGCGAACGGGTTGCGGGCGTCGGGGTAGACCGCCCGCAGCGTCGACTCCCCGACCGTCATGTGGTCGGGGTGGCTGGCGCCGATCCGTTCCCACATCCGCTCCGGCGAGCTGGTGACCACCCGCTGCGGTCGCACCTGGCGGATCACCCGGCTGATGTCGCGGCGTAGGTCGAGCGTCAGCTCCAGCCGGCCGTCGGGGTAGCCGAGGAACCGGACGTCGCTCACCCCGACCGCCGCCGCCGCGGCCTGCTGCTCGGCCCGCCGCAGCACCGGCATCTGCTCGCGCGGGGTCTCGTCGAAGCCGCCGGCGTCGCCGTCGGTGACGATGCAGTAGGTGACCTCCGTGCCGGCCGCCGTCCAGGTCGCCACCGTGCCGGCCGTGCCGAAGTCGACGTCGTCGGGATGGGCGAGCACGCACAGCGCGCGTTCGACGTGCTCGGCCGGGTGCTGCGGGAGGGGCATGGTCACCCGCGGCAGCCTAGAAGAAGGACGCTCCTGCCCCCCATGGCTCGCAGGCTCGCCGCGGGCCCCTGCACGAGGGACGTCAGGGCAGGGCGAGACCGGCGAGCTTGTCCGGGTTGACGACGACCAGCACCTGTTCGATCCGGCCCTCGGACACGGCCAGGGAGATCGACCCGAACGGCTCCGTCCCCGCCCAGCCCACGATCGCGGGCCAGCCGTTGACCTCGGCCACCTCGATCCGCAGGTCGGGGATGCTCGCCCCCGTCTGCGCGACGGCCACCAGCCAGCGGGCCACCTTGTCGGCACCGGTGATCGGTCGCAGGGCGGCCCTGGTGCGGCCGCCGCCGTCGCTGATGAGGACGACGTCGGGAGCGAGCGCTGCCAGCAGGGCCTCGAGATCGCCGCCCCCGACGGCTGCGAGGAACCGCTCGGTGACCTCCCGCTGGGCCCGCTTGTCGGTGTCGAACCGCGGCTGGCGGGCGTGGACGTGCTCCCGGGCGCGGTGGGCCATCTGCCGGACAGCGGCCTCCGTGCGTCCCAGGGCGCCGGCGACCTCGGCCACCGACATCCCGAAGACCTCGCGGAGCACGAACACGGCCCGCTCGGCCGGCGACAGCGTCTCGAGGACGACGAGCAGCGCGAGCGAGACCTGCTCGCCGAGCTCGGCGGCGTCCTCGGGTGCGATCTCCGGCGGCCCGGAGGCGACCGGGCCACCGCCGGTGAGCAGCGGCTCCGGCAACCACGGGCCGACGTAGCTCTCCCGGCGGGCCCGTGCGGAGGTCATCCGGTCCAGCGCCAGCCGGGTGGTGATCTGCACGAGGTAGGCGCGTTCGTCCGCCACGTCGCTCCGGTCGGCCGCCGACCACCGCAGCCAGGTGTCCTGGACGACGTCCTCGGCGTCGGCGACGCTGCCGAGCATCTGGTAGGCCACCGAGAAGAGCAGGCGCCGGTGCCGGTCGAACGGCGCCAGGGGGTCGGTCACGACGTCCGTGCGGGGATCTCGCACCGGTCCTTGAACCCCTGGCTGGTCAGCCCGAGCGCGCTGTTGAACCGCGACCGCACGTTCTCCACGGCGATCATCATGGTCAGCTCGACGAGGGCCGCGTCGTCCAGGGAGCGCCGGAGTTCCGCGACCGTCTCGTCGGTCACCGTGGGCGGCGTGGCCGTCATCGCCTCGGCGTAGGCCATCACCTGGCGCTCCAGCTCGGTGTAGACGTCGCTGTCGCGCCACCGCGGGACGTCGCCGAGCTTGACCGGGTCGACGCCGCCGTTGGTGCTCAGCCAGTAACCGAAGTCCACGCACCACGAGCAGCCGATCGAGACGGCCGCCGACATCTCGGCGAGGGCCCGGAGCGTCGGGTCGAGCTTGTTCCAGCGCTTGAGCGAGGTCTCGAAGCGGGCGTCGGTCAGCAGCACCCGGGGGTTGTGGCCCATCGCGGCCAGCGGGTCGGCCACCACGCCCCAGCTGCGCCGGGAGTACCACTCGGCGAACCGGTAGACGAGCGTTCGGGGCGGGTCGAGCGGGATGCGGGCCATCGTCGGTGTCCTCTCCACGGGGGGAATGCCATGGAGACGACGCAGCTCCGCCGGACGTGACATCCAGGAGAGCGCAGGGGTCAGCCGATGGTGGTCTCCTCCGAGGAAGGCTCCACGACGATCCCCACGCCGGTGTACTTCTTCGGCCAGGCGTTCACGATGGCGACGACGTCGTCCAGGGAGGACGGGCGGTCGGTGGTCGCGGCGGCTCCACCGGCCACGAGGGCGGCGGAGACGGTGGCGGCCGCGGCGAGCCGGGGTAGGACGCAGCGGCCGGGGGCGGAGTCGGCGTTCATGTCGGTGTCCCTTCGGGTGTCGCGTCGGGAGGCCGGGAGCCGGCCGGGTCCTCCCCCTTGCGACCCGGCCGGCGCCCGGTGGCCGGTGCACCGCCGCGGCCTGGACTCCTGGCCGTGGCGGCGTCCCGGCCTCCGGCACGACCGGTCCGGCGCCTCCGCGGGGTCACGGCGGGGCGTGTCCGGACGTGCCGGACGGCGGTCAGCAGCGGAAGTTCTCGTCGGCGGTCACGGTGCCGACGGCGTCGACGACCCAGCCGGGGCCGCAGTCCTGGGTGCGCATCGCGGAGGCGGCCGAGGTGGGGAGCCCGGCGGCGAAGCCGACGCCCAGCAGGCCCAGGACCAGGACCAGCACCGCGATGCCGCGGCGGGTCGAGCCCATCGTGACGAGCGCGGGAGCCGTGGCGTCGGCTCCTCCGTGGATCTGGGTCGCGACGTCGCTGGGCAGGCGGTAGGCGAAGGGGAACTTCGAGCTCGGCTCGGGCATGTCGCTTCCGTCTCTCCGGTGGGCGGTGCTGCGGGACACCGGAGAGAGGCCCGGCACCGGGCCCCGGATACGGCCGTCAGAGCCGGCCGCGGCCCTGCCGGAGCAGCATCATGCCGAGCGCGGCGCCGTCGGGACCGAGCGCGGCCCGGAACCGGGAGAGCACCTGCTGCTCACGGGACAGCGAGAGGCGGGTGCCGCCGCTGGCCGCGCGCAGGGCGCCGATCTCCTGGGAGATGGCGAGCCGGCGCCGGACGAGCTCGATGATCTCGGCGTCGCACGCGTCGATCGCGGTGCGCAGTTCGCCGATCCGCTCCGCCTCGGTGCCGGTGACGGCGGCGGGGGCGGGGGAGGAAGCGGTGAGGGTGGCGCTCATCGGGATTTTCCTTCGGGGGCTGGTGGCCGTCCAGACCCCGGAAACGAAGAAACGCCCCGGGGCTCTTCGGGCCCGGGGCGTCTGTTGCGGCGTTCTAGCTCAGCCAGCGGTGACGGACACCGGATCCCGGTGACCGTAGTAAAAGCTGACCGTGGCGAGCACGGGCCGAGTGTGCCACACGCCGTCCGGACGATGCCACGACCCCTCTCCGTGACGGGTGTGGCGCACGTGGACGGTGGGCCGGGACCGTCACCCGACCGGCTTACAGTGATGTGGTCATGAGCAGCGTCCAGCAGGCCCTCCCGGGAACCGCCGCCCTTCCGCGCACCGCACCCGGATCGGCGGGGCGGGAGCTGGACCGGATGCTCGCCGGGCTCAACGGCCCGCAGCGCCAGGCCGTCGTCCACGAGGGCGGGCCGCTGCTCATCGTCGCCGGCGCCGGATCGGGCAAGACGCGGGTGCTCACCCACCGGATCTCCTACCTGCTGGGTGCCCGCCACGCGCAGCCCGGCGAGATCCTCGCCATCACCTTCACGAACAAGGCCGCCGGCGAGATGAAGGAGCGGGTCGCCGCCCTCGTCGGGCCCCGGGCCCGGGCGATGTGGGTCTCCACGTTCCACTCGATGTGCGTCCGCATCCTGCGCGCGGAGGCCGCCAAGCTGGGCCTGAAGTCGTCGTTCACGATCTACGACCAGGGCGACTCGGTGCGGCTGATGACGATGGTCGCCCGCGACCTCGACCTCGACGCCAAGCGCTACCCCGGCCGCAGCCT
>DATHAK010000236.1:0-7295 GCA_035296685.1 Blastococcus sp.
CCGGACCGCGGGCTCCTTGTCCGGTGAGCCGTAGTGCGGCCCGCCCGGCTCCGACCACAGCCGGGTCGCCGTCGTCTCCAGCATCATGCCCATCGACGCCGACACCGGCTTGAGCCGCTGGATCTCCTCCCAGGTCAGCACGCCGGGGTTGAGGTGGGGGAGCAGCCCGGTCTCCTCCAGCACCCGGATCGCCATGGCGCGGAGGTACGCGAGCGTGGAGTCGAAGCCGTGCGCGTGCAGCCACTCCGCGGCGACCGGCCAGCGGTCCTCGGGCCGGTCGCCGAGGGTGAACAGCGCCTCCTTGCAGCCCAGGGCCGCGCCCGCGCGGGCGACGTCGAGCACCTCGTCGGGCGACAGGAACGGCGCCTTGCCGGCTGCGCGCAGCTGACCGGGCGTCGTCACGAACGTGCAGTAGTGGCAGCGGTCGCGGCACAGGTGGGTGAGCGGGATGAACACCTTGCGGCTGTAGGTGACCACGCCCGGGCGCCCGGCCGAGGCCAGGCCGGCGTCGCGCACCCGGCCGGCGGCGGCCAGCAGCCGGTCCAGCGGCTCGCCGTCACCCAGCCCGCGCGCGTGCAGCAGCGTCTCGGCCTCGGTCGGGTCGAGGCTCATCGCGCGCTCGGCCCGCACGACGGCGCGGCGCAGCGCGGACTCGGACGGTGCGGGCAACGGAGACATCGAGGTCAACGCTATCCCGGCTCTACGGCCCCGTTGCAGGGTCCCGCCGCGAGCTTGCGAGTGGTGGGGGGCAAGGGGGTCCTATATGTCGCGGCGCTGGAACGACAGCGCGGTCAGTCTCCAGATCATGGCGATCCACACGGCGGCCCACGCCAGGTACGCCGGTGCCAGTGGGGCCTCGCTCAGGAACGGGAACCCGCCCTCGCCGGGGCCCATCTGGATCAGTGCGATCGGGTCCTGGAACGCGTTCATGGCGCCGCGCCAGAGGCCGTCGGTCGGCAGGATCACCCGCGACACGGTGCCCACCCGCTCGACGCCCTCGTTGCCGAGGGCCCCGCCGATGCCGCCGACCACGCCCGCGACCCACGTCGCCCCGAAGAGGCCGACGGCGACGATGCCCGAGGCCATGGTCGAGATGACGCTGGACAGCAGCAGCGCCAGCGTCAGCAGCACGATCGTCTCGGCCGCGAGCAGGGCCAGTCCGGTGACCGGCGACGGAGGCCAGTAGCCGACGGTGATGCGGACGACGAGGATCTGGGCGAGGCCCGCCACGGCGACGTATCCGCACCCGAAGGCGACCAGTCCCAGCCACTTGCCGAACAGCACGGCCGAGCGGCGCACCGGGCGGGCGAGGATCGCCAGCGCCTGTCCCGACTCCACCTCGCCAGCGACCGTGGGCCCGGCGAGGAACGCCGTGCCCAGCGCCGCGATGAGGCTCATCCCGAACATGACCAGGTTGAGCAGCAGCGACGCGACGAGCCGGGCCTCGCCGCTGGTCATGGTGCCCAGCTCGGTGTCCAGCCCGACCAGCTTCGAGAAGCCCCAGGCGCTCAGCGCGAGCAGCACGACCGTGAGCACCAGCAGGGCCCGGACCACCCGCCGTCGTGCGGCCTCGCGCAATGTCAGCCGGGCGATGGTGAGCGCCGTCATCGCGCCGGCTCCTCGTGACGGAGGACAGCGAGCAGCCGCTCCTCCAGGCTGATCCGCACCGGCTCCACGGCGTGCACCCGGACGCCGAGGCCGACCAGGTCGCGCACCAGGTCGGGCACCGTCACGCCGTCGTCGTCCGCCGCGAGCTGGACGGTGAACCAGTCGCCGCTGCGGGTCAGCGCGCCGGCCCCCCGGAGCCGGTCCTCCGCGCTCCCGTCGACGTCGGCCAGCCGGAGCCGCACCTCGCGCTGGCCGAGCAGCTCGGCCAGCGTCCCCGACGCGGCGACCCGGCCCTTGTCCAGGATCACCACCCGGTCGCAGACCCGCTCGACCTCGCCGATGAGGTGCGAGTTGAGGAGGACGGCGACGCCGCGCGACTTCAGGGACAGCACGAGGTCGCGGACGTCGACCCGTCCGAGCGGGTCGAGGGCGCTGGTCGGCTCGTCGAGGACGACGAGCTGGGGCCGGGCGACCAGGGCGACGGCGAGCCCCAGCCGCTGCTGCATGCCCTTCGAGAACCCGCCGACCCGGTCGCCTGCCCGGTCGGCGAGGCCGACGAGCGCCAGGCACTCCCGCTGCTCCTCGGCGGCAACCGGCACCCGGGCGAGCCGGACGTGCAGGTCGAGCACCTCGGCCGCGGTCAGCCACGGCTGGTAGCGGAACAGCTCGGGCAGATAGCCGACGGCGCTGCGGGACCGCGGGTCGGACGACCGCCGTCCGAGCAGCATCACCTCGCCCGCGTCGGGCCGCACGAGCCCGAGCAGCATCTTGATCACGCTGGTCTTGCCGGCGCCGTTGGGGCCGAGCAGTCCGAGCACCTCGCCGCGGGCGACCGAGAAGGAGACGTCGTCCACGGCGGTCTGGCGTCCGTACCGCTTGCGGAGCGCGGAGCACCAGACCGCCGGGGACTCCGGCAGGCCGGCGACCACGTCGGCCGCGGAGCTCCCGGCGGCGGTGTCGGTGGTCATCCCCCGGACGGTAGCGGCGTCAGCGGAGACCACGGGCGACCGACAGCAGCTCGTCGGCACTCAGCGACCCGGCGACCCCGGTCATCACGCCGTCCTCGACCCAGACCACGCCGGCGAACAGCCCGTTGCGGGAGGTGAGCACGGTCGCCTCCGCCCCGTTGACGTCGGCCGTGGACGTGGTGACCAGCTCCGCCGGGACGGGCAGGGGCAGCGTGCCGCCGTCCGCCGAGAGGTCGCGCAGCTGGTCGGCGAGACCGTCGGGGAGGCCCGGCAGCGAGAGCAGGTAGTCGCGCACCGTCTCGAACGGCACGCCCGAGGAGTCCACCGTCGGCGCGACGGCACGGGCGACGACGAGCGTCGGGATGCCGGTGGGCTGCGACCAGACGGTCGCGGCGGCCGGTCCGGCCTGCAGCCGGAGCCGGCTGCCGTCGAGGCCGGCAGGCGGCGGAGGCAGGACCTCGCCGTCGGCGGCGGCCGCCTGCGCGGCCTTCTCCGCCGAGAACGTGAAGGTGGCGCTCACGACGTCGGCCACCTGGTACGTCGGGTCGCCGGTCACGCCCTCCGGCAGGTCGGTGACCTCGGGGACGTCGAGGCCGGTGTAGCCCGCGGCGGACTCGGCGTCGGCCACCTGCTGCGTGTGCGGCTCCTGCACGAACTCGACGTCGCCGTACGCGGACAGGTCGGGTACCTGCACGAGCTCGGTCGAGGTCACCTCGAGCGGCGCGACCTGCTCGGTGCGGAAGATCGGCAGCCAGTCGTTGGCCGCCGCGACACCGGCCCCGGTCAGCACGACCACGGCGCTGAGGGCGGCGACCGCCGGCCGGCGCAGGGTCGTCCGCCACCGTCCGGGCGTCGCGGCCGGTCGGGACGTGACCGCCACCGGTGGAGCGGCTGCCGCCGTCGCCGAGAAGCGGGCCCAGGCGGCATCCGTGTCCACGGTCCCGGGGCCGGCCGCCGCGAGCGCGGCACCGACGAGCTGCGCGTCGGCGCGGGCGGCATCCAGTGCGCGCAGGCAGGTGGGGCAGCCGGCGATGTGGGCGCGGTCGTCGTCGGTCACGCCGGCCGGCTCGTCGACCAGTCGGCGCAGGACGCCCTCACTCGGGTGACGCATGGCGGTTCAGCTCCTTGAGCAGGACGGACTCGGCGCGGCGCACGGTGGTGCCGACGCTTCCTGGGGACAGATCGAGGGCGGCGGCGACCTCGGAGTAGCTGAGGCCGCTGTGCCGGAGCACCAGCGCGGCCGCCTGCTTGTGCGGAAGCCGGGCGAGCGCGGCGCGGACGGACGACCGTTCCTCGCGGGTGACGACCAGGTCGGCGACGTCGGGGACGACGGCCGGGCCGTCGTCGGCGGCCTCCTCGCGGGCGGTGCGGCGGCGGCCCGAGCGGAGGAGGTTGAGCGCGGTGTGGGTGGCGGCGACGGTCAGCCAGCCGCCGGCCTCGTCGGCCGGGACCGAGGAGTGACCGAACGAGAGGAACACCTCCTGCGCGACGTCCTCGGCCTGGTCACGGGACCCGAGCACGCGGGCGGCGGTCGCGACGATCCGCGCGTAATGGCTGCGGAAGACGTCCTCGAGGTCGGGCCGGACGTCCGCCCGGTGCATGCCCACGCCCCGTTCAGTCCGGGGCCGGGTCATGACGCGTGCGCGGGGGAACGGCACTGCTGCGGTCGTCGGCCGTACGAGCTCCACATCGGGTAAGCACCGCCGCGGCCCGGAATGTGACAGCAGGACACGAATTTCCCGCGGACGTGCTCACGGCCGGCGGAACGGAGAGCCCGACTCGTCGGCGTAGCGGCCGCGGAGGCGGAGCAGCGGCGCGCTGCCGGGGTTGAGGAACGGCACGTCCTCCACCTCCAGGAGCGCGACGACGTGGTCGCCGGCCTCGACCAGCCGCTCCAGCCGGCAGTCGAGGGCCGCCAGGCCGCCGTCGAGCAGGATCGCGTCGCTGGCCGGCGCGCGGGTCCAGGGCACCGATTCCAGCAGGTGGCGGGCGCTGGGCCGGCCGGCGGAGGCGAACCGGGACGCCACGATCGCGTGCTCCGCGGCCAGGAGAGTGAGCCCGCATCGGCCGACCTCCTCGAGCACCTCCGCCGGATAACCGTCCGCGGCGAGGCCGACCGCGACGAGCGGAGGCTCGGCCGACGCGCTCATCACCGAGCTGACCGTCGTCCCGACGTCGTCGATGCCGTCGCGCACGGTCAGCAGGCACACGCCGGCGGCGTACTGGGCCATGGCCTCGGCGAACTCGCGGGCGTCCACGGGCATGGCGGGAAGTCGATCACACCGACAGGATGGCGGGGGTGACCGACGCAGCGGAGCAGTCCTACGACGTCGTCGTCCTCGGTGCCGGATCCACCGGCGAGAACGTCGCCGACATCGCCGTCCGCGGCGGGATGACCGCGGCGCTGGTCGAGAACGAGCTGGTCGGCGGCGAGTGCTCCTACTGGGCGTGCATGCCCAGCAAGGCGCTGCTGCGGGGCACCGAAGTGCTGGCCGAGGCGCGCGCGGTCGACGGCGCCCGGCAGGCCGTGACCGGCGAGCAGGACGTCGCCGCCACCCTGGCCCGGCGCGACGTGTTCACCGCCCACTGGGACGACTCCGGGCAGGTGCAGTGGGTCGACGGCGCCGGCATCGCGCTCCTGCGCGGCACCGGACGGCTCGACGGCGAGCGGACCGTCGTCGTGACCGGCGAGGACGGCACCCGCACCCGGCTGACCGCCCGGCACGCCGTCGCGGTCTGCACCGGGTCGCAGGCCGCCGTCCCGCCGATCGACGGCCTGGCCGGCGTCGGCGCCTGGACTCCGCGGGAGGCGACCAGCGCGAAGGAGGTGCCCGGACGGCTGCTGGTGCTCGGTGGCGGCTACGTGGGCTGCGAGATGGCGACGGCGTGGCGGGCGCTCGGCGCACGGGTCACCCTGCTCGAGCGCGCCGACCGGCTGCTGCTGAACTCCGAGCCGGCCGCGTCGGAGGCGGTCGCGGCCTCGCTCCGGGACAGCGGCGTCGACGTCCGGGTGGGCACCGAGGTCACCGCCGCCCGGCGCGAGGGCGGGGACGTGGTGCTCACCACCTCGGACGGCGAGATCCGCGCGGACGAGGTGCTCGTGGCGGTTGGCCGTGCCGCCGGCAGCGGGGACATCGGCTTGGAGACGGTCGGGCTCGAACCGGGGGAGTACCTCGAGGTCGACGACACCCTCCAGGTCTCCGGCACCCCCTGGCTGTACGGCGTCGGCGACGTCAACGGCCGCCGGCAGCTGACCCACATGGGCAAGTACCAGGCGCGCCAGGCGGGGGCGGCGATCGTCGCCCGGGCGCGTGGTCAGCAGCCGGACACCTCCGACTGGTCGCCGTTCGTGGCCACCGCCGACGCGGTCGCCACACCGTCGGTCGTCTTCACCACCCCGCAGGTCGCCAGCGTCGGGCGCACGGCCGCGGAGGTGGAGAAGGCCGGTCTGCCGCACCGGGTCGTGGAGTACCCGATCGGACGTGTCGCCGGCGCGCGGGTGTTCGCCGACGGGTACGAGGGCGCCGCGATCGCCGTGGTGGACACCGAGCGGGAAGTGCTGCTCGGGATGACCTTCATCGGCCCGGCGGTGGCCGAGCTGCTGCAGGCCGCGACGATCGCCGTCGTCGGGGAGGTGCCGATCAGCCGCCTCTGGCACGCCGTTCCCGCCTACCCCACGGTGAGCGAGATCTGGCTGCGGCTCTTGGAGACCTACCGCGGTTGAGGTAGGGGGCTAGCTCTCTCCTGGCTCGTGGCACTCGCAGCTGCACTCGTGGCAGCAGAGGACGTGGACACCCGCGTCGCAGGGCGTCGCCACACTGGTCGAGTCGGTGATCACCGGCCGTACTCCTCGTCGTCGTCGTCGAGCGCATCGACTGTGCGTCATTGCGCACAGTGGGAGGCGCCGAAACGCCGTACCGTGACCGCTCTGCGACTGACAGTGTGAGCGTCGTCACACCGAACCCCGTGCGAATCCGCCAGCGCCGACGCAGGAAGTCCGCCTCAGCAGCAGCCTCATCGACACTCACCTCGCCCGCGGAGCGTCCGACGGCGGGTTCACCTTCCACGACCGCGGTGGCGCCTACGGCCGTGATCTCTACAGCGCGTCGGCCGGGGGAACCCCGGCGCGCGAGATCCGGCGCTGTCAGACAGGCTGGTCGGGCTGCTTGCGGACGCGGAACCGGAGGATGGTGGCGTCGCCCGAACGCGTGCTGCTGATCGGTTCCAGGGCTGTCCTCGCAAGGCCCGGGGATGAAAAGCGGATGCCGTCGCCGAGCAGAACCGGCAGCACATACACCAGGATCTCGTCGACGAGCCCCCGCTGCAGGCACTGGCCGGCCACGTCGGCGCCGAGGAGTTCGAGGTTCTTGCCGCCGGCAGCGTCCAGTGCCGTGGCGACCGCTTCGCCGATGTCGCCGGTCAGGATCGTGACGTTCGGGTTCGGCGGCTCCAGCGGCCGATGGGTGAGGAGGAACATGGGTCCGGAGAAGGGGTAGTCGACGCTGGCCGGCTGCTCGGTCTTCATCCGGTCGCCTACCTCCCAGGTCCGCCGGCCGACGAGCATGGCGCCGGTGGCTGCCGCGATCTCCGCGAAATCGTCCGGTGCCACGAAGTCGGCGAGAGCACGATCATCTCCCCAGTCCATGGAATCGCCGGGACCGGCGATGAAGCCGTCAAGCGACATACACCGGTTCACGACAACCTTGCCGCTCATGTCAC
>DATHAK010000237.1:0-29039 GCA_035296685.1 Blastococcus sp.
GACGCGTGCGTCGTCCGGAAAGCCGGCAAGGCCCACGGCTTGCAGAGACGGATCGAGGGTCCCGACGTCGAGGGCCGCGCGGTCCTGGTGGTCGAGGACGTCTCCACCACCGGCGGCAGCCCCCTGACCGCGGCCGAGGCGCTGCAGGAGGCCGGCGCCGAGGTGATCGCGGTCGCGGTGATCGTCGACCGCGGCGCCCGGGCGGCGGTGGAGGCGGCGGGGTTCGAGTACCGCGCCGCCTTCGAGCTCTCCGACCTCGGCCTCGCCTGACGCCGTCCGAGCGGGGGACCGCGGCGCGCTGACCTCCCGGATGTCGCTCCCGGGTGCGACCCTTCCCCGGTGAGCAGGCAGCGGCTGGTCGTCATCGGCGGGGACGCGGCCGGGCTGTCGGCCGCCGCGCAGGCGCGCCGGCTGCGCCCCGACGACCTCGAGATCGTCGTCCTCGAGCAGGGTCCCGAGGTCTCGTACAGCGCCTGCGGGATCCCGTACTGGATCGGCGGACTGGTGTCCGATCGCGACCGGCTGATCGCCCGTCGGCCCGAGCAGTTCGCGCAGCAGGAGATCGAGATCCGCACCGACACCCGCGCCGAGGGCATCGACATGGCCGCCGGCGAGGTGGTGGCCGCGGGAGGCGAGCGGCTGGGCTACGACCACCTCGTCGTCGCCACCGGCGGCAGGCCCACGCGTCCGCCCGTCCCCGGGCTCGACGCCGACGGCGTGCACGGGGTGCACCGGCTGACCGACGGCGCCGACATCCGCGCCGCCATCGCCGCGGGCGCCAAGCGGGCCGTCGTCCTGGGTGGGGGTTACATCGGCCTGGAGATGGCCGAGGTGCTGCTGACCCGCGGCCTCGAGGTGACCGTCGTCCTCGCCGACCCGCTGCCCATGGCCCAGCTGGACGACGACATGGGTGAGCTCGTCTGCGCCGCGATGGGCGACATGGGCATCGACGTGCAGACCCGCCAGCCGGTGCGGGAGATCGAGGCCGACGCCGACGGCGCCGTGCGGGCGGTGCGCACCGACGAGGGCAGCTACGAGGCCGACCTCGTCGTCCTCGGTCTCGGCATGGGCCCGGAGGTGACGCTGGCGAAGGAGGCCGGGCTGCAGCTCGGCGTTACCGGCGCGATCGACGTGGCCCACAACCAGCGCAGCCGCTCCCACCCGGAGGTGTTCGCCGGTGGGGACTGCTCCCAGACGTTCCACCGGCTCACCGGAGAGCCGATCCACGTCGCGCTCGGCACCCACGCCAACAAGCAGGGGCGGGTGGCCGGCTCGGTGATCGGCGGGCGGCCGGCGCGGTTCGCCGGCGTCCTCGGGACGGCGATGACCAAGGTGGGGGAGACCGAGGTCGCGCGCACCGGGCTGTGCACCACCCAGGCCGAGGACGGCGGTTTCGACTTCCGCACGGAGATGATCGAGTCCTCCACGCGGGCCGGCTACTACCCGGGCGCCAGCCCGATCCACGTCAAGATCATCACCGAGCGGGGCTCGGGGTTGCTGCTCGGCGCCCAGGTCGTCGGCGGGCCCGGCAGCGGGAAGCGGATCGACGTCTTCGCCACCGCCATCTGGGCGGGGATGACGGCGGAGCAGCTGGCCGGTTCCGACCTGTCCTACGCCCCGCCGTTCTCCCCGACCTACGACCCGGTGGTCGTCGCCGCCCGCGTGTCCAGCCGGATCGAGCAGGGGTGACGGCTGGCGCCGGCCCCGCTCAGTCCGAGATCCGGCAGGCCGACTGGTACGGCGAGGACATCTCCGGCCGCGAGCACACGCGCGTCTCCTTCATCGGGCTCGACCTGACCGAGGCCGTCGACGAGGGCGCGGTCTTCACCGAGTGCACGTTCCTCGACGCCCGGTTCAACCTGTCGCGGCACTCCGACGCGGCGTTCCTGAACTGCACCTTCAGCAGCAGCTCGTTCTTCCAGGCGGAGTTCACCGCCTGCAAGTTCGTCGGCAGCCGGTTCGACCGCTGCAGCTTCGACCTGATGACCGTGTCCGGCGGCGACTGGTCGTTCACCGGGATGCCGGGCGCCGACCTGCGGCGGGCCACGCTGACCGGCGTCCGGATGCGGGAGGCCGACCTCACCGGCGTGCGGGCCTCGGGCGCGACGCTGCGCCACCTCGACCTGTCCGGCGCGGAGCTGCACGAGGCCGACCTCAGCGGCGCCGACCTGCGCGGGTCGGACCTCTCGGCGGTCGATCCGCGCAACGCCGACCTCTCCGGCGCGCAGGTCGACGTCGCGCAGGCGGTGGTCCTGGTGACCGCCCTCGGGTTGTGCGTCCGCCCCGACGCCCCGGAGTGAGGACGGCGGCGCGATACTGACCCCGAGCAGCGCCATCAGCATGCCGACGGAGGAGTGCCCCTCATGCCCATCGCGACCCCCGAGGTCTACGCCGACATGATCCGCCGGGCCAAGGAGGGCGGCTTCGCCTATCCGGCGATCAACTGCACGTCGTCGGAGACGATCAACGCGGCGCTCCGCGGGTTCGCCGACGCCGGCAGCGACGGGATCATCCAGTTCTCCACCGGCGGCGCGGAGTTCGGCTCGGGCACCAAGGTGAAGGACATGGTCACCGGCGCCGTCGCCCTGGCGGAGTTCGCCCACGTGGTCGCCGAGAAGTACCCGGTGAACGTGGCACTGCACACCGACCACTGCCCGAAGGACAAGCTCGACTCCTACGTGCGCCCGCTGATCGCCCTGTCCCAGGACCGGGTGGACGCGGGCCAGGCGCCGCTGTTCCAGTCGCACATGTGGGACGGCTCGGCCATCGACCTCGACGAGAACCTGGAGATCGCCGAGGACCTGCTCGAGAAGGCGGCCGCTGCGAAGATCGTGCTCGAGGTGGAGATCGGCGTCGTCGGTGGCGAGGAGGACGGCGTCTCCGCCGACATCGACGAGAAGCTCTACACCGCCGAGGGCGACTTCGTCGCGACCGCGAAGAAGCTCGGCCTGGGTGAGCGCGGCGTCTACCTCCTGGCCGCCACCTTCGGCAACGTGCACGGCGTCTACAAGCCCGGCAACGTCAAGCTCCGCCCGGAGATCCTCAAGCAGGGCCAGGACGTCGTCGCCAAGGAGTTCGGCCTGTCCGAGGACAAGCCGTTCAACCTGGTCTTCCACGGCGGCTCGGGCTCGGCGCAGTCGGAGATCCGGGAGGCGCTCTCCTACGGCGTCGTGAAGATGAACGTCGACACCGACACCCAGTACGCCTTCACCCGGCCGATCGTCGGCCACATGTTCACCAACTACGACGGCGTCCTGAAGGTCGATGGCGAGGTCGGCAACAAGAAGGCCTACGACCCGCGCAGCTACCTCAAGGCCGCGGAGACGGGCATGGCCGCCCGCGTGGTCGAGGCCTGCGAGGACCTGCTCTCGGCCGGCCAGTCGCAGGCCGGCTGATGTCGCACCCGCACAACCTGCTGGGCGAGCCACCGGCCACGCTGCTCCCGGCGCACCCGGAGGCCGACGCGGCGCTGGCGGCCGGCACCCCGCCGGCGGAGGTGGCCGCCGCGCATCCCACGGTCAGCGCCGCGTGGGCCGCGCTGGCCGAGCAGGCGCTGTCCTCGGCGGACGGCGACCTGGGGCGCGTCGTCGAGGGCTACGCGTACGCGCGCACCGGCTACCACCGCGGCCTCGATGCGCTGCGGCGCAACGGGTGGAAGGGGTTCGGCCCGGTGCCCTGGTCGCACGAGCCGAACCGCGGGTTCCTGCGGTGCGTGACCGAGCTGGCCCGCGCCGCCGAGGCGATCGGCGAGTTCGACGAGCAGGAGCGCTGCACCGAGCTGCTGCGCGACTGCGATCCGTCGCTCGCGCCCTGACGGTCACTTTCGGTCAACTGCAGTTCCGCTCGCCGGTTGCGAATGGGTCACGGCTGACCTGCGGGTCCTCGGATCCAGGTTTGCACCGGGCTCCGGATGATCATTACTGCCCGTACATGCGCCATCGTGGCGCACGGGGGAGTCAGGAGGCAGATCATGGCCACGCTTCTGTGGATCCTCGCCGTAGTCCTGGTGATCGCCGGCATCTTCGCGATCTTCCGGGGGCAGATGCTCTGGGGCATCGTCCTCATCGTCGTGGGGCTCCTCGTCGGGCCCGGCGGCGTGAGCGTCTTCACCTGACCCGCGGCTCGGAGGCGCCGCGACCCGCCACGGGACGCGGCGCCCCCGAGGCGCGCCCGGCCCCGGCGCGGCTCAGCGGTCGCCCAGCTCCGAGTGCAGATCGGTCAGCGCCGACGTCAGCGCGCTGAACTCCTCGCCACCGGCCATCAGGCGCATCAGGTCCGAGGCGTCGACGTCGTCCCGCGTGAGCATCCCGGCCACCTGCCCGTGGGCCAGCAGCAGGAACCGGTCACCCACGAGGTGCGCGTACCGGGGGTTGTTGGTCACCAGCAGCACCGCCAGACCCTGCCCTCGTGCGGTGACGATGGACTGCAGCAGCAACCGCTGCTGAGCCACCGTGAGCGGGGCCGTCGGCTCGTCGACCACCAGCGCGCGCGCGCCGAAGTGCAGGGCCCGCGCGATCGCCAGGCTCTGCCGGGCGCCCGCCTGCAGCGTGCTGGCCGGCTGGTCGGGGTCGAGCCCGGAGACGCCCACCCGGGCCATCGCCCGCACCGTCGTCTCCCGGGCCCGGTCGATGTCCAGCCGGCGCAGCGGCCAGGTCCCGCGGGTCGGCTCGGCGCCGAGGAAGAAGTTCCGCCAGATCGAGAGCAGCGGGGCCACCGCCAGGTCCTGCCAGACGGTCGCGATCCCGGCCGCCCGTGCCTGCCGCGGCGAGCGGAAGTGCATCGGCTCGCCGGCGAGCAGCAACTGCCCCTCGTCGTGCCGGCGCAGCCCGGAGAGCACCGAGACGAGCGTGGACTTCCCCGAGCCGTTCTCGCCGAGCACGCAGGTGATCTCGCCGGCGGGCAGGGTGGTGCTCACCCGGGACAGGGCGGCCACGCTGCCGTAGCGCACGGTGACCCGCTGCAGCTCGAGGACCGGCAGGCCGGCCTGGCCGGCGCCGGGGCCACCGGGGGCGGGCACCTCCGTCACGAGCGGGGCACCGCTTTCAGCCGACGGCGCACGACGCCGTTGGCCACCAGCGCGACGAGCAGGAGCACCCCGAGGAACGCCTGGAACCAGGGCGCGTCCCAGCCGGCGAGCGCGATGCCGTGCCGCGCGACGGCGTACAGCAGCGCACCCACGGCGGCGCCCACGGCCGAGCCGTAGCCGCCGGTCAGCAGGCACCCGCCGATGACGGCGATCAGCAGGAAGTCGATCCCCGTGCCCAGCCCCGGGCCGCCGACCTGCACGCCGCCGATCCGGATCAGTCCCAGGGTGCCGATCAGCCAGCCGGCCGACGCGCTCAGGCAGAACAGGCCGAGCGTCGTCCGCCGCACCGGCACGCCGAGCTGGCGGGCCGCCCGCCGCGCACCTCCGCTGGCGAAGACGGCGTTGCCGAACCGGGTGCGCCACAGCGCCCACGTGGCGACGGCGGTCAGACCGAGCCACCACAGCAGCGAGACGCGGAACCGCCCGTCGCCCAGCTGCACGGTCGACCCGAACACGGCCTCGGCCGAGGCCCAGCCGGGGGCGTCGTCCAGGCCGGTCACCCGCACCGACCCGGCCAGCGTGTGCGCGAGCGCCTGCGACGACCCCTGCAGCACGAGGAACGTCGCGAGGGTCACCAGGAAGCTGGGCAGTCCGGTGTTGACGACGAGGACGCCGTTGACCACCCCGACGGCCAGGGCGACACCCAGGGACGCGAGCAGCGCCGGCCACGTGTCCCAGCCCGCGTTGGCGATCAGCAGCGCGGTCACCAGCGAACTCGCCGTCGCCAGGACGCCGACGGAGAGGTCGAACTGCCCGGCGATGAGCAGCAGGGCGACGGCCACCGCCCCGATGCCGAGCAGCGCGGCCGCGTCCAGGACGCTGGCCACGCCGCCCCAGGTGAGCAATTCCGGCGCTTCCAGTCCGAAGAAGACGACCACCCCGACAAGTCCGACCAGGGCGGGCAGGCTCGGCCGCGCGAGCGCCCGGCCGGCCAGCCGGCGCCCGCGCGTGATGCCCACCGGCGACCCCAGCGTGGGCAGGCGATCGCTGATCACCGGCACGCTCGCGGCGGAGGCCGGAGGGCGGTCGGGGCGCGGGACGACGGCAGCGGGGCCTCCTCGGCGTGCGGGACGGAGTCCAGTGTCCCCGACGCACCTGGCGGCCACGCGGCGCACCGCGGTGCGTGCCCGTGCCCGCGGTTCAAGGGTCGAGGCGCCAGCGCACCCGGTGGTCGGCGTACCACGTCCAGCGACTGACCGGCCTCGGGTAGGGAACCCCGTCCCGCACGATGCGGGCCGGGTCCGAGGCCATCTGCACGGCCCGGCCGCTCGTCTGCCGGGTGGGTCGCAGCGGTTGGGTCATCACGGTCACCCTGATCGTGTCCACGGCCTGCCAGTCGGGGCGCACGTCGATCCGGGTGATCTCGCCGTCGGCCACCTTGATGTCGTCGTGGTAGGCCTGCAGGCCCAGCCGCCGGCTCAGCGACCGCCGTCCGTCGCCCTCGGCCTCGATGCGGCCGTGGTGCAGCAGCACCCCGCCGTGGTCGTCGCGGACCAGACACAGGTCGCGGGGCTCTCCTGTGCCGATCCCGATGTCGCGGGCCAGCGCGACCGACGCCTTGTCGGACGCCGGCTCCCAGGACACCGGGACCAGCGACGTCCGTTCGGCCTTGAGCAGGCGCTCGAGCACGGCGGCGAGCGCGGGCACCGGACCCCGGACCACCACCGCGTCGGCGTCCGCGACGTCCGCGACGTCCCCCGGCCGGGGGGCCGTGCCGGGCTCCAGACGGCGGAGATCCAACTGCACGGAAGCCATGCCGATACCCTTTCATCCGACCCACCCCACCGCCCCCAGGTCAGCCGGATCCCGCCGGGTGCCGAGCAACCGCCCCAGTTATCAAGGAGAACCAGGACCCGATGCCGGCTGTCGTGCTGATCGGTGCCCAGTGGGGCGACGAGGGCAAGGGCAAGGCCACCGACCTCCTGGGCGGCCGCGTTCCCTACGTCGTCCGCTACCAGGGCGGCAACAACGCCGGGCACACGGTGATCACCCCGGACGGCGAGCGGTACGCGCTGCACCTGATCCCGTCCGGCATCCTGACCCCCGGCTGCACCCCGGTGATCGGCAACGGCGTCGTGGTCGACCCGGAGGTGCTGATCGGGGAGCTGGCCGGCCTGGAGGAGCGTGGGGTGGACACCTCGCGCCTGGTGATCTCCTCCGACGCGCACCTGATCATGCCGCACCACCGGGCCCTGGACCGGGTCACCGAGCGCTTCCTCGGCAAGCGGCGGATCGGCACGACCGGCCGCGGGATCGGGCCGGCGTACGGCGACAAGGTCGCCCGGGTCGGCATCCGGGTGCAGGACCTGCTGGACCTGTCGATCCTGCGCCAGAAGCTCGAGGGCACCCTCGAGGAGAAGAACCAGATCCTGGTCAAGGTCTACAACCGCAAGGCCATCGACCTCGACGAGGTGGTCGAGGAGTACGCCCAGTACGCCGAGGCGCTCAAGCACCGCATCGTCGACACGCGCCTGCTGATCGGCCGCGCGCTCGACGCGGGCGAATGGGTGCTGCTCGAGGGCTCCCAGGGCACGCTGCTCGACGTCGACCACGGCACCTATCCGTTCGTGACGTCGTCCAACCCGACGGCCGGCGGCGCGGCGACCGGGTCGGGGATCGGGCCGAACCGCATCGAGCGGGTGGTCGGCATCCTCAAGGCGTACACGACCCGCGTCGGCTCGGGTCCCTTCCCGACCGAGCTGTTCGACGCCAACGGCGAGTACCTGCGCAAGCAGGGCGGCGAGGTCGGCGTGACCACCGGCCGCGACCGGCGGTGCGGCTGGTTCGACGCCGTCGTCGCCCGGTACGCCAGCCGGGTCAACGGGATCACCGACTACTTCCTCACCAAGCTCGACGTGCTCTCGGGCCTGGAGACGGTGCCGATCTGCGTGGCCTACGACGTCGACGGCGTGCGCCACGACGAGATGCCCATGACCCAGACCGAGTTCCACCACGCGACGCCGGTCTACGAGGAGATGCCGGGCTGGTTCGAGGATCTCCGGCACTGCCGGACCTTCGCGGAGCTGCCGGCGAACGCCCGGGCCTACGTCCGGCGGCTCGAGGAGCTCGCCGGCGCCCGGATCAGCGTGATCGGCGTCGGCCCCGGCCGCGACGAGAACGTCGTGATCAACGACCTCATCGACTAGCCCGACCCCGCTCTCGGGGTGTTTCTCCCGCTCTCGGGGTCCTGCAGGACCCGGGGAGCGTGAACGAGACCCGACCAGCTGGTCTGCGCACGGCGGGTTCGGGCTGGATCAGGCCAGGCCACCAGCCGGGTGCTGCGGTGTCGTACGGAGTGCCGCGCTACAGGGCGGCACTGACCACCGCACGGGGGCCTGAGTCCCGATCCTCGGGCCCCCGGAGGCTGCGCCAGGGCAACCACCCACTGCCGGTATCAGGCGGCGGTGAGCATCTCCGCGCGGGCCTGGACGGCGTAGTCCGGCGAGTCGGTGATCAGGCCGTCGACGCCGAGCGAGAGCAGGTGCCGCGCCTCGACGAGCGCGTTGCCCAGCCCGCCGGGGGCGTCGCCGACCCGCAGGTGCGGCGGCAGGAAGGCGTTCTCGGCGCGCAGCGTCCAGCAGAACACCGCCAGCGCCGCGCGGTGCGCCTCGTCGACGAGGTCCGAGCTGCCGACCACCGGCAGGCCGTCGGAGCCGAGCAGGATGCGCTCGCGGCTGGGGCCGATCGCCTGCGCGTAGGTGGAGATCTCGCGCAGGCCGGACGGCGTCACCATCCGGTCACCCGCGGCGAAGTCGTTGACCAGCTGCACCATCTCGGGCCCGTCCTCGCCCAGGCGTGCCCGCAGATTCCGCAGCAGGGCCGGGTCGAAGGACTGCAGCACGACCGGACCGCTGACGTCGGTGGCGCCCAGCCGGTCCAGCTCGGCGGCCACCAGCTCGGCCATCGGCAGGTTCGCGTCGGCCGACTCCTCGGGGTGCTTCAGCTCGGCGAGGACCCGGATCTGCCGGTCGTCGGTCGACCGGGTGCGGGCCAGGCTGATGACCTCACCCAGGGTCAGGATGCCGAAGCGGCCGTCGTAGGCGGTGTTGAGCGGCCGGATCTCCGGCATCCGCTCGACCGCGCGCAGCGTGCGCAGCTCGGCGAAGGTGAAGTCCTCGGTGAACCAGCCGGTGGTCTCGCGTCCGTGGACGAGCTTCGTCGTCCGCCGGGCGGCGAACTCGGGCCGGGTGGCGACGTCCGTGGACAGCGAGAGCTCGTTCTCGTGGCGGACGACGAGCACGCCGTCCTTGCTGATCACGACGTCCGGCTCGATCAGCTCGGCACCGAGGTCGATCGCCAGCTCGTAGCTGGCGGCCGTGTGCTCGGGCCGGTAGGCCGGCGCCCCCCGGTGCCCGATGACGACGGGCTGGGACAGGCGGGTCGCTGGTCGCACCGCCAGCGACTCGGTCGAACGCATGTCTGCCACAACACCTGAATCGGATGGCCGCGCGGATAACTGAAGAGAACGTGTCGCCCACAATTCGAAAGACACAACGCTCAGCGGCCCGGCACCATGGCCCGCCGTGACGGATCTCTCAGTCCTCGGGTGGACGCCCGACCGTGCTGCCGAGCTGCCGGAGGGCTGCGTTGCGGGCCGGGTGGCGCGCGTCGACCGGGGCAGGCTGAGCGTCCTCACCGGGTCCGGTGAGCAGCGGGCGGTCCCCGGCTCGGGGCTCTACGACGGCAGCGAACCGGGCGGTCCCGCGGTCGGCGACTGGATCGGACTGCGCGGGGAGCTCGCCGTCGCGGTCCTGCCCCGGCGCAGCGCCTTCGTCCGCACGGTCGCGGGCCGGACGTCCGCGGCGCAGGTGGTGGCCGCCAACCTCGACACGGTGTTCGTGGTCGATGCGCTCTCCGGCGATGCCCGGTTGCGGCGGGTGGAGCGCTACCTCGCCGTCGCCTGGAGCAGCGGGGCCAGACCGGTCGTCGTCCTCACCAAGGCCGATCTCTGCGACGACGTGAGCGCGGCGGTGGACCAGGTGCGCGACGACGCACTCGGGGTCGACGTCCTAGTGGTCAGCTCGGTCACCGGCGCCGGCGTCGACGGCGTCCGGGCGCTGCTCGGCCCGGGACGGACCGGCGCCATGGTCGGACCGTCCGGGGTGGGGAAGTCGAGCCTGGCCAACGCACTGGCCGGGCGGCAGCTCGCCGAGACGCGGGGCATCCGGGACGACGGCCGCGGCCGGCACACGACGACGGCCCGTGAGCTGCACCTGCTGCCGGACGGCGGGCTGCTGATCGACACCCCGGGCATGCGGGAGCTCGGCCTCTACGACGACGCCGAGGGCGTGGACACCGCCTACGCCGACGTCGCCGTGCTGGCCACCGACTGCCGCTTCCGCGACTGCGGGCACCGGACCGAGCCGGGCTGCGCGGTCGCGGCGGCGATCGACGACGGCCGGCTGGACCCCGCCCGGTTCACCGCCTGGCGCAAGCTGCAGGCCGAGGCCCACCGGCAGTTGCTGCGCGTCGACGCCCGGGCGCGGGCCGAGGAGCGCGCCCGCCTGCGGTCGTTCCACCGGCAGGTGCGGGACCAGCCCAACCGCCTCCGCTGAGTGCCGCTGGGTAGTTTCGCCGGGTGCGCGTGCTCGTGATCGGCTCCGGTGCCCGGGAGCACGCCCTGTGCGTGGCTCTGTCCTCCGACCCCGCGGTGAGCGCGCTCGCCTGCGCGCCCGGCAACGCCGGCACCCGCTCGCTCGCCGAACCGCTCGCCGTCCGCGCGGCCGACCCCGACGACGTCGCCCGGGTGGCGGTGGACTGGGGTGCCGGGCTGGTCGTGATCGGGCCCGAAGTGCCGCTGGTCGCCGGAGCCGCCGACGCCGTCCGCGAGGCCGGGATCCTGTGCTTCGGCCCCTCGGCCGAGGCCGCGCAGCTGGAGGGCAGCAAGTCCTTCGCCAAGCACGTGATGGCCGCCGCGGGCGTGCCGACCGCCCGGTCGTGGCCCGTCGGTGGCCCGGCCGAGCTGCAGACCGCGCTCGACGAGGCGGGAGCCCCGTACGTCGTGAAGGACGACGGGCTGGCCGCGGGCAAGGGCGTGCTGGTCACCGACGAGCGCCAGGCCGCCGTCGCCCACGGCCACCGGGTGCTGGACGCCGGCGGGGCGGTCCTGGTCGAGGAGTACCTCGACGGGCCGGAGGTGTCGCTGTTCGCCGTCACCGACGGGACGACGGTGCTGCCGCTGGTCCCGGCGCAGGACGCCAAGCGCCGGGACGACGGCGACGGCGGGCCGAACACCGGCGGCATGGGGGCGTACGCGCCGCTGCCGTGGGCGCCGCCCGGGCTGGTCGACGAGGTGCTGGCGACCGTCCTGCAGCCGACCGTCGACGAGATGGCCCGCCGCGGCGAGACGTTCAGCGGGCTGCTCTACGCCGGGCTGGCGCTGACGTCGCGGGGGCTGCGGGTGGTCGAGTTCAACGCGCGGTTCGGCGACCCGGAGACCCAGGTGGTCCTCCCCCTCCTGGAGTCGCCGCTGGCCGGGCTGCTGCACGCCGCGGCCACCGGCACCCTGGCCGACCACCCCCCGCTGCGATGGCGTTCCGGCGCCGCGGTGACGGTGGTGGTGGCCGCGCCGGGCTATCCGGAGTCGCCGCGCACCGGCTCGCCGGTCGCCGGGGCCGATGCCGAGGGCGTGCTGCACGCCGGAACCGCTCTCGCGGCGGACGGCTCGGTGGTCTCCGCCGGGGGGCGGGTGCTGTCGGTCGTGGGCCTGGGCCCCGACCTCGCCGCGGCGCGGCAGCGCGCGTACGAGCGGGTCGCCGGAGTCCGGCTGGCCGACGCCCACTGGCGCACCGACATCGCGCTGGCCGCCGTCGAGGGGCGCATCAAGGCTGGCTGACGTTCGGCCTCGTCCCAGGCCCCACCCTGAGGTTGCGAAGGGTGGGGAGGACGAGATCCTTCATTTCGCGGTGACCGCGGGCTTCGCCCGGTCGGGGCGCGGCTCCGGCGGGCGCGGCCCCTCGTTCCGCCGGCTCAGGTAGGTGCCGGCGACATTGGCGCAGGCCACGATGGGCACGGCGACGAGCGCGCCGAAGATCCCGGCGATCAGCAGGCCGGCCGCGATCGACAGCACGACCGCCAGCGGGTGCACGTGCACGGCCCGCCCGAGCAGCAGCGGCTGCAAGATGTGGCCCTCGACCTGCATGACGAGCACGACGACCGCCAGCGCGATCAGAGCCTTGATCGGGCCGACGGCGACCAGCGCCACCAGCACGGCGACCGACCCGGCGAGGAACGAGCCGATGATCGGGATGAAGGCCCCCAGGAAGACCAGCGCTGACAGTGGGATGACCAGCGGTACGCCGAGCACCGCCAGCCCGGTGCCGATGCCGATCGCATCGACCAGAGCCACGACCACGGTGGCCCGGACGTACGAGATCAGCGTCCGCCACGAGCGGCGGGCCGCCTCGTCCAGGTAGGCGCGGGAATCGCGCGGGAGCAGGCCGACCAGCCACAGCCAGATCGACCGGCCGTCCTTGAGGAAGAAGAAGAGGGTGAACAGCGCCAGGACGATGCCGGTGAACACCTCCCCCACCGTCGCCGCTGTGGTGAGGGCGCCGGTGGCGAGCTGGTCCTGGTTGCTCACCAGCAAGTCCTGCAGCTGGCTGACGGCGTTCTCCAGCTGGTTGGTGGTGATCGGGAAGGTGCGGACGACGAAGCTCTGCACCTGTCCGATGCCCTCGCTCACCTGCTCGGCGAGATCGCTGAACCCGCTGGCGATCTGCTGGACGACGAGCGTGATGATCCCGGCCACGACCCCGAGGCCGACGACGAGCATCGCGAAGGCGGCCAGCGACCGCGGCCAACCGCGGCGTACGAGCGCCGCCGCACCCGGCTGCAGCAGGGCGGCCAGCAGCAGCGCGACGATCACCGGGATGATGACGACGGCGACGTACGCGGCGGCGTAGAGCAGGACGTAGAAGCCTGCGATCACCACGATCAGGCGCCAGGACCACGCCGCCGCCGTCCGCAGCCCGTCGGGGACCCCTGCCTCGGGCGGAGCGCCCCGCCGGGCCGCCGTCATGAGCCGGCGGTCGCGCTCCTGCGGGCGGTGCGGGCGACCGCCCGGCGGCGGACCGCTGACCCCGCCGGGTGCCGTGGCGCCGTCGAGGTCCGCCGCGCCGGGCTCGGGGCTGCCCAGCGGTGGCTGCGTGGAGCCGGAGCCGGAGCCGGGGCCGCCGTCGTCCTCGTCCTCGTCCTCTGCGGGCGCGAGGTCGCCCGGCTCGGCGCGGTAGATGTCCTCGTGGGCCAGGATCTCGTGGTTGGTCTCGAAGTCCGGCCAGTAGTGGGGGTCCTGCTCCCGCGCCGCCCGGATGCGCTCGCGGGCGCGGGCGACGACGTCGTTGGCCCGTCGCAGCATCGTGCACCTCCGCAGGCCCCTGGGGGCCGTCCATGATCACGCTAGCCCTGCGGGAGGATGTACCTCGTGGTGCGACGAGCTGAGCTGGACCGGGCGGTACCCCGATGATCGAGCGCTACACGCTCCCCGAGATGGGGCGCGTGTGGAGCGACGAGCACAAGTACGAGCTCTGGTGCCGGGTGGAGACCCTGGTGCTCGAGGCGCACGCGGCCGCGGGCCGGGTGCCGGCCGACGTCGTCGAGCCCGTGCGCAACGCTCCGCCGCCGACGCCCGAGCGGGTCGCCGAGATCGAGGAGACGACGCAGCACGACGTCATCGCCTTCCTCACCGCCTGGGCCGACAACACCGAGCCGCGGTCGGCCGCGGCCTACGTGCACCACGGCATGACGTCGTCCGACCTGCTGGACACGGCGCTCGCGGTGCAGCTGACCGACGCGACCGACGTGCTGCTCGCGAGGGCCGACCGGCTGGTGGCGGCGCTGCGCGACCACGGCCTGGCGCACCGGTCGACGATCAAGGTGGGGCGCACGCACGGCGTGCATGCCGAGCCCGACGTGTGGGGACACCGGGTCGCCGACCTGGCGTTCGCGATGGCCCGGTCGAGGGACCGGCTCCGCGAGGCGCGCGCTCGCGTCGGCGTCGTCGCCATCTCCGGGGCCGTCGGCACCTACTCGCTGATCGACCCGTCGGTCGAGGTCTTCGTCGCCGACGCACTGGACCTGCACCCGGCGGACGCCTCCACCCAGGTGGTGCTGCGCGACTCGATCAGCGAGTGGGTGTCGGCGCTGGCGATCATCGCGACGGTCTGCGAGGCCGTCGCGCTGGAGGTGCGGCACGGGCAGCGGACCGAGGTGCGGGAGCTGTCGGAGGCGTTCGGCTCGGGCCAGAAGGGCTCCAGCGCCATGCCGCACAAGAAGAACCCGATCCGGTCGGAGCGGATCGCCGGGCTGGCCCGGGTGGTGCGGGCGGCGATCGTGCCGGTCATGGAAGGCATCCCGCTCTGGCACGAGCGGGACATCTCGCACTCGTCGACCGAGCGGGTGTTCCTGCCCGACGCGGCGATCACCACCGACTACCTGCTGCACCTCACCACGGGGCTGGTCGAGAACCTGGTGGTCGACGCCGACCGGATGCGGGCCAACCTGGAGTCCACCGGCGGGCTGATCTACACGTCCTCGGTGCTGCTCGAGCTGGTGGAGGGCGGGCTCTCGCGGGAGGACGCCTACGCGCTGGTACAGGGCGCGGCAATGGACACGTGGAACAGCGGAACGCCCTTCCGGGAGACGCTGCGGGCGCGGGCGAAGGCCGGCGGCGTCGAACTGGACGAGGCGCGGCTCGACGAGATCTGCCGGCCCGAGCGGTACGTGACCAACCTGGGCCCGCTGTTCGACCGGCTGGCGAAGCTCTCGTGAGCGTGGATCTCCCGCTGGTCGCCCGCGGGAAGGTGCGGGAGATCTACGACGCCGGCCCCGACCGGCTCCTGCTGGTTGCGTCCGACCGCATCTCGGCCTACGACCACGTGCTGCCGACGCCGATCCCCGACAAGGGCAAGGTGCTCACCCAGCTGTCGGTGTGGTGGTTCGACCAGCTCACCCCGGTGCTCGACTCGTTCGGGGCGTCGCACCACCTGGTCAGCGCCACGGACGTCCCCGCGGAGACGGCCGGCCGGGCGATGCTGGTGCGCCGGCTGGAGATGCTGCCGGTCGAGTGCGTGGCCCGCGGCTACCTGTCCGGCTCGGGCACCGTCGAGTACCAGCGGACCGGCTCGATCCGGGACGTCGAACTGCCCCCCGGCCTGGTCGAGGGCTCGCGGCTGCCGGGGCCGGTCTTCACGCCGTCCACCAAGGCGGAGGTGGGGAAGCACGACGAGGCGATCGACTTCGCCTCGGTGGTCGACGCCGTGGGGTCCGCTCGCGCGGAGGAACTGCGCCGGCTGACGCTCGCGCTCTACTCCCGGGCGGCCGAGATCGCGCTCGACGCCGGGATCGTCCTGGCCGACACCAAGTTCGAGTTCGGACTCTCGGCGGACGCGCTCGTGCTCGGCGACGAGGTGCTCACCCCCGACTCGTCCCGCTTCTGGCCGGCGTCGTCCTGGTCGCCCGGGTCGGTGGCGCCCTCCTACGACAAGCAGTACGTGCGCGACTGGCTGACGTCGTCCGGCTGGGACCGCGTCTCGCCGCCGCCGGAGCTGCCGTCCGACGTCGTGGAGGCCACGCGCGAGCGCTACGTGACCGCGTACGAACAGCTCACCGGCCGGAGGTTCGGCTGATGCGCCGCACCCGCAGCGGGATCGCCTACGCCTCCGGTGGCACCGACGGTCCGCTCCTGCTGCTCCTGCACGGCCTCGGTGCGACCGGCGCCGTCTGGACCCGGCTGCTGGCGGAGTTCCAGGAGAGCTGGCCGGGCCGGTGGGCGGCGCCGGACCTGCGCGGGCACGGACTGTCGCTGGCCGAGGCGCCCTACGGCTACGCCGTCCACGCCGCCGACATGGCCGAGCTGGCCGCCGAGCTGGGGTCCGAGCGCGTGACGGTGCTCGGCCACTCCTTCGGCGGCGTGGTCGGCGCGGTGCTCGGCAGCGGCTGGTACGGGGTGACCGTCGACCGCGTCGTCGCGCTCGGCGTGAAGATCGACTGGACCGACGACGAGGTGGCGCGGGCGCAGGCCATGGCGGTGCGCCCGGCGCAGGTGTTCGCCAGTCCGGACGAGGCGGCCGACCGGCACCTGAAGCTGGCGGGGCTGCGGTCACTCGTCGAGCCCGTGGAACCCGTCGCCCGCGCGGGGGTGCGGCGCGCGAACGGCGGCTGGGTCGCGGCGCTGGACCCGCGGGCGTTCTCCGCCGTCGGCCCACCGGTCGAGACCGTGCTGTCACGGTGCGAGGCCCCGCTGCGGCTGGCCGCAGGTGCCGGCGACACGATGGTCGGCCTGGACGCGATGCGGCGGATCGACCCGGACGCCGTCGTCATCGACGGCGCCGGCCACAACGCGCACTGGGAGTCGCCGGAGGCGGTCTGGTCGCTGCTCGCCTAGCCGAGCCCCGGTCGCCCTCCGCGCCACATCGGCGATCTGGTCGCCAAGAGCGCCGTTTGGCGACCAGATCGCCGATCTGGTCACGACCTGTGGACGACGGAAGCGGGGGAACGCAGCGGTCGCCGATCCTGCGCACGTGCCCAAACGGATGCCCCGATCGCGAATCACTGGTCCGGCGACGCGCTCGTACCTGCGAGCCTCCGGCCTGAAAGAACGGGAACTGCGGCACCCGGACGTCGTCAGGCTCTCGCGCGACACCTACCTCCCGCGGTTGCTCAGCGGAGAACTGGCCACCCGACTCGCTGCCGTGTTGCTCACGGCGCCGCCCGGCGCCGTCGTCAGTCATCTCTCGGCCGCAGACGTCTGGGGTCTGCAGATTCCCTTCCGCGACCGCTCGGACAACCGGGTGAACCTCACGATCCCCGAGGGGTCCAGCGCGGAGAGCCGGATCGACCGCCGTCTGTATCGCCTGCCGATCAGCGACTTGGACGTCGTTCGGCGGAAGTCCGTGCCGGTCACGTCGCCGGCCCGGACCTGGCGGGATCTGGCCGGGATCCTCGAGCCGCCGGCCCTGCTCGCAGCCACCGACCAGATCGTGAACGGTCTGGCGAGCCGTGGTGAACTGCAGGAGGAGCTGGCTCGCCGTCCGCGCGGGCGAGGCTGTGCCAGAGCGCGGCTCGTCCTGCCGGTGGCCGATCCGCTAGCCGGCTCTCCGATGGAGTCTGTCCTGCGCTGGCTGATCCGCGACGCCTCCTTGCCGATGCCCGTATTGCAGTTCCCCGTCCGTGACGCAGGTGGCGTCGTTGTCGCTGCCGCCGACATGGCCTGGCCCGGGAACAAGGTCCTCGTCGAGTTCGACGGCGAGGTGCATCGGGAGCGGAAGACATTCGTGAACGACCGCCGCCGCCAGAATCGGCTCGTGGCGGCGGGATGGATCGTCCTGCGCTTCACATCGGCCGACGTGTACGGCGATCCTGCGGGGGTGCTCGCTCAGATCCGGCGCGCGCTCGGATTCTGACCACATGGGCGAAGTGGGCGCGAAAACGGGCGCTTGGCGACCACATCGCCGATCTGGTTCGAAAGGGGTGGGGCCGGATCGGCGGGAGGGGCGGGGCGGGAAGGGGATCGCGCGCTCCCGGTACCCTCGTGCGCGTGTCCCGGGTGGTCGTCGACGTGGTCCTCAAGGCGGAGATCTCCGACCCCCAGGGGCAGGCGGTGCTGGGCGCGTTGGGGCGCCTGGGCCACGACGGCGTGCGCAGCGTCCGCCAGGGCAAGCATTTCGTGCTCGAGGTCGACGGCACTCCGGACGAGGCCGAGCTGAAGCAGATCGCCGAGACCCTGCTGGCCAATCCCGTCATCGAGGACGTCGAGCTGCATCTCCCCACCGACTGAACGGACGCACTTCCTTGCGCATCGGTGTTCTGACTTTCCCGGGCTCCCTGGACGACGTCGACGCCGCCCGCGCGGTGCGGCTGGCCGGCGGTGAGCCGGTCGCCCTCTGGCACGCCGACCACGACCTCAAGGACGTCGACGCCGTGATCCTCCCGGGCGGCTTCTCCTACGGCGACTACCTGCGGGCCGGCGCGATCGCGGCCCGCGCGCCCCTGATGCAGGACGTCGTCGCCCGGGCGAACGACGGCATGCCGGTGCTGGGCATCTGCAACGGCTTCCAGGTGCTCTGCGAGGCCGGCCTGCTGCCGGGAGCGCTCACCCGCAACAGCCACCTGCACTTCCGCAACCGCGACCAGGTGCTCGTCGTCGAGCGCGCCGACACCGCGTGGACCAGCGAGTACAGCGAGGGCCAGCGGATCGTCATCCCGGTGAAGAACGGCGAGGGCCGGTACGTCGGATCCGACGCCGACCTCGACCGCCTGGAGGGCGAGGGCCGGGTCGTGTTCCGCTACGCCGACGGCAACCCGAACGGCTCAAGCCGCGACATCGCGGGCGTGACCAGCGAGAACGGCCGCGTCGTCGGGCTCATGCCGCACCCCGAGCACGCCGTCGAGGACCTCACCGGCCCCTCGACCGACGGCCTGGGCTTCTTCACCAGCGTCCTGAAGGCGGTCGTCGCCGCATGAACGCGAGAACGACGCCCGAGCGAGCATCGCAGGGAGCGCCAGCGACCGAGGAGCGGAACGAGGGCGGAGTCGAGCAATGACCGTCGACACCGTCGAGATCGCCGAGAAGACGCCCGACGACGAGCAGCCCTGGGCCGAGCTCGGGCTGAAGGCCGACGAGTACGCGCGCATCCGCGACATCCTCGGCCGCCGCCCCACCACCGCCGAGCTGGCCATGTACAGCGTCATGTGGAGCGAGCACTGCTCGTACAAGAGCTCCAAGGTGCACCTGCGCCGCTTCGGCGACCTGCCGAAGAGCGAGGCGCTGCTGGTCGGCATCGGCGAGAACGCCGGGGTCGTCGACGTCGGCGACGGCTACGCGGTCACCTTCAAGGTCGAGTCGCACAACCACCCCAGCTACGTCGAGCCCTACCAGGGGGCGGCCACCGGCGTCGGCGGCATCGTCCGCGACATCCTCACCATGGGCGCCCGACCGGTCGCGGTCATGGACTCCCTGCGGTTCGGCCGCGCCGACGCCCCCGACACCGCCCGCGTGCTGCCCGGCGTCGTCGCGGGTGTCGGCGGCTACGGCAACTGCCTCGGCCTGCCCAACATCGGCGGCGAGCTGCTCTTCGACGACTGCTACGCCGGCAACCCACTGGTCAACGCGCTGTGCGTGGGCGTGATGAGGCACGAGGACGTGCGGCTGGCCAAGGCCGAGGGCGTCGGCAACAAGGTGATCCTGTTCGGGGCCCGCACCGGCGGCGACGGCATCGGCGGGGTGTCCGTCCTGGCCAGCGAGACGTTCGACGCCGAGGGCCCGGCCAAGCGGCCGTCAGTCCAGGTCGGGGACCCGTTCACCGAGAAGCTGCTCATCGAGGCCTGCCTGGAGATCTTCGAGCAGGGCCTGGTCACCGGCATCCAGGACCTCGGCGGCGCGGGCCTGTCGTGCGCGACGTCCGAGCTGGCCAGCGCCGGCACCGGCGGCATGCACGTCGACCTGGACACCGTCCCGCTGCGCGACAGCACGCTCACCCCGGCCGAGATCCTGATGAGCGAGTCGCAGGAGCGCATGTGCGCGATCGTCGAGCCGGACAAGGTCGACGCCTTCCTCGCCGTCTGCCGCAAATGGGACGTGCTGGCCACCGTCATCGGTGAGGTCACCGAGGGCGACCGGCTGACCGTCGACTGGCACGGCGAGCGGATCGTCGACGTCCCGCCGCGCACCGTGGCCCACGAGGGCCCGGTCTACGAGCGGCCGATGCAGCGCCCGGCCGACCTCGACGACCTGCAGGCCGACGACGCCGCGCGGCTCCCTCGCCCGTCCACGCCGGAAGAGCTGCAGGCGCACTGGCTCGCCGTCGTCGGCAGCCCGGACGGCGCCGACAAGACGTGGGTCACCGAGCAGTACGACCGGTACGTGCGCGGCAACACGGTCCTCGCCCAGCCCGAGGACGCCGGCGTGATCCGCATCGACGAGGACAGCCACCGCGGCATCGCGCTGGCCCTGGACGGCAACGCCCGCTACGCCCGGCTCGACCCGTACGCCGGTGCCCAGCTGAACCTGGCCGAGGCCTACCGCAACGTGGCGGTGAGCGGCGCCCGGCCGCTCGCCGTCACGAACTGCCTGAACTTCGGCTCTCCCGAGGAGCCGGAGGTCATGTGGCAGTTCGCCGAGGCCGTCCGCGGCCTCGCCGACGCCTGCCGCGAGCTCGGCCTGCCGGTCACCGGCGGCAACGTGAGCCTCTACAACCAGACCGGCGACGTGGCGATCAACCCGACGCCGGTCATCGGTGTCCTCGGCGTGCACGCCGACGTGCGGCAGCGGGTGGGCGGCGGCTGGCGGGCGGACGGCGAGACGGTGCTGCTGCTCGGCGAGACCCGGGAGGAGCTCGGCGGCTCGGCCTGGGCGTCGGTCGTGCACGGGCACCTGGGTGGCACCCCGCCGACGGTGGACCTCCCGGCTGAGCGGGCCCTGGGGGAGCTGCTGGCCGATCTCGGCCGCGACGAGCTGATCACCTCGGCGCACGACCTCGCCGACGGCGGCCTCGCGCAGACCCTCGCCGAGTCGGCCCTGCGCCACGGGGTCGGCGCGCGGCTGCGGCTGGACGGTGACCCGTTCACGGTGCTGTTCAGCGAGTCGACCGCCCGGGCCGTCGTCACGACGGCCGACCCGGCAGCGGTGCGCGCCGCCGCCGAACGGGCCGGCGTCGCCGTCACCGAGCTCGGGACGACGGGCGGCGACAGCCTGAGCGTGGATGGCGTGCTCGACCTCCGGCTGGCCGAGCTGCGGGCCGCCTGGACGGCGACGCTCCCGGCGCTGTTCGGCTCGCCCGAGGTCGCCGTCGGCACCGTCCCGGCGGGAACCGTCCCGACCAGCTGATGGCCGGCACCGCCCCCATCCCGGCCGACGAGCTGCGCGCCGTCCTCGAGCCGGTGCGGCCGTGGCTGGCCGGGGAGGCCGGGGATCCCGGCCGGAAGGTGGTCGGCGCCGCGGTGAAGACGACCGCCCGCTGGTTGGCCCAGCAGGTGCCCGGCCGGTCGGTGGAGCTGCGCATCCCGCCGCACGTCGCCGTCCAGTGCGTCGAGGGCCCGCGGCACACGCGGGGGACGCCGCCCAACGTCGTCGAGACCGACGCGGCCACCTGGCTGCGGCTGGCGACCGGGCAGCTGCGCTGGGAGGACGCGGTCGCCGCCGGCCAGGTGGTGGCCAGCGGCAACCGCGCCGACCTGAGCGGTTGGCTGCCGTTGCGTCCGATCAGCCGGTGAACAGCTTGGCGGCGGTCTTGACGGTCTGGAACAGGCCGTAGGCCAGCGGGACCCCGACCAGCGTCCAGGCGAAGGCGATGAGCCCCGCCGGGGTGTGCGTGGTCGGGCGACGGTCGTCCGTCGACGCGGTCGAGCTCATCGGGCGGCGCTCCGTTCCTGGGTGGGGTTCTCGTGGGTGAACTGCTCGACGGCGTCCTCGGACTCGTGCCACTTCGCGTCCACCGGCTTGATGAGCAGGTTCGCCACGAAGCCGACGGCGAGGGGGCCGACCATGATGAACAGGGCGGGCCGGTAGTCACCGGCCACGAGCTGGCCGGGGGTGCCCCGCGCGTCCAGCACGCCGTTGATGATCAGCGGGCCGGCCACGCCCGCCGCCGACCAGGCCGTCAGCAGCCGGCCGTGGATGGCGCCGACCTGGAACGTGCCGAACAGGTCGCGCAGGTACGCCGGGACGGTCGAGAACCCGCCGCCGTAGAAGCTGATGATGAGCGCCGCGGTGAGGACGAAGATCCAGGTCGCCGTGCTGCCGAGCGTCGCCAGCACGATGTAGAGCAGGATCCCGACGCCGAGGTAGATCATGTACATCGGCTTGCGGCCGATGAAGTCCGACGTCGATGACCAGACGAACCGTCCGCCCATGTTGAACAGCGACAGCACGCCGACGAAACCGGCGGCCGCCGAGGCCGCGACCAGCGACCCCTCACCGGTGCGGAAGAAATCCTGGATCATCGGCGAGGCCTGCTCCAGGATCCCGATCCCCGCCGTGACGTTGCAGAAGAGGACGGTCCACAGCAGCCAGAACTGCGGGGTCTTGATCGCGTTGTTCGCCGACACGTTCTCCGTCGTGACCAGCGCCTTCTGCTTCACGGTCAACGGGTCGAAGCCCTTCGGCCGCCAGTCCGCCGCGGGCACGCGGACGAGGAAGGCGCCGAACATCATGAACACGAGATAGAGCGCCGCGAGCGTCAGGAACAGCGCGCCGACGGCCGAGCCGGCGGGCACCGAGTCGGCGACGCTCGGGTCGTAGTCGGCGTCGTAGTAGCTCATCAGCTGGCGGGACAGGGGTGAGGCGACCAGCGCGCCACCGCCGAAGCCCATGATCGCCATGCCGGTGGCCAGGCCGGGCCGGTCGGGGAACCACTTGATCAGCGTGGAGACCGGCGAGATGTAGCCGATGCCCAGGCCGATGCCGCCGAGGACGCCGTAGCCGAGGTAGAGCAGCCACAGCTGGCGGGTGTAGATGCCGAGCGCCCCGACCAGGAAGCCGGAGACCCAGAACACCGCGGCGGTGAACATGGCGGCTCGGGGGCCGTTCCGGTCCACCCACGTGCCGAACACCGCGGCGGAGAGTCCCAGCATCACGATCGCGATCGAGAAGATGATCCCGATCGCCGTCAGGCTGGTGTCGAAGTGGTTGACCAGGGCGGTCTTGTAGACGCTGGTCGCATAGGCCTGGCCGATGCACAGGTGGACGGCGAGGGCCGCCGGCGGGATGAGCCATCGGTTGAATCCGGGCTTCGCGATGATGCGCTCGCGGGCCAGGAAGCTCGGAACTGCCACGTACGACGTCCGGACGGAACGGACGACGGCCAGCCTGTTGGGCGCGACCGGATGGCTCACGGTGAAGCCGGTCGGACGCTACGACGATGTGCCGGTACTCGCGCGTTCAACTGCCGATCGATACGCCGGCGTGACCGGCGAGCGGCCGCGGTGCCCACCTGGGTGGCCGGGGCTGCGCCGACCTAGGCTCGCGCCATGGCCTACGAGGTGAGGGGCGTCGTCGCCCGCAGCAAGGGCGCCCCCGTGAGCATCGAGACGATCGTCGTGCCCGACCCCGGCCCCGGCGAGGCCGTCGTCGACGTCCAGGCGTGCGGGGTCTGCCACACCGACCTGCACTACCGCGAGGGCGGCATCAACGACGACTTCCCGTTCCTGCTGGGCCACGAGGCGGCCGGCGTCGTCTCCGCGGTCGGCGAGGGCGTCACGAACGTGGCGGTCGGCGACCACGTGATCCTCAACTGGCGGGCGGTGTGCGGTCAGTGCCGCGCCTGCGCGAAGGGGAAGCCCTGGTACTGCTTCGCCACCCACAACGCCGCCCAGAGGATGACCCTCGCCGACGGCACCGAGCTCTCGCCGGCGCTGGGCATCGGGGCGTTCGCGGAGAAGACCCTCGTGCACTCCGGGCAGTGCACCAAGGTCGACCCGGCCGCGCCGCCGACGGCCGCCGGCCTGCTCGGCTGCGGCGTCATGGCGGGCGTGGGTGCGGCGATCAACACCGGCGGGGTGAGCCGGGGCGACTCTGTCGCCGTCTTCGGCTGCGGCGGGGTGGGGGACGCCGCCATCGCCGGGTCACGCCTGGCCGGCGCCGGAACGATCATCGCCGTCGACATCGACGACCGGAAGCTCGAGTGGGCCAAGGCGATGGGGGCCACCCACACGGTGAACTCGAAGGAGACCGATCCCGTCGAGGCGATCAAGAGCCTGACCGGCGGCTTCGGGGTCGACGTCGCGATCGACGCCGTCGGCCACCCGGCCGTCTACGAGCAGGCCTTCCTGGCCCGTGACCTGGCCGGCACCGTCGTCCTGGTCGGCGTCCCGAACCCGACCATGAAGATCGAGCTGCCGCTGATCGAGGTGTTCGGCCGCGGCGGCGCGCTGAAGTCCTCCTGGTACGGCGACTGCCTGCCCAGCCGCGACTTCCCGATGCTGATCGACCTGTACCTGCAGGGCCGGTTCGACCTGGACGCGTTCGTCTCCGAGACGATCGGCCTGGACGACGTCGAGGCGGCCTTCGAGAAGATGCACGAGGGCGAGGTCCTGCGCAGCGTGGTGGTCTTCTGATGGCCGCGCGGGTCGACAAGCTCGTCGTCCCAGGGGTGTTCTCGCTCGACGGTCAGGACTTCGACGTCGACAACAACGTCTGGCTGGTCGGGGACGACGACGATGTGCTGGTGATCGACGCGCCGCACGACGCCGGCCCGATCGTCGAGTCCGTCGGCGGCCGGCGGGTGCGCGCGATCGTGCTGACCCACGGCCACAACGACCACATCAACGCGGCGGTGGCGCTGCGGGAGGCGACCGGTGCCCCGATCTGGTTCCACCCGATGGACCGCATGCTGTGGGACGTCGTCCACCCCGACGCCGAGCCCGACCACCCCCTCACGTCGGACACCCGGTTCGAGGTCGCCGGCCTGGAGCTGGAGGTGCGCCACACCCCCGGTCACTCGCCGGGCAGCGTCTGCCTCTACGCGCGGGATCTGGGCACGGTGTTCACCGGTGACACGCTCTTCTCCGGTGGTCCCGGCGCGACCGGCCGGTCCTTCAGCGACCGGGGCACGATCGAGCACTCGATCCGAGCGGAGCTGCTGACGCTGCCGCCCGACACGATGGTCCGCACCGGGCACGGCGACGACACGACGATCGGCGCGGAGCTGCCGAACATCGGCTGAGCACGCCTGCGAGGGGTCAGCCGCTGGTCGCGTCGTCCTCGTCGGCTCCCGGGCCGTCTGTGCTCGTGCGCTCGAGCCGCTGGCGGATGGCGGCGACGTTCAGCGCGAGGTCCTCGAGCGCCTCGACGGCGCGCGTCGCGAGGGCGAAGGTGAGATTCTCGCGCTGCTCCTCCGCGCTGGGCTCCCGGACGCGGGACGAACGCGCCGAGCGCGTCGCCTCCGCCCAGGGGTCCTCGTCGGTCTGCCGGTCGCCGAACAGCTCGCGCAGCATCCTTTGGGCCTGCGCGAGGAACTCACTGGGGTCGGGTCGGTCGCTGGGCATCGGATTCTCCTCTCCCGCGACCTCAGCATGACTCACGGACGCCCGGACGGCCCCTCTGGCGACAGGCCGAACAGTGGCCACCTTCACCCCACCGGCCCCCGGGAGCGTCGCCCGCGCCGGTACCCTCGACAGGTGCCTCGCGGTGATGGACGGCTGACGCACGACCTCGATCCCCAATCTCCCGGTCCCCAGGACGCCTGCGGCGTCTTCGGTGTCTGGGCGCCGGGGGAGGAGGTCGCCAAGCTGACCTACTTTGGTCTGTACGCGCTCCAGCACCGCGGGCAGGAGGCGGCCGGGATCGCGGTGTCCGACGGTGCCTCCGTCGTCGTCTACAAGGACCTCGGGCTGGTCAGCCAGGTGTTCGACGAGGCGACCCTCGGCAGCCTGCGCGGCCACCTGGCCGTCGGCCACACCCGCTACTCCACGACGGGCGCCTCGACCTGGGAGAACGCCCAGCCGACCTTCCGCACGACGGCGGCCGGCACCGGCCTGGCCCTGTGCCACAACGGGAACCTGGTCAACACCGCGGAGCTCGCGGTCATGGCGGCCGACGCCGGTGTGAACGGTGTCTTCAGCGCCACCACCGACTCCGACCTGGTCACGTCGCTGATCGCCGCCCACCCCGACCTCTCGATCGAGGCGGCGGCGATGGAGGTGCTGCCGCAGCTGCGCGGCGCCTTCAGCCTCACGTTCATGGACGAGGACACCCTCTACGCCGCCCGCGATCCGCAGGGGGTCCGCCCGCTGGTGCTGGGCCGGCTGGAGCGTGGCTGGGTGGTGGCCAGCGAGACGGCGGCGCTGGACATCGTGGGGGCCTCGGTCGTGCGCGAGGTCGAGCCCGGCGAGCTCATCGCGATCGACGAGAACGGCCTGCGCAGCCAGCACTTCGCGGTGGCCGAGCCCAAGGGCTGCGTGTTCGAGTACGTGTACCTCGCCCGCCCCGACACCACGATCGGCGGCCGGGGCGTGCACGCGGCGCGGGTGGAGATCGGCCGCCGGCTGGCCAAGGAGCACCCGGCCGAGGCGGACCTGGTCATCCCCGTCCCCGAGTCGGGCACGCCCGCCGCGGTCGGCTACGCCGAGGCGTCGGGCATCCCCTACGGGCTGGGCCTGGTCAAGAACTCCTACGTCGGGCGCACCTTCATCCAGCCGTCGCAGACCATCCGTCAGCTGGGCATCCGGCTGAAGCTCAACCCGCTCCGCGACGTCATCCGGGGCAAGCGGCTGGTCGTCGTCGACGACTCGATCGTGCGCGGCAACACCCAGCGCGCGCTGATCCGCATGCTGCGCGAGGCCGGCGCGGTCGAGGTGCACGTGCGCATCTCCTCACCACCGGTGAAGTGGCCGTGCTTCTACGGGATCGACTTCGCCAGCCGCGCGGAGCTGGTCGCCAACGGCCTCGACGTCGACGGCGTGCGGGCCTCGATCAACGCCGACTCCCTCGGCTACGTCTCCGAGCAGGGCCTGATCGCCGCGACCGAGCAGCCGGCCAGCCGGCTGTGCACCGCCTGCTTCACCGGCCGGTACCCGATCTCGCTGGGGGAGTCGGAGGTGCTCGGCAAGTACGTCCTCGAAGGACGCGGTCAGCTGCCGATCCCGGTCCTCGAGGACCAGCGGTCGGTCAGCGGCTGGACCGGCCGGCAGGCCGGCAGCGCCACGGTGCCGGGTGGCGCCGAGGACGCGCTCACCCGTCCATGAGCGAGTTCACCTACGCGGCCTCCGGCGTCGACATCGACGCGGGGGAGCGCGCCGTCACGCTCATGAAGGCGGCGGTCGAGCGCACCAACCGGCCCGAGGTCGTCGGCGGCCTCGGCGGCTTCGCCGGCCTGTTCGCCCTCGACACCGCGAAGTACCGCAAGCCGCTGCTGGCCAGCTCCACCGACGGCGTCGGCACGAAGATCGCCCTGGCCCGGCAGCTCGACCGCCACGACACCGTCGGCATCGACCTCGTCGCGATGGTCGTCGACGACCTGGTCGCCTGCGGCGCCGAGCCGCTGTTCCTACAGGACTACGTGGCCTGCGGCAAGGTCGTGCCCGAGCGCATCGCCGCCATCGTCACCGGCATCGCGGCCGGCTGCACGCAGGCCGGGGCCGCGCTGGTCGGCGGGGAGACCGCCGAGCACGGCGACCTGATGGACGCCGACGAGTACGACCTGGCCGCGACCGCCGTGGGCGTGGTCGAGGCCGACGCCGTCCTCGGGCCCGAGCGGGTCGTCGAGGGAGACGCCGTCATCGCCATGGCGTCGTCCGGCTTCCACTCCAACGGCTACTCGCTGGTGCGCCGGGTGGTCACGGCCGCCGGGCTCGACCTGCACGCCACCCCCGCCGGGCTTCCCCGCCCGCTGGGCGAGGAGCTGCTGGAGCCCACCCGCATCTACGCCCGCGACTGCCTGGCGCTGGTCGGCCGGCTCGGCGTCGAGCGGGTGCACGCCTTCGCGCACATCACCGGCGGCGGGCTGGCCGGCAACACCGCCCGCGTCGTCCCCGACGGTCTGACCGCGGTACTCGACCGCCGCACCTGGGAACTGCCGGCCGCGGTCCGGCTCTTCGAGGAGCACGGCGTGCCGCGCACCGAGTCCGAGCGCGCGTTCAACTGCGGGGTCGGCATGGTGGCCGCCGTCGCCGCGGACGCGGCCGACGCCGCCGTGGCGCAGCTGACCGCCGCGGGTGTGCCGTCCTGGGTGGTCGGTTCGGTCGAGCGCCGGGACGGCGACGACGCCGCGACCCTGGTCGGCACCTACCGCTGAAAGGGGACCCCGTCCCCCTCATCCCTCGCACGCTCGGGACGAGCCTCTGGACGGGGCCGACGGCGGTCTGTCAGCCGGTCAGCGAGGGCTGGCGGCCCAGTCGTCGTCCGCGTCGTCGTCCGCCCAGCGGTCGGCGTACTCGTCGTCCTCGTCCTCGTCGTCCGTCGGCGCCGGAGGGGCGCTGTAGGACGGCGTGGAACCAGCGAGCTCCCGCTGCAGCGCGGAGAGGTCGGTGTTGGGTGAGCTGTACTTGAGCTCACGGGCCACGCGTGTCTGCTTGGCCTTCGCTCGGCCGCGCCCCATTGGCTCGACCCCCTCGTTACGGAGTGCGGAGGCCCAGCCAGCGGCTGATGCGGCCCGCCTGGCGACCCCGACTGAGTGACTATGTCTCGGACAACCTTACGACACGGATGCAGCCCGAGCACACGTCCCTCCCCCGGGAGGGGAGGCCGTCGACCAGAACGCGCTGACGGCTGCCCGGAAGCCCCGTCTGCCAACCCTCAGCGCGTGGTGATCATGATCGCTCGGCTGGGTCAGCGGGGCAGGCGGATGGTGGCCAGGCGCCCCACCGAGGCGATCCGCTCCTCGGCCAGGCGGTCCGCGGCGACCGCCGGCGAGACACCCTCGGAGTCCGCCGCCTCGAACACGCGCAGGGCGACGTCGAAGATGCCGGTCGCCCGGGTCCTGGCCCGGTCGAAGGAGAACCCGTGCCACAAGTCGGCTCTACTGCTACTATTGCCGCATGACCGTGGCCACGCGACGCCGCTACGTCCCACGAGAGGCCGACGCCGCACCTCCAAGGGTGGCCCTCTACCTTCGGATGAGCCAGGACACGGGCATCCGGCGTGGTGACGACGAGGGTCTGGGCATTGCCCGGCAAGAGGCCGCCTGCCGGGCCGAGGTCGCGCGCCGAGGGTGGACCGTTGAGGACGCCAACGTCTACCGGGACAACGACGTGAGCGCGTCGAGCGGCAAGCCGCGCCCCGCCTACACCGCCCTCATGCGGCGGGTCGAGCGCGGCGAGATCGACACGGTGGTGTCATGGGCCGTGGATCGGCTGCTCCGCAAGCCGGTCGAGATGGAGCACCTCATCGAGCTGGTGGACGGGGTCACTCGCCTGCGGGTGGTGACCTGCCAGGGGATGCTTAACCTCGAGACACCGGAGGGGCGTGCGGCGGCACGCGTACAGGCCGCGTTCGCCCGGCAGGAGGCCGATCAGAAGGGGC